>NZ_JBQFPK010000004.1:0-364799 GCF_056534465.1 Ruegeria sp. D3
CTGGGGCATAAACGGGGGCATTTCTCGGGTATAACTGAACCAAGTGCCTAGTCTCGTTCCATGTTCTGATGAACTGGCTGGGGTGGTAGGATTCGAACCTACGATACACGGTACCAAAAACCGCTGCCTTACCACTTGGCTACACCCCAACGGTGAGGCGCTATCTACGATTGTTGTCTGGGGGGTTCAAGTCCTTTCAGGCAAAAAATCAGCTCAGGTTAAAATATTTTTTCAAACCTGAGCAGCCGCCATACTGGGGCCTTCAGGACAGCATTAAAGGGATCGCTTTTTCAAGGCTCGTAGCCCTCAAGCTCTAGAAGATCGCCGCAAAAACGGTGTGCTCGGAAACCGCTGCTAGGCATTGTGATGTGACAGGCGACCTAAGTGCGTGCCATTCATTTAAATAGCCCATCATAAAAAGTAGGTGAAAGATGAAATATCTGCGCACACCAGACGAACGTTTCCAAGAATTGTCGGACTACGATTTCACTCCGCATTATACACAGATCGACGACACTGAAGGCGGGTTTATGCGAATCCACCATGTCGACCAAGGACCGCAAGAGGCCGCGCCTGTCTTGATGATGCATGGTGAGCCAAGTTGGTCATACCTGTACCGACATATGATTAAGGGATTCGTTGCGCAGGGTCATCGGGCGATTGCACCGGATTTGATTGGCTTTGGGCGGTCGGACAAACCGACCGAGCGCGACGATTACACCTATGCGCGCCATGTGGCCTGGATGGGAGAATGGCTTCGCAAAACGGATCTACATAACGTTACGTTGTTCTGTCAGGACTGGGGCGGTTTGATCGGCCTGAGACTATGGGCAGAAATGCCGGACAGATTCGCACGTATTGTGGTTTCGAATACGGCTTTACCCACTGGTGATCAGCCAATGGGTGAGGCGTTCGAAAAATGGCGGACATTCAGTCAGACTGTCCCGGTTTTTCCGGCAGGTGGCATCCTTCAAGGCGGAACCGAGACGAGCTTGTCCGACGAGACATTGGCAGCCTATGACGCTCCGTTTCCCGATGAAAGCTACAAAGCCGGAGCGCGCCAGTTCCCCATGCTTGTTCCCGCGTCACCGGACGATCCGGCCGCTGGACCCAACAGGCAGGCTTGGGAGGTGATACAGGGACTTACAACACCGGTTCTTACGGCCTTTGGTGCAGATGACAAAGTCATGGCAGGGATCGATCAGATATTCCAAAAACTGTGCCCCGGCGCCGCGGGACAACCGCATGTCGTGCTGCACAAGGCAGGCCACTTTCTGCAAGAGGATGTTGGCGTCGAACTGGTAAAGCTGACCTGCGATTTTATTGAAAGGACGTCCTAGTTACCGGAGCATGGCGGATCATTCGCGAACTTCACCGGGGTCTACTCCCCAAAGATTCGACTTGAGTGTCCAGCCTTTGTAACCACCGGCTGAGATCCGACACCAGTCAATGGTGCAACTGCCCAGCCGGGCAACAACTCCGGCCTCGAACTGGGCGCTGACCGGTGAGTTCGGATCGGGGTTGGTGTATACGGGCAGCATTTCGGATTCGATCAAAACCGTCCGTACGCCTGACAACAAAGCATAGTGTACCCAGCCACCGGCTCCGTCGCGATCCTGAACCTTCCGCCAGTTTCCGAATTCGGCCGTCACCTGCAAGGGCATCCCACGCCGTTTGAAGACCCAGTCGATTCGATGTGTCAAAGACGGGCCGCGCCGCACATTTCCCTCGGCCGCCTTCATCGAGACGAAACGCGGCAGCGGCAGGTTTGTGACTTGGCCGCGTTTATCCTGTGCAGCTGCGCTTGACGCGCAAATTCCTATCAGGATCACGCTTATCAGCGCCGCTATTCGGCGTTTTGCGGGTAGAATACCACTCACTGACGGTCTGCTCTTGTGCCTGTTGATCTTGTTTCGAAAAAAGGTGGTTTCAATGCCCTTGGGGTTCTTGTGCCCCGCCTTTTCCTGCGCCACGATGCCATGGCGCGCGAAGTTTTGCAAAGCAGTGGGAGTGCACAGGTGCCAAGAGAACGTCTGAGTGTTGTCGTTACGCGACGGTTGCCCGAGGCGGTGGAAACGCGATTGAGCGAACTGTTCGATGTTCAGCTGCGTACCGACGATGCCCCCATGACCCGAGATGAGCTTGTCGCCGCGGTCAAAGAGGCAGATGTGCTGGTTCCCACCATCACCGATACAATCGACGGCGGGCTGCTGGGGCAGGCGGGTGAGAACCTGCGTCTGATCGCCAACTATGGTGCAGGGGTCGACAATATTGATGTGGCAACCGCCCGCCAGCGGGGCATTCTGGTGTCCAACACTCCGGGTGTGCTGACCGATGATACCGCCGACATGACTATGGCGCTGATTCTTGCCGTGACGCGTCGTATCCCCGAGGGGCTCTCGGTGATGCAAAAATCCGAATGGGATGGATGGGCTCCTAATGCGTTGTTGGGCGGCAGAATCGGTGGGCGCCGTCTGGGCATCCTTGGTATGGGCCGGATCGGTCAGGCCGTAGCGCGGCGGGCCAGCGCCTTTGGGATGCAGGTGCACTACCATAACCGCCGCCGGCTACGGCCTGAAACGGAACAGGAGCTTGAGGCAACCTATTGGGAAAGCCTTGACCAGATGGTTGCGCGGATGGATGTGATTTCTATCAACTGCCCGTCTACACCGTCCACTTTTCACCTGATGAACGCGCGGCGGCTGAAGCTGATGAAACCCTCGGCGGTGATCGTGAACACTTCGCGCGGCGAGGTGATCGATGAGAACGCTTTGACCCGGTTGATCCGCTCGGGCGAGATCGCCGGGGCCGGTCTGGATGTGTATGAGCACGGCACCGATGTGAACCCACGCCTGCGGCAATTGTCCAATGTCGTGTTGCTGCCTCATATGGGGTCCGCGACATTGGAAGGCCGGATTGAGATGGGCGAAAAGGTCATTATCAATATCAAAACATTCGAAGACGGCCACCGCCCACCGGATCAGGTGGTTCCTGCCATGCTCTGACGCATCACGCAGGCTGGTTGCTTTTATTTTCTAGGAGGACACTATGAAACGAAGTCTGATTTCAGGATTGTTATTGTCCGTCATGGCCTTTGTTGGCCCGGCCATAGCGCAAGAAGCAGCCGACACCGCCGCGCCCGAAGGCGGTTCGACCGGGCAGGTGCAGGGCCTGACCGAAGAGGTCATCGCCGCACTGGAAGCCAAGCTTGCGGGCGAGCCGGTCACTTCGGAAAACTGGATGGTCGCCGCAGCGAACCCGCTGGCAGTTGAAGCTGGGGCCAAGGTTTTGCGGGCCGGAGGATCAGCCGCCGATGCGATGGTTGCCGTTCAGGTAGTACTGGGTCTAGTTGAACCTCAGTCGTCGGGCCTTGGGGGCGGTGCGTTCCTGGTCTGGTATGATGCCGCAACCGGTAGGATAACCACGTTGGATGGCCGTGAAACGGCTCCGTTAGAGGCAAACCATCGTCTGTTTCAGGATGAAAATGGCGAGCCGCTCAAGTTCTTCGATGCTGTTGTCGGCGGCTTGTCTGTCGGAACACCAGGCACCCCGGCACTGTTGGAAGAAGCGCATCGCCGCTGGGGCCGCAGCCCATGGCCCAGCCTTTTTGCAGACGGGATCACACTGGCTGACGACGGATTCCTGGTTTCGCCCCGGTTGGCAAGCCTTGTTGAAAAGGACGCCGAGCGACTGTCACGTTTTCCGGTGACGGCCTCGTATTTCCTGCCGGATGGCAAGCCGCTTGAGCAGGGGCAGCGTCTGGTGAATCCGGACTATGCTGACACGCTGCGGACGCTTGCCAGCGAAGGCTCGGCTGGCTTCTATGGCGGAGAGATCGCCGCCGGGATCGTTAGCACCGTTCGCGGGGCCGAAGGCAATCCTGGTGTATTGTCGGGCATCGATCTGGCGCTGTATCAGGTGATTGAACGTGAACCGGTCTGCGCGACCTATCGCGCCTACGAGGTCTGCGGGATGGGGCCGCCATCTTCGGGCGCGCTGACAGTTGGGCAGATCCTGGGCATGTTGGACGGGTATGATCTGGCCGAGTACGGACCAGAAGATATCAATACCTGGCGTCTGATCGGAGATGCCTCGCGGCTGGCTTTCGCTGATCGCGGCCGCTACATGGCCGATCACGACTTTGTCCCGATGCCGACACAGGGGCTGGTCGACCCCGGCTATCTGTCCGAACGCGGAGAGCTTTTGAACACAGATGGTGCTTTGATCGACGCGAAACCGGGTAACCCGGCCTTCGATCATGCATCAAACTGGGCAGATGACGTGTCGATCGAGCTGCCATCGACATCGCATATTTCGATCGTGGATCAATACGGCAATGTCCTTTCGATGACCACGACCATTGAGAATGGGTTTGGATCCCGTCTCATGACCAACGGGTTCTTGTTGAACAACGAATTGACTGACTTCTCGTTCAAGACCCACAAGGATGGTGTGCCAATTGCCAATCGGCTTGAACCGGGCAAGCGGCCCCGGTCTTCGATGAGCCCGACAATCGTAATGCAGGACGGTAAACCGGTTCTGGCCATCGGCTCGCCCGGAGGCAGCCGGATCATCGGCTATGTCGCCAAGTCGATCATCGCGTGGGCAGACTGGGATATGGATGTCCAGCAGGCCCTGTCCTTGCCGCATCTGGTCAACCGGTTCGGCACCTATGACGTGGAACAAGGCACCGCAGCCGAAGGGTTCACGGATGGTCTGACCGCACTGGGATACGAGGTTAATCCGCGCGACCTGACCTCGGGGTTGCACGCGATCGAGATCGGCGACGTTCTGATTGGTGGCGCGGATCCAAGACGTGAAGGCATTGCGCTGGGCGAATAACCCAGCGCCTAAATAAGGAGCAGCATGGTGCAGGTAGTTGCGTTGCCCCGGAATGAAAACGGGATCCAAACGGTTGTCGGAATTCTGAAACAGAAATTCGGCGACCGGTTGCAAACCGGTCAGGCCATTCGTGAACAGCATGGCCACACGACGACCTGGATTGAAAACCAAAGCCCCGACGCCGTTGTTTTTCCGCATTCTACCGACGAAGTGGCCGAGATTGTCAAAGCCTGCGCCACACACAAGGTTCCGGTGATCGCGTTTGGCACGGGAACCTCGCTTGAGGGGCATGTGAATGCGCCTGCCGGAGGAATTTCGGTTGATCTGACACAGATGAACAAGGTGCTGGCCGTGAATGCCAGCGATCTGGACTGTGTCGTGCAACCCGGTGTCACGCGCGAAGATCTGAATACCCATCTGCGCGATCAGGGCCTGTTCTTTCCAATCGATCCCGGCGCGAATGCGTCGCTGGGTGGAATGGCGGCCACGCGCGCCTCGGGTACGAACGCGGTGCGCTACGGTACGATGAAGGATAATATCCTCAGCCTTGAGGCCGTGATGCCCGACGGGCAGATCATACGTACCGGCCACCGGGCCAAAAAATCCTCGGCCGGGTATGATTTGACCCGTTTGCTGATCGGCGCCGAAGGCACGCTGGGCATCATTACCGAGATCACGTTGCGACTGCAGGGCATCCCCGAGGTAATCTCCTCGGCGCGTTGTTCTTTTCCAACCGTCGATGCGGCCTGTCAGGCTGTGATGATGACCATTCAATACGGTGTGCCTGTTGCCCGTATAGAACTGCTGGACGAGATGTCGGTGCGCGCCGCCAATGCCTATTCCGGGCTGACCCTGCCGGAATCGCCGCTGCTGTTGCTTGAGTTTCACGGCTCGGAACACGGTGCCGTCGAACAGGCCGAGACCTTCGGTCAAATCGCTGAAGAATTTCAGGGTACGGACTTTACTGCGACCACGACCACCGAAGAGCGGAACAAGCTGTGGCAAGCCCGGCACGATATGTATTGGGCAAGCCTGCAGCTTCGGCCGGGCGCGCGCGGAATCTCCACCGATGTCTGCGTTCCGATCTCGCGACTGGCCGAGTGCGTCACGGCCACGCAGGATAAGGCGCAAGAGCTGGGCTTGATGGCCCCCATGGTTGGGCATGTCGGAGACGGCAACTTTCACACCTTGTTGCTGATTGACATGGACAATGCCGATGAGGTCGTAAAAGCCGATGGTTTTGTGGGTTGGCTCAACGATCTTGCGATCTCGATGGAGGGTACCTGCACCGGAGAGCATGGAATCGGTCAGGGCAAGCGTCCGTATCTGGTCAAAGAACTGGGTGAAGCCACTCGTTATATGGCAGCCATTAAGGCGGCGCTGGATCCCGACAACATCATGAACCCCGGCAAAATTCTGTAGCTGCTTCACTTCCATTTGAGTGAATGCGCCACCAAAGGTCGGTTTTGCCCTTTTTTGCGTCGGCTGGACTTCGCGCTGAGACGCAGGCTTGGGCATAAACCTTGCCAAACAGACTCAATCCGGAGAGCGGGCGAATGAAAACCCAAGTCAAAGCACTGGTTGTCGGCGGCGGTGCCGTCGGGACCTCGATTGCATACCACCTTGCCAAGGCAGGCTGGGACGATGTGATGCTGATCGAACGGGACGAGCTGACATCTGGTTCTACGTGGCACGCAGCGGGCTTGTTGCCGCTGTTCAACATGTCCTATGCGACCACCCACATCCACAAGTACTCGGTCGATTTCTACAAGACGCTTGAAGAAGAGACCGGCCTGAACGCGGGCTTTGCCGTGGTCGGCAACCTTCGCATGGCGCAGACGCAAGAGCGTATGGACGAATACATGCTCTATGCCTCGACCGCCGAGACCTGTGACGTGGCTTATGAATGGCTGACACCCGAGCAGATCAAGGAACGCTGGCCGCTGATCGAAACCTCGGACCTGAAGGGCGCGATCTATCACACCGAAGATGGCTATATTAACCCCGCAGACGTAACGCAGGCGATGGCCAAGGGTGCCCGTCAGCGCGGAGTTGATATCGTCCGAAAACTGCAGGCCGATGCCTTCCATTGGAACGGCACCCACTGGGAAGTCACCTGCACCAAGATGGTTGAAAAAGGTGGCAACCTTGTCGAAAGCGACGAGCAGGTGGTTATCACGGCCGAACATGTCGTGACCGCATCGGGTAACCACGCACAGCGCACCGCCAAGATGCTGGGCATCAAGATGCCTGCGATCCCGGTCGAGCACACTTTTATCGTCATGGACAAAGACCCCGAGCTGGTCAAATGGCGTGAAGCCGGTAACCCCGAACACCCTGTTGTTCGTGACGCTGACAACGAGTCCTATGCGCGAGAGGAACGTGGCGGCTGGATTTTGGGTATCTACGAACACGGTGCTCCCGCGCGCTTTGAACATGGCGTGCCCGACAGCTTCCGTGCTGACCTTTTCCCGCTGGATCTGGACCGGATCGCGGATCAGTACATGGCGATGGCTGAGCGTGTGCCGTCCTGCGCCGAATCCGGCCTGAAAGACGATTTTAACGGCCCGATCTGCTATACCCCCGACGGCAACCCGCTGGTTGGTCCGGCTCCGGGCCTGCGCAATATGTGGCTGGCCGAGGGCTTCTCGTTCGGGATCACTGCTGCAGGCGGCACTGGCTATTACCTGGCGCAGATGATGGTTGACGGCGAAGCCGAGATCGACATGGCCTCGCTGGACCCCAAACGGTATTCGTCGAACTGGATGACCACCGAATTCGCGGCGCGCAAGAACGAAGAATGCTATGAGCACGTCTACATCCTGCACCACCCCGACGAAGAGCGTGAAGCCTGCCGTCCGCTGCGTACTGTTCCGGCCTATGACCGCCAGAAAGCGCGCGGTGCTCAGTTTGGCTGGGTCAACGGCTGGGAACGTCCGAACTATTTTGGCCCCGTCGATGCGCCTGATAACTTCGACAAAGAAAGCCGCAGCTTCCGTCGCGGTGGCTGGTGGAAACACGCCGTGGAAGAAGCCAAGGCGATCCGCGAAGGCGTGGGCCTGATCGACGCGTCGGCCTTCACCAAGCACGTCGTCAAAGGCCCCGGTGCGACTCAGTTCCTGGATTGGTTCACCTGCAACAAGCTGCCCAAGGTCGGTCGCATCAACCTGACCTACGCGCTGACCTCGCATGGGACCACCCGCACCGAATACACCATCGTTCGCAATGGCGAGAACAACTACTACATCGTCTCTGCCGGTGCCTGGACCGAGTATGACGCGGATTATCTGCGCAAGGCGGCCGAGGACAAGATGGAGGAGTTCGGTTACATCGAGATCCAGGACGTGACCACCCAGTGGGGCGTCTTCGCCATCGCCGGACCCAAGTCGCGTGACGTTCTGAAAGAGGTCATCAAAGACGCCGATCCGGAAACCGCATTGTCCAACAAACGCTTCCCGTGGCTGTCGGCCCGTCAGATCGAGCTGGGCATGTGCCCGGTCAACGCGATCCGCGTGGCCTATACCGGCGAACTGGGTTGGGAACTGCACCACCCGATCGAGATGCAGAACTATCTGTTCGACCTACTGGAAAAAGCCGGTGAGAAACACGGTATGAAGCTGGTCGGCGCCCGCGCCCAGAACTGGCTGCGTCAGGAGAAATCCTATCGCGCCTTCGGCACCGAGCTGGGTCGCGATGCAACCCCGCTGGAAGCCGATCTGCCGCGCTTTGTCGACCTGTCGAAAGACTTCTACGGCAAGGCCAAGCTGGAAGAGACCGGTGTGCGCGTGAAGTGCTGCACTCTGCTGATTGACGGGCCGGACGATGCGGACCCGTGGGGCCGCGAGGCGCTGTATACGCCGGAAGGTGAACGCGTGGGCCGTCTGACCTCGGGCGGTTATTCGGTCGCGTTCGAGAAATCTATCGGCATGGGCTATGTGAAGCCTGAGCTGGCGGTCGAAGGCACCAAGCTGCAAGTTAAAATACAGGACAAGCTGTGGGATGCGGTTGTGACCTGCGACAGCCCATATGATCCAAAGAACGAAACCATCCGAAAGGACGGTTAATACAGAGTATCAACTCGGGCGGCGCAAAAAATGCGCCGCCTGAAAAATCCGATTTGGCAGGTCAGGCGTTTTCGGTCAGAGAAAGCCGTGAATTACTGCAGAAGCTGTAGGCTCGTGTGATAGGATAACCCAGCCTAACGGGGTAGCAGACACACCGGCAACAGGTTTGGGTTTCGATCAGAGGCCAGGCTTTTCCACTACAAACGCCAAATTGTTTGCAGGCATCTCAATGGTTTTCACAAGGGTGAGGCCCTGTTCCAGCATACACCCGATAATGTCTTGATCGTTCTTGTACCCGATTTCCGTATCTTGTTGCACCAACGCGTCATGGAACCGTTGGTCACCATCACTGGTCAGTTGCCCTGATCGCATGAAAGGCCCGTAAAGGATAAAGCGTCCGCGTGGATTCAGGGCCTTAGCAGCCTCAGTCAGAATGGTTTGAGTTTCCTGCCAGCTGATCAGATGCGTCAAGTTGATCAGGACAATCAGGTCGCGTTCACCATACTCTTCATGCCACCCCGCTGCCGTTGCATCCAATTCCACAGAGTTGGCAATATTGGCATGCTCGGCAGCATACGTGTCGATGCTAGAGCGCCGCTCTGGCTCAATTTCAGTCGGTTGCCACACCAAACCGGGCAGTTTTCGGGCGAATGCGCTGACGTGCTGCCCTGTGCCACTGGCAAGCTCCAGCGCTTGGCCAGCGGTCGGAGCCCATTCCGCAAGTAGGTCTGATAAGGCTTCGGTGTTGCGGGTGGCCGCCGGGGCGATCATTCGGGCGCCCTCGGCCTGCGTTGCAACACTGGCGTTTGCGGGAAGGGTGCGTTTGCTCATTATCGGAACCTGCAGGGCTTTAGGGCGTTTACACTGTCTGCGTCTAAGTCAGAGGTCGCGCCAGTTACCAAATCTGCAACCAGCTTAGACGCGGCGGGCGATGTCTGGAACCCATACCCGCCCTGACCGGCAGACCAGATAAATGTCGGCTCGGACGGTTCCGGCCCCAGAACCAATGTGCCGTCCGGGGCAAAGCTGCGTAGCCCAGCCCAGTTGGCCTCAAGCCGGGTAACGGGTTCAGTCATCATTTCTTCGTACCGGGCCAGCCCTTCGGCAAGGATCATGTCGTCCGCATAGGCGTCATGTGGCGGTACAGGGGTCGCCTCGGACGGAGAGACGATCAGACTGCCTGCGTCTGGTTTGGCATACCACCCTTCGCCTGCACCCAGCATCATGGGCCAATCTCGAACATCGTAGCCACCCGGAGCTGGAATGCGTGCCATCGATCGTCGCTTAGGACTGATACCAACCGGCGCAATCCCAGCCAAAGCAGCGACCTCGTCGACCCAGGGTCCGGCGGCATTGATGACAAGGCACGCTTCGTAACGATGTTGGCCGTCAACCACCCAGTTCTTGTGTTTTTTCAGGGACGTGACACGGTTTTTGGTCAGAACCTCTCCGTCATTGCGGCGAATGGTTCGGGCGAAATCCTGCATCAAACGGTCGGTGTCGATGTCGAATGCGGCGTCGCTGATCGCCGCGTTGCTCAGGACCTCTGGGTTCAGGATAGGCACACGCGAAACTGCGTCCGAGTTGGAGATAACTTGCATTGAAAGGTCGCTGACATCGCGGTCAAAGGCCTCTTGCTGCGATGCGTTGGCAACCATCATAAGACCGCGTGGGGTAAGATACCCACCTTCGTGCAGAAACCCGGCGCTGGCCCGGTTCAACGCGACAACCGATGGAGGGCCATAGCTTTCCTCGAACATGGCGGCCGAGCGGCCAGAGGCATGGTACCCAAGGGCGTCTTCGGCCTCGAGCACAGCAACTTTACCGAAAGCAGAAAGGCGCGCCCCGGTGCTGAGGCCAGCTATCCCTCCACCGATGATGAGGAAATCTATCATGCCGCTTGAATCCTTGAAAAAAAACGCACAGACGGGGCAAGCCGCGCAGCGCATACTAAGCAGGCTTGAATTTGGGCATCAACCCATCCAAACACGTCATATACAATTATAGGAGGGCAGGGTGACAGCCGCAGATTTACACCCAATGGCCACGGGACATATTCCGCACTACGTGGTCCAGGCGGATGGCAGTGATTATCTTTTGACGTTCATGTTCGTATTTACGGTCGGTGTGATCATCTTGATTGGTGTGGGGTATTTCACGCTGCATTCGATTCCGGAAAAAATCGCACACGAATCCAATCATCCCCAGTTTCAACTGGTTGGTATTCTTGCCCTGCTGGCTTTGTTTACTCATAACGGCTTGTTCTGGATTGCCGCCATCTTGGTCGCCGGTTTTCAATTTCCCGACATAGGTGCGCCATTGCGTGCGATTGCCGACGCGATCCGATCTTTGGGGCCGCAGCGTCAGGATCCACCCGTGCCCCAGTCGCCCGAACATCAGGAGCAATAAGATATGCTTGAAACGCTGATGTGTGCACTGGTCACGGTGCTACCGGATTATTTGTTCCGTCGCTTTGTCCAAGGCAAACGGATCGGGCACGAGATTACCCTGTTCACCATGTGGTATGAGTTGCGCTGGGGTCTGACCACCTGCGCCATTCTGGCGCTGACCGTGATCACTACGCTGTTCTATTTTCACCCTGCCAGCAAGACAGCAGCGTCTTACTTTCGTACGGTAACAATCCTGCCGCAATTGGGTGGACGCGTCGCCGAGGTTTATGTGACCAACAACCAGCTGGTTGTTGCTGGACAGCCTATTTTCCGAATGGAAGATTTTACCCAAACGGCAATGGTCGAGGCTGCCCATGCGCAGATCGCGCAGGTTCAGGCCTCTTTGAAAGTGGCCGAGACCGATCTGGCCGAAGCGACTGCCGGAATTGCGGGTGCCAAGGCCTCGCTGGATCAGGCGATTGAGGACCTTGAGCGTAACACGACTCTGCGCGACGAAGGGTCCAGTGCCGTGCGTCTGGCCGAAATTGACCGGCTGGAAAACATCGTGGCTGAACGCGAAGCCAAACTTGTGGCTGCAGAGGCGAAACGAGCCGCTGTTGTTCAACAGATCGAAGAGCTGATCCCGGCACAGCTTGCCAGTGCGAACGCGCAACTGGACGCGGCCCTGACCGAGTTGGACAAGACCGTTGTTGCCGCAGGTGTGACAGGTCGGATCGAGCAATTCGGCCTGCAGGTCGGCGATTTCGTAAGCCCCCTGTTGCGCCCTGCGGGCATTCTGGTGCCGTCGCATTCGGGGCATGATCGGTTTCAGGCCGCGTTCAACCAGATGTCTGCACAAGTCATCAAGCCCGGCATGATTGGCGAGTTGGGTTGTATGACCAAGCCCTTTACCGTCATCCCAATGGTCGTGGTGCAGGTTCAGGACGTGATCCCATCGGGGCAACTGCGCCCGTCCGACGAATTGCGTGACGTGCAGGCCAACACCTACCCTGGCTCGATCCTTGTTTACATGGAACCGCTCTACAAAGGCATGGCTGATGACATCCCTCCGGGCAGCAACTGTTTGGCGAATGTCTACACCAGCAATCACGAGAGGCTGGAGCATGAAGATCTGGGCTTCTGGCATGCAGCGTTCTTGCACGTGGTCGATACGATCGGTGTGGTGCACGCAGCGGGTCTGCGCTTGCGGTTGATCCTGATGCCTGTGAACACTCTGGTTCTGAGCGGGCATTAACGACAAATTCGCTACATGGTTACAGAGACGCCCCAAAACATCATAGTTTTGGGGCATTCTCGGCGCGGGCCTTTTGTTCAAGTGACAGAATATCTTGGGCTGGAAGCAAAGACAGGTTGACGTGTGCTTCAAGCGGGATCAGACCGCGTAGTTGCAAATCAAGATACCGCAAACAACAGACCCGCAAGAATGACGTAAAATTACCTACATCATGCCCTGCATCCAGGCTTTCATTGTATAGCCTGTGCAACAGTTGGGGCACGGTAAGCTCATCCCTCTCGCTGACGGTTTCAAGCGTACGCCAGAAGAGCTCTTCCAGGCGCACGCTGGTGACCATACCTTCCATTCGGAATGAACGGGTGTGAGAAGCCCAAAGCGCCGGATCGGCATCGATAAACAACTGGCACATTGGGTTCCCCTTCGCTTCAGCGTCCCAGCCGCTCTTTGACGTCGGCCGCGAAGTCTTCGTATCGACGCAATGACTTCACCTCGACCTTAACATGATGACCCATTTTCTGCATGATGGGCAGATCGAACAGAATCCTGTCCAGAGTATCTGGATCTTCGACATCGACGATCGCCGTCACTTTGCGTTCACCGACAACCTTCCACAAGTCTTTGACGACGCCCGCCGACTTCGCGCCCAAGGCGGCTTCGGCCTCTTCTGCCCAGACTCCCAGCAGACCTTGCTGGGCCATCGTAGCATCGTATTCAACGTTGAAATTCAGTTGATAAAGCATGTTTTCCTCCGAGTTTTTTGACGCGTTTAGATAAAGCGACCACCTTTTTCGATCACTTCGATTTGATAACCGTCGGGGTCCGACACAAAGAAAAACCGCGCTACGCGCGTTCCTCCGGGACGGAAATCCACGATGTCTTTGGGATGGGCTCCTAGATCACGGATGTGACCATGCATGGCGTCCAGGTCATCGACGACAAAGGCGATGTGACCGTATCCATTACCCAGATCATAAGGTTCACTACGATCTTTGTTTATGGTCAGTTCTAGCTCGAAATCGGAACCTTCCGAAATCATGTAGATCAGGGTAAAGCTTTCAAAGTCGAGCCGATCCTTAACCTTCAGATCAAAAGCTGTCTTATAAAACGTCACGGCCCGGTCTTCATCGATAACCCGGATCATGCTGTGTGCAAGTTTTGCCATCTGCGCACCTCCTGCGGCTTTGTACCGGGCAGAGAACGCGAAGTGGTATTATAGGACTAATACAACCCTGAATTTTTGCTGAAGAAGGCATGCAACTCGGTTGATGGTTGCCGCCCTCAAGGCCAAAGTACACGTCAAAAGCAGACCAAGAAAAAAGGCCCGCAAATTCCGCGGGCCTTACAAGTATTCGCTGAGATACTGGTTTACTGCGGAATTTCGCCTTCCAGCCCTTCAACGTAGAAGTTCATGCCAGCCAGGGTACCGTCATCGGCTGTTTCACCGTCCGCCAGCCAGTCGCTGCCGTCCTGCTTTTTGATCGGGCCGGTGAAGGGGTGGTATTCACCTGCAGCCATTGCGGCTTTCAAAGCCAGCGCCTCTTCCTTGACATCAGCAGGTACCGCGTCGGAAATCTCGCCGATAGCGACCATGCCTTCGCGGATACCGTCCCAGGTGTTCGCGCTTTCCCATGTGCCGTCCATCACAGCCTTGGTCCGTGCGATGTAGTAGGGTGCCCAGTCATCAATGATTGACGAGACGCGCGGGAAGGGGGCGTATTCGCTCATGTCAGATGCCTGACCGAAGGTGACCACGTTGCCCGCTTCTTGTGCGGCGGCCTGCGGTGCGGTCGAGTCAGTGTGCTGCAGGATCACGTCAGCGCCCTGTTCGATCAGTACGGTGGCGGCGTCAGCTTCTTTTGCGGGGTCAAACCAGGTGTAGGCCCAGATGATCTTGAACTCGACATCCGGGTTTACGGCTTTAGCGTGCAGATAGGCCGAGTTGATGCCGCGGATCACTTCAGGGATCGGGTAGGATCCAATATAACCGATGATGTTCGACTTAGTCATCTTACCCGCTATGTGACCCTGAACCGCGCGGCCTTCGTAGAAACGCGCCGAATAGACCGAGACGTTTTCGGCGGTTTTATAGCCGGTCGCGTGCTCGAACTTCACGTTCGGGAATTTCTTGGCAACGTTGATGGTCGGGTCCATGTAACCAAACGAGGTGGTAAAGATCAGGTCTGCGCCTTCCAGCGCCATCTGCGTCATTACGCGCTCGGCGTCGGGGCCTTCTGGGACGGACTCGACAAACACGGTTTCAACCTTGTCGCCAAACTCTTCTTCAACGGCCAGACGACCTTTGTTGTGTTCGTAGGTCCAGCCGCCATCGCCGACTGGGCCAACGTAAACGAAGCCGACCTTTGTCTTTTCGTCGGCCATCGCTCCCGAAGCCAGCCCGAGCGCCATGGCGGCGCTTGCCAAAAGTGTAGTGAATTTCATGTGGTACTCCCCAAGTTGGTTCAGTTGGCCCCGTCTAGTGCGAGGCATGGAAGGTCCGGCCCAGTGAGGCAGGTGCGCTGCTCTTGTCGGCCGAAAGGATCACAAGCACAAGGATCGTGATGATGTAGGGCGACATTGCCAGATACTCGACCGGAATGGCAACGCCCGCCGCCTGCAAATTGAGCTGCAAAACGGTGATACCGCCGAACAAATAGGCACCCAGCAATGCACGCCACGGCTTCCAACTGGCGAACACCACCAGTGCAAGGGCGATCCAGCCAACCCCGGCGGTCATGCCCTCGGTCCATTGGGGCACACGGATCAGGCTGATGTAGGCTCCGCCCAGGCCCGCACAAGCTCCGCCGAACAGGATCGCCATGACGCGGATCTTGATGACCTTGTAGCCAAGCGCGTGCGCGGCATCGTGGTTTTCCCCGACCGCGCGCAGGATCAGACCGACACGAGTGTACTTTAGCGTAGCCCAAACCGCTGCAGTCAAAGCGATGCCGACATAAAGGATAGGGTCGTGCTGGAACAGGATAGGACCGATCACCGGAATATCGCTGATCACCGGAATATGTATATCTCCCATGCTCGGGGGTTTGACGCCTACATAGCTTTGCCCCATCAGAGCGCTAAAGCCGAGTCCGAACAGGGTCAGGGCAAGACCGCTGGCGACCTGGTTGGCCAAAGCCACCTGTGTCAGCACCACAAACAATAAAGACAGAACCGCGCCGCCAATGGCTGCCGCGATAAAGCCCAGCCAAGGTGACCCGGTCTCGACCGAGATCGCAAAGCCACTGATCGCGCCGACGATCATCATGCCCTCGACGCCAAGGTTCAAAACGCCTGCTTTTTCAACAACCAGCTCTCCGATCGCGGCCAGCAGCAGGGGGGTTGCGGCCACCATCAAAGAGGCGACCAGAAGGACGGGGTTAATTTCACCAAGGTCCATTACGCCACCTCGCTACGTGCCGCACGGATGCGGTAGTTTGTCAGAAGATCGAAAGCCAGCAGGAAGAACAGAAGCATCCCCTGGAACACCTGAATTGCAGCGGCCGGCAGGCCCAACTGAGACTGCGCGATTTCACCTCCGATATAGGTCAGCGCCATCAAGCCGCCGGCCAGCAGGATACCCACCGGGTGCAGACGGCCAAGGAAGGCCACAATGATCGCGGTGAAACCGTAGCCTACGTTGAAGTCGATGCTGACCACGCCCGAAGGGCCTGAGACCTCGAACATCCCCGCCAGACCGGCCAGAGCGCCGGACAGGCCCAGACAAAACAGGATCAGACGGGCCGGGTTCACACCGGCAAACTTCGCAGCGCGCGGAGCTTCACCGGTCAAACGGATGTGAAAGCCCAGCATGTGCCGGTTCAGAAGGACATAGGAAAAGATCACTGCGATGAGGGCTGTCACGACGCCCCAGTGCATCCCAGATCCCGCGATCAACTCGGCATTATGCGCACTGTCATAGGATTGCAGATTACGCGACCCGGGAAAGCCAAACCCCTCGGGGTTTTTCAACAAGCCAAGCGACACCGAGGCCAGCATCTGCTCGGCAACGTAGACCAGCATCAGCGAGACAAGGATTTCGTTGGTGCCAAAGCGAACCTTCAGAAAGGCCGGGATCATCGCCCAGAGCCAGCCACCGAATGCCCCCGCGATTACCATGATCGGAAAAATGTAAAACGCGTCCAGTGGGTAAAAGGCCAGACCCGCACCGGCCCCAAATATGGCGCCCATGATATATTGCCCCTCGGCCCCGATATTCCATATGCCGGCACGGAAACCCAGCGACAGACCAATAGCGATCAGCACCAAAGGCGCCCCTTTCACCAGCAGCTGCGGGCGGTAATAGAATGCAAACTCACCGAACAGGGGTTCCCAGAAAATGGTGCCGATGGCCTCGATCGGGTTCTTCCCTAGAATGGCGAACAGCAGCCCGCCGAATACCATTGTCGCCAACACCGCGACCAAAGGGGTGGCATAAGACCACGCCTTGGACGGCTGTGGCCGTTTCTCCAACACAATCATCCGCTCATACCCCCGTTTTCGTCTTTTTCTGTAATAGCTTAGACATGGGCTACCTCCATGCCATGCGCGCCGCCCATCATTAGGCCAATCTCATCCACGGTAAGGCCCGTAGTTGGTCGAGGCGCGCTGAGGCGACCTTCGTTGAGGGCGGCGAAACTGTCGGAAATCTCCATCAGTTCATCCAAATCCTGACTGATACAGACAACCGCCGTGCCCTTGGCTGCTAAATCCAGAATGGCCTGCCGGATCGACGCCGCAGCTGCCGCGTCCACGCCCCAAGTCGGTTGATTCACCACTAACACATCCGGGTTTTGTAGTACCTCGCGCCCAATCACGAATTTCTGCAGATTGCCGCCGGACAACGAGCGCGCGGCGTTTTCCGGGCCTGGCGTGCGCACGTCGAAGGCGCTGATGATCTTTTCAGCGAAACTTTTGGTCTCGGCCCATTTCAGGAAGCCATTGTTTTCTAGACCTTCCCGAACCGATCCAGTCAGTAAGGCATTTTCCGTAAGGCTCATGTCCGGTGCTGCCGCATGACCCAGACGTTCCTCGGGCGCGGTTAGAACGCCCAGTTTGCGACGCGTAGTAGGTCCCAGCAAGCCGATGGGCTGACCGTTGAACTTAATCGCATCAGCTGCGGTGGTGATTTCGCCCGACAGAACGCCCAGTAATTCATCTTGCCCGTTGCCTGCGACACCCCCGATGCCCAGAACCTCGCCCTTGCGGACTGTCATGTGAACGTTGCGCAGCGCAGTGCCGAACTCGGACGGCGAAGGCACGGATAGCCCGCTGACATCCAGAGCGACTTCGCCGAAGTCACGCCCCGACCGTTCGGGCGTTTGCAGGGTTGAACCGACCATCATCTCGGCCATGTCCCGCGCTGATGTCTCGGCCGGAACGCATTCGCCCACATTCTTTCCCAGACGCAGAATTGTGGCGTGGTCACACAACGTGCGGATTTCTTCCAGCTTGTGCGAGATATAAAGGATCGAGGTGCCTTCGGCCCGCAATTTGTTCAGCGTTTCAAATAGGATTTCGACCTCTTGCGGGGTCAAAACGCTGGTGGGTTCATCCATGATCAGCAGCTTGGGGTCCTGCAGCAGACAGCGGATGATCTCGACTCGCTGGCGTTCACCTGCCGACAGGTCGCCGACGGTGCGATACGGGTCCAGCGGTAAGCCATAGGTTTCGGATACTTCGCGGATACGCGTGGCCAGATCGCTCATCTTGGGCGGGTTTTCCATCCCCAGCGCGATGTTTTCGGCCACGTTCAGCGCGTCAAACAAGGAAAAATGCTGAAACACCATCGCGATCCCGTCGGCCCGGGCCGCGCGGGGTTCCGCCGGAGCAAAAGGCTGGCCGCGCAGCAGCATGGTGCCGCTGTCGGGTTTCACCAGCCCATAGATCATCTTGACCAGCGTGGACTTGCCCGCGCCGTTTTCGCCCAACAGGGCGTGTACTTCGCCTTCGCCGATATCAAAGGACACCTGATCATTGGCCACGACGCCGGGATAAGCCTTGGTCAGCCCTTGCAGACTTAAAAGTGGAGTGGTCACGCGCTCTGGTCCTTCTTCAGTTCGTTCTGCCAAGCCGGGCGCAGTAGTTGCGCGGCGACGCCAATGGCGATCATCTGCGGGTGTTTGCCCAGACCGGGATCGCCAATCGGGCAGGTGATCTGCCTGATCCGTTCGGGGGAATGGCCAAGGGCTGTCAGCCGCGACCGGAATCGCGCCCATTTCGTAGCCGAGCCGATGAGGCCAGCAAAGCCAAAACCATGTGTCAAAAGGCGATTACACAGTTCCAGGTCCAGATTATGTGAATAAGTAAGCACAAGATGCTCGGCATCGGGTGGGGCGTGCTGGACCAGAGCGGCGGGTTTGGGCGTTGGAATTGGGGTGACACTGGTCGGGATCTGCATGGGAAAGCGATCCGGTCCGGTGTCGACCCATGTGATTGCAAGATCGGGCAGGGGCGACAGCACATCAACCAGCGCCCGCCCCACATGGCCTGCGCCCCAAATCCATAGCTGCCGGGTCGGTTTGTGAACGGGTTCGACCATCCAGTCGTCGATCAATTGCGGCTCGGGCGCAACGCCCTGCGCGCGGGCTACGGCCAGCAGGCGCTTGACCGAAAGTGGCATATCGCCGCCTGACGGGGCACGTGCGATGACTGTCTCATCCAGCGCGTCCAACGCGTGTTGGTCGTAAACCTCGCTCAAAAGCGAGACCGCCCCTCCGCAGCATTGGCCCATATCGGGGCCAAGCGCATGGTGGGTCAGTCGCATTGGGACGGACTGCGCCCGTGCGGCGAGCGCTGCCTGATGCTCCAGCGTACCGCCCCCGATCGTGCCGGACTGACCGTCCGCCCAAACCAGCATGGCGGTGCCGACCTCGCGCGGGGACGAGCCTTTGATGGCAGCGATGACCACGCGGGTCACGCGCCCGTGAATCTTGACCGCCTCCTGCAGAGCTTCAAGGT
Organism: Ruegeria sp. D3; assembly: GCF_056534465.1. NCBI lineage: Bacteria > Pseudomonadati > Pseudomonadota > Alphaproteobacteria > Rhodobacterales > Roseobacteraceae > Ruegeria > Ruegeria sp. D3. The sequence continues at coordinate 19,506 of NZ_JBQFPK010000004.1, forward strand.
CAAATCCCATCAGTTGCCGCCTTTCATCCGCTGGACACCGCGCCAGAGTTCCTCTGCCGTGGCGGGCGCGTTCAGGGCCGGGTAGCCATCCCCGCTGGCCGCCACTGCGTTCGACAGGGCCAACCACGCAGAAATACCTAGCATGAAGGGCGGCTCACCAACCGCTTTGGACCGATAGATCGTGTCCTCGTGGTTCTCGCCATCCCAAAGCGCGACGTTGAAGAAATCGGGCCGGTCGGAACAGGCGGGAATTTTATAGGTCGACGGCGCATGGGTGCGCAGGTTGCCCTTGCCGTCCCAGACCAGTTCCTCGGTCGTCAGCCAGCCCGCGCCCTGCACATATCCTCCCTCGACCTGCCCGATATCCAGCGCCGGGTTCAGCGAGGCTCCGGCATCATGCAGGATATCGGTGCGCAGAATGCGGTTTTCGCCGGTCAGAATGTCCACTGCGACCTCGGTGACAGACGCGCCGTAGGCAAAGTAAAAGAAAGGTCGCCCTCTGCCTGCGATCCGGTCCCATTCGATCTTAGGGGTCTTGTAGAAGCCGGTCGCCGACAGGCTGATGCGGCCCTGATAGGCCAGAGCGGCGGCTTCGGCGAAGGTATAGCGTTCCTCGCCAACTAAGACATGCCCATCCGCGAAGGTCACAGTCGCGGGATCGGCCTGGTGCCGTTCGGCCAGATAGTCCGTCATCCGGTCACGGATCGTGTCACAGGCGGCTTTCACAGCCATCCCGTTCAGGTCACTGCCCGAAGACGCCGCCGTGGCCGAGGTATTCGGCACTTTGGCGGTGTCGGTGGCGGTGATCTTGACCATCTCCAGCGGAATGCCGAACCGCGATGCGGCCACTTGCGCGACCTTTTGGAACAGGCCCTGTCCCATCTCGGTCCCACCGTGGTTCAGGTGGACCGAGCCATCCTGATACACATGCACCAGTGCGCCCGCCTGATTGAGGTGGGTCAGCGTAAAGGAAATCCCGAATTTGACCGGCGAGAAGGCGATACCCTTCTTTATAACGCCGTTCTTCGCGTTCCACTCGGCGATGGCGGCCTTGCGAGCGGCATAGTCGCTGGATTTCAGAAGCGCTTCGGTCATGCCGTGCAGTTCGAAATCGCTGACCTCCATACCGTAAGGCGTGGTGTTGCCGCCGGCGGGTAGGGGACGAACGGGGGCATTCCCGGTTTCCACAGCACCTCGGCTGGTCAGGTCTTCGTGCGGGTCGGGATGACCCAGTGGTTTCGCCTGCAGCGGCTGATCGGCCACTTTATGCGCAGGCTCGTAGTAGTTGCGGCGACGCAGCTCGACCGGGTCCAGCCCAAGCGCGTGCGCGGCGTGATCCATGACACGTTCGATCCCGACCATGCCCTGCGGCCCGCCGAACCCGCGATAGGCGGTCGCAGATTGGGTGTTGGTCTTCAGACGATGGCTTTCAATCCGAGCATTCGGCAGCAGATAGGCGTTGTCCGAGTGCAGCATCGCGCGGTCGGCGACGGGCAGGGACAGGTCCTGTGCCCAGCCGCAGATGACGTAGTGATGGAAGGAGACGCCCTGAACATGGCCGTTCTCATCAAACCCAGCTTTGTAGGCGATGCGGAAGGCGTGGCGCTTGCCGGTGATGATCATGTCATCATCGCGGTCGTATCGCATCTTGCAGGCCTTGCCGGTGGCGCGGGCGGCGATGGCGCAAGCCACCGCCAGAGCGTTGCCCTGACTTTCCTTGCCGCCGAACCCTCCGCCCATCCGACGGGTTTCGACCCGCACGGCGTGCATGGGAACGCCCAAAGCATCAGCTACCTTGTGCTGAATCTCGGTCGGGTGCTGGGTCGAACTGTGGACCAACATATCCGCGCCCTCATTCGGGACGGCCAGAGCGGCTTGGCCCTCCAGATAGAAATGCTCCTGCCCGCCAAGTTCGAAACTGCCTTCGATCACATGGCGCGCGCTGGCAATGGCTGCGTCCGCGTCGCCCTTGGCATAGATGCGGGGGCCGTCCTCGAACCGGCTGTCGGCGGCCAGCGCCTCTTCGATGGTCAGGATCGGTGTGTCTTCGGCATAGTCGATTTTGCCCAGCCGTGCGGCCTTGCGGGCGGCCAGATGGCTGGTCGCCACCACCAGAAACACCGGCTGGCCGATATAATGGACCGTGCCGTCCGACAGCAGCGGCTCATCATGGATCGAGGGCGAGACATCATTGGCAAAGGGCAGGTCATCCGCCGTCATCACCTGCACCACACCCTCGGCGGCTTTCACCGCCGACAGGTCCATCGCGGTGATCGTGCCCTTGGCAATCGGGCTGAGGCCAAAGGCCAGATGCAGCGTGCCTTTGGGCGTTGGGATATCATCCACGTATCGCGCAACGCCTGCGACATGCAGCGGGGCTGCGTCATGGGGGAGGGGTTTGGTCACGCTCATGCCGTCACCTTCAGTACGTCGGTCACTTCGCCTTGATCTTCGAGGAAATACCGCTCCAGCATCGCCTTGGCGGTTTCTAGACGATAGGTGGCCGAGGCGCGCATATCCGTGAGTGGTTGGTAATCGTCAGCAAAGGTGGGCAGCGCGGCCTGAATGGTCGCAGCGGTCCAGGGTTTGCCGATCAATGCGGCCTCGACATGGGTGGCCCGCTTCGGAATGCCCGACATGCCGCCAAACGCAATGCGCGCCTGGCTAACGATGCCGTCCGTGACGGTGATGTTGAAGCAGCCACACACGGCTGAGATATCCTGATCGAACCGCTTGCTGAGCTTGTAGCATTTCAGGCGATCTGGCTGGCGGAGGAAGCTGACCGCCTCGACAAATTCTCCGGGCGCGCGGTCCTGTTTGCCGTAGTCGATGAAGAAATCTTCGAGCGGGATCGACCGGCGTGTTTCGCCTTTGCGCAAGTGCAGAGTTGCACCAAGGGCGATCAGGGCGGGCGGGTTGTCTCCGATGGGGGAGCCGTTGGCGATATTCCCGCCCACGGTGGCGGCGTGGCGAACCTGCACGCTGGCATAGCGGCGGATCATTTCGGCGTAGGAGGGGTGGAGATCGGCCAGCGCCGCGCCCATCCGGTTCATGTCGACCATGGCCCCGAGGCGGATTTCACCTTCGGTGATAGTGATGTTCTTGAGGTCGTCGCAGCGGTTCAGGAAAATCACCGGGTCCAATTCGCGCAGCTGTTTGGTGACCCAGAGGCCCACATCGGTCGCTCCGGCAATCAAGGTGGCCTCCGGGTGATCTGCGTAGATCGCGGCCAGTTCGTCCGATGACGTGGGCAGCATTGGTTGGGCATCGGCATCCACGGGCGCGTCCTTGACCCAGACTGGTACAGGCATTGCCTCGATAGCCGTGGCGGCGCGGATGATCGGGGCATAGCCCGTGCAGCGGCACAGGTTCCCGGCCAGTTGCGTGTCATGGTCGGTCGCGCCATTCGCGTGGCTGGCGACCATCGACATGACGAAGCCCGGTGTGCAGAAACCGCATTGCGATCCGTGCAGATCGACCATCGCCTGCTGCACAGGGTGCGCCTCGCCATTCGGACCGCTTGCGCCTTCGACGGTGCGCAAGGCCTTACCGTGCAACTGGGGCAGGAACAGGATGCAAGCGTTTAAAGCCTTAGCACCGCCTTCATCTGTCACCATCACGGTGCAAGCGCCGCAGTCGCCTTCGTTGCAGCCTTCCTTGGTGCCGGTCAGGCCGCGATCCTCGCGCAGCCAGTCCAGCAGGGTGGCGGTCGGATCGACATCCGACAGCTCCACTGTCTCTCCGTTCAGAAGAAACGTGATGTTCATGCGTGAAACCCGTCGCCTTACCCGGTTGCGCCCCTGCGGCCCTCCTTCGATGCGACGTAGAAAGAGTGGCGGGCGAATAGCTTGCCGTCAGATGTTAGAAATAGCTCACCCGATCTGGCAAGAAAAACTGCCTGTGGGATGTACCATTACACCGGATGGCGATGTATTTGAAATTGGTGTCTACCGCACAGAGCTTTGAAATTAAAGTGTTTTGCCTTCTTGGGGCATTGCTGCTGCCGAAGCACCTTCTGGAAAAGCCGAATAATCTAAGCTGATTTTTTAGGCATTCCATCTATGCGGTTCCCGCTTTTGCCGCGCGCCTAGCTGGGATAGCTTGGGCTTCATGAGCAGCACTCCTCGATTCATCCACCTTCGTGTTCACACAGAATATTCCCTGCTGGAAGGGGCCGTGCGGCTCAAAAAGCTGCCTGGCCTGTGTGAAAAGGCCGATATGCCCGCCGTCGCCGTTACTGACACCAATTCGATGTTCTCGGCGTTGGAGTTTTCCGTGACCGCCAGCGGGGCCGGCGTGCAGCCGATCATGGGCTGTCAGGTCGATCTGACCTACCTGCAAGCGCAGCCGGGGGAAAAGCCCAAAGCTCCCGCGCCGCTGGTGCTACTGGCGCAGTCTGAGGTGGGGTATGAGAACCTGATGAAGCTGAGTTCCTGCCTTTATGTGGACAAGGGCGGGCAGTTGCCGCAGGTCACATTGGAGGAGTTGACGGATCGCTCGGACGGCTTGATCTGCTTGACCGGTGGGCCGGACGGGCCTGTGGGGATGCTGCTGCAACAGGGCCAGCGCCCAGCGGCTGAGGCTTTGGTGGATCGGCTGGCCGGGATGTTCCCGGATCGGCTGTATGTCGAATTGCAGCGCCACCCGGGCGAGGGTGGCCAGCCCGAGGCCGAACGCCTGACCGAGCGTGGCCATGTCGAGATGGCCTATGCCAAGAACCTGCCTCTGGTCGCCACCAATGACGTCTACTTCCCGACCACCGACATGTATGAGGCGCATGACGCGCTGATCTGTATCGCCGAGGGCGCCTATGTCGACCAACAGGACGGCCGCCGCCGCCTGACAGCCCAACACTATTTCAAGTCGCAGCAGGAAATGGTGACGCTGTTCGCCGATTTGCCCGAAGCGATTGAGAACACGGTCGAAATCGCCAAGCGCTGTGCGTTCATGGCTTATCGCCGCGATCCGATCCTGCCGAAATTTGCCGATGATGAAGTGGCCGAACTGCGCCGCATCGCCAATGAGGGCCTGCAGAAACGTTTGGCCGTGATCCCGCATGCGGTGACGCCCGAGGAGTATCAGGAACGGCTGGATTTTGAGCTTGGCATTATCGAAGGGATGGGCTTTCCCGGCTACTTCCTGATCGTTGCCGACTTCATCCAATGGGCCAAAGATCACGACATTCCGGTGGGGCCGGGGCGGGGCTCGGGTGCGGGCTCGCTTGTGGCCTATGCGCTGACGATCACCGACCTTGATCCGTTGCGGTATTCGCTGCTGTTCGAACGGTTTCTGAACCCGGAGCGGGTCTCGATGCCCGACTTCGATATCGACTTCTGCATGGATCGCCGCGAAGAGGTGATCCGCTATGTTCAACAGAAATATGGCCGCGACAAGGTGGGGCAGATCATCACCTTTGGTGCGCTGCTATCCAAGGCCGCTGTGCGTGATATCGGGCGGGTGCTGCAGATGCCCTACGGGCAGGTGGACCGCCTGTCCAAGATGATCCCGGTCGAGGGCGTAAAGCCTGTTTCCATCGAAAAGGCTCTGAAAGACGAACCCCGCCTGCGCGAAGAGGCGCGGAACGAAGAGGTGGTGGACCGGCTTCTGACCTATGGCCAACAGGTCGAGGGGCTGTTGCGTAACGCTTCGACCCACGCGGCGGGGGTGGTGATTGGCGACCGGCCTCTGGACGCGCTGGTGCCGCTGTATCAGGATCCGCGATCCGACATGCCTGCGACCCAGTTCAACATGAAATGGGTGGAACAGGCCGGGCTGGTTAAGTTCGACTTTCTGGGCCTGAAGACGCTGACCGTGATTCAGAACGCGATGGATATCATCTTCAAGTCCGGGCGGCCTTTGCACATCGCGGCGGATGGCACGGAACTCTATGAACCCGCCGATGGGGCCGAGAACCAGATCAATGCCATCCCGCTGGACGACGAGGCGACGTATAAGCTCTATTCCGCCGCCAAGACGGTGGCGGTGTTCCAGGTGGAATCCTCGGGCATGATGGATGCGCTCAAGCGCATGAAGCCGACCTGTATCGAGGATATTGTCGCCCTTGTGGCGCTGTATCGTCCCGGCCCGATGGAGAACATACCGACCTATTGCGAGGTCAAGAACGGGTTGCGGAAAATTGAATCCGTGCATCCGCTGATCGACCATATCCTTGAGGAAACACAGGGCATCATCGTTTACCAGGAACAGGTTATGCAGATCGCTCAGGTCATGGCTGGGTACTCCCTTGGTGGTGCCGACCTGCTGCGCCGCGCGATGGGTAAGAAGATCAAAGAGGCGATGGATGCCGAACGCCCCAAATTCGAAAAGGGCGCGGGTGAAAACGGCGTGGATGCCAAGAAAGCCAGCGAGGTTTTCGACCTGCTGGAGAAATTCGCCAATTATGGCTTCAACAAATCTCACGCGGCGGCTTATGCGGTGGTCAGCTACCAGACCGGCTGGCTGAAGGCGAACCACCCGGTCGAGTTCATGGCTGGTGTCATGAACTGCGATATCCACCTGACCGACAAGTTGGCCGTCTATTTCGAAGAGGTCCGCAAAGGGCTTGAGTTGCCCTATGTGCCGCCCTGCGTGAACCGATCTCAAGCGACCTTCGATGTGGTGAACGGAGAGCTTGTCTATGCGCTGGGCGCCTTGAAAAACGTGGGCGTTGAGGCGATGAACCTGGTGGTCGATGGTCGCGCGGAAAAGCCCTTTGTGAACCTGTTCGATTTCGCCCGCCGGGTTGATCTGAAAAAGGTCGGCAAACGCCCGTTGGAAATGATGGCGCGGGCGGGCGCGTTCGATCAGTTGGACAAGAACCGCCGCCGTGTGTTCGAAAGCCTTGATCCGCTGGTGCAGTATTCGGCGGCGATCCACGAACAGAAGAACTCGAACCAAGTGTCGCTGTTTGGTGAGGCGGGCGATGACCTGCCCGAACCGCGCCTGTCGCCCACGCCCGATTGGTTGCCCGCAGAACGGCTGAGCGAGGAATTCAAGGCCATCGGCTTTTACCTCTCGGGCCATCCGCTGGACGACTATATGCCTGCGCTGAAACGCAAGCAGGTCATGACGCTGGACGAGGTGACGGAAAAGGCACGTTCGGGTCCGTTCATCGCCAAGATGGCCGGTGTTGTTGCCGGTCGGCAGGAGCGGAAATCGGCGCGCGGCAACCGGTTTGCCTTTGCGCAGCTTTCGGACCCCAGCGGTGCGTATGAGGTCACGCTGTTCTCGGAAACGTTGGAGAAATCGCGCGAGTATCTGGAAACTGGCGCGCAAGTTGTATTAACCGCCGAGGCCACAATGGAAGCTGATCAGCTGAAACTGCTTGGCCGCTCTGTCGGCCCGGTGGATACGGTAGTGGCCGAGGCGGGTGCGACCGGCCTGCGCATCTTTGTGGACGAGGAACAGGCCCTGCCTACCGTGGCCAAAGTGCTAGAGGACGCGGTTGGCGCGGCCAAAAACGCCGCGCGCGGGCCTATCCAATTGCTGCTGATGGCGCCCGGATTGCCCGGCGAGGTCGAGATGGATCTGGGCCAGAACTTCCCCATCAATCCGCAAATTAAAGGCGCGATCAAATCGCTGGAAGGCGTGATGTCGGTCGAGGAGTTCTGACCCCGCCTTTTGTTGCCAGACACAATCCCTCGGGCTAGGCTGGCTTTGGTCGGTTTCGGGCCAAAGGAGGGTTTGACATGGTGATTTTAGGTCTCGGGTTCAGAACTGTTGCGCTTGCTGCTGTGGCGTCCTTGGCATTTGCCTCGGCAGGGGTGGCTGATGACAAGAAGAAAAAGCAGACAATCGAAGGTGCGCTCATCGGGGCCGGTGTCGGGGCGTTGGTCGGAGACGGCAAGGGCGCAGCAATCGGCGGCGTAGCTGGTGCGATCATCGGGCATAACTGGAAATGAGAGCCATGATGAACACCTCCAGACTGATCCTAAGCGCCGTGCTCTTAATAACGCCAACTTTCGCTGCGGCGGATGAGGCGGCTGAACAGATGGTGCAGGATGCATTGCCAGTGATGCATTATACCTGCGCGTCGATTGCCGAAGAGGCAGACGGAGACGAAGCCTTTGTCGTAGAGGTCGTCGGGAAAATGACGGCCCTGTCGCTATATAACCGTCAGATCAATATCGAAGATCACGCAACGACCGATGAGGAAAAGGCCCAATTGCGTGAAGCCTTCATAGCGGCGCTTTCCGAAGGCTGCGCTGCGGACAAGAACGCTCTTTTGGGAGGTGTGGTCGACAATGCGGTGAAAATGACGCTGGGGTTATAAGCAGTCAGTAATGCGGCGGGCGTTCGTCTCCGAACACGACCCCACCTGATCCTTCCTGCGCCCGTTCAGCCTCGCGCTGCAACAGCATCTCGACACGCCGGGTCAGGCGATCGATCTCACTCTGTTGGGTTGTAACGACTGTGTTCAGCTCTTCGACCGTGCGGGTCAGGTGGGCGATCTGCTCTTCCAGATGCTGCATGGGGCTCTCCTTTGAGCGTGGTCATAGCGGCGCTTTGACCTCAACACCAGTGAAAGCGCGCCTTGCCCCGATGCGGGCCATGGGATAGACCGCGCGCGGAACATGAACCGCAAGGACGCCCCACATGGCCAAGCCCAAGAAACAGCCCCGCCCCAAGGCCGTCACGCCGAAAGGGTTCCGCGACTATTTCGGCCAGGAAGTCTCGCAGCGCACCGAGATGCTGCGGACGATTGCGGATGTCTATCATCGCTACGGGTTTGATGCGCTGGAAAGCAGCGCTGTGGAAACCGTCGAGGCGCTGGGCAAGTTCCTGCCCGACGTGGATCGCCCGAATGAGGGCGTATTTGCGTGGCAGGAGTTTGACGAGGGCGGCAACGGTGACTGGATGGCACTGCGCTATGACCTGACCGCGCCACTGGCTCGTGTCTATGCGCAGCACCGCAATGATCTGCCGACGCCTTATCGCCGCTATGCGATGGGGCCGGTCTGGCGGAATGAAAAGCCGGGGCCGGGGCGGTATCGTCAGTTTTATCAATGCGATGCGGATACGGTGGGCACGGCCTCGATGGCGGCAGATGCCGAGATTTGTGCCTTGCTGTCGGACACGTTGGAGACCGTGGGTATTCCGCGCGGCGACTATCTAGTGCGGGTGAATAACCGCAAGGTCCTGAACGGTGTGTTGGAGGCGATGGGTCTGGGCGAAGACGCGGCCGCCCGCGACAACGTCCTGCGCACCATCGACAAGTTCGACAAGATCGGCGAATCCGGTGTGCGTGAGTTGCTGACCACAGGCCGACTGGATGCCTCGGGCGCGTTCATCGACGGTGTAGGCCTCAGCGATGATCAGGCCGAGCCAGTGATTGCCTTCCTGACCTCGAAGGCTGCGGATACCGCCGGAACACTGGCCAACCTGCGTGCTGCCGTGGGCGACAGCAAGATCGGCGCGGATGGGATTGCCGAGTTGGAACAGATCGGCGCTCTGCTTGATGCGGGCGGCTATGGTTCGGACCGGATCGAGATTGACCCCTCGGTCGTGCGGGGCCTAGGGTACTATACCGGCCCGGTTTATGAGGCCGAATTGACCTTTGAGATTTTCGACGAGAAAGGCCGTAAGCGGCAGTTCGGATCGGTTTCGGGCGGAGGTCGCTATGACGATCTGGTCAAACGGTTTACCGGGCAGGAAGTGCCTGCGACCGGCGTGTCCATTGGTGTCGACCGGTTGCTGGCCGCCCTGCGCGAAAAGGGCCGGATAGCGGCGCAGGCCACCGGCCCCGTGGTTGTGACCGTGATGGACCGCGACCGTATGGCCGATTATCAGGCCATGGTGGCCGAGCTGCGAAATGCGGGCATCCGGGCCGAGGTCTATCTGGGCAACCCCAAGAACTTTGGCAATCAGCTGAAATACGCAGACAAGCGGAACTCTCCCATCGCGGTGATCGAGGGGGGCGATGAAAAGGCCAGTGGGATCGTGCAGATCAAGGACCTGATCCTTGGGGCCAAGATCGCCGAAAGCGCCACGCTTGAGGAATGGAAAGAACGCCCCAGCCAATTCGAAGTGCCGCGTAGCGATCTGGTCGCCAAGGTACGCGAAATTCTGGACAGTCAGGACTGACCCATGCCCAACCGTTCCCAGATACAAGCCCGCGCTGCGATGATGCGCGTGAGGTTCGAGGCCGCAGGCGCACAGGTCGTGGACCCTCCGCTGCTGCAACCGGCCGACACGCTGCTGGACCTTTATGGTGAGGATATCCGCGCGCGTGCCTATGTGACTACGGACGCGCTGCGGGGCGAGCAGATGCTGCGCCCGGACTTCACCCTGCCCGTGGTGCAGATGCACATGTCCGACGGGGCCGAGCCTGCCCGATACACCTATTCAGGCGAGGTATTCCGCCGTCAGGAGCATGACCCTGATCGCTCGAATGAATACATTCAGGTCGGCTACGAAGTGTTCGACCGCAACGATCCTGCAGGCGCGGATGCTGAGGTGTTTTCGCTGTTCGCGCTGCAATTGCGAGGGCTGCCTTTGCGCGCGGCGACCGGGGATATCGGCATCCTGACTGCCGCTGTCGAGGGCCTTAAGACCACGGACCGGCGCAAGGCGGCGCTGATGCGGCACTTGTGGCGGCCTCGTCGCTTCCGGGTGCTGCTGGACCGCTTTGCCGGTCGCAAACCGGGACCTGAAGGGCGCGACAGCCTGTTGGATGCGGAAAATCCGCTGGATCCGGACATCCCAATGATCGGCAAGCGCCGTGCCTCCGAGATCGAAGCGCGGATCGCTGCCTTGCGCGAAGATCGCGACACACCGCCTATCTCCGACAACGAACTGGTTGGGCTGGAAACCCTGCTGAACGTGCGTGAGACCATGCCCTTTGCGTTGGAACAGCTGCGCGACGTGGCGGTGGATCTGCCGCAGATCACTCCGGCGCTGGACCGGCTTGAAGCGCGGATTGCCTCACTGCAGGCCCGTGGCGTGGATGTGGAACGTCTGGATTTCGAGGCCGCCTATGGCCGCACCTCGATGGAATATTATGACGGGTTTGTCTTTGGCTTCTATGCCGAAGGCCGCCCTGATCTGCCCCCAATCGCAACCGGAGGGCGCTATGACGCGCTGACGCGGCAGTTGGGGAACGGGGCCGAAATTCCGGCGGTGGGCGGTGTCATCCGCCCCGACCTGATGCTTGAGATCGAGGAGGACGCGCGATGAGCCTGAAACTGGGCGTGCCCTCGAAGGGCCGGTTGATGGACAAGACCTTTGGTTGGTTCGAAAAGCGCGGCATCACTCTGTCGCGCAGCGGATCGGACCGGGAATATGCGGGTAAGGTCGAGGGCATCGACGGGGTCTCTCTGATCCTGCTGTCTGCTGGGGAAATCCCGCGCGAACTGGCCGCCGGGCGCATTCATCTGGGTGTCACCGGCATTGATCTGGTGCATGAAAAGCTGCCCCGCTGGGAACAACAGGTTGAGGAGATCTCGCAGCTTGGGTTTGGCAAGGCCGACCTGATCATCGCGACACCTGCTTGCTGGGTTGATGTAGACACGCTGGATGATCTGGACGCGGCGGCAGCGGCGTTTCGCAAGACCCACGGGCATCGGCTGCGGATTGCCACTAAATACCACCGGTTGGTGCGCGAGTTCCTGACCGATGCGGGAGTTGCCGATTACACTCTGGTCGATAGCCAGGGCGCGACCGAGGGCACGGTGATGAATGAGACCGCCGAGGCCATTGCCGATATCACATCTACCGGCGAGACGCTGCGAGCGAACCACCTCAAAATCCTGACCGACGGGATGATCCTGCAATCGCAGGCAACCCTGTGGCGCAGCCGGGTGGCGAAATGTGACCCCGAGACAAAGGCCACGCTGAACGCATTGCTGGATCGTCTGCGCTAAAGCACGCCGATCTCGGCCAGCGCACGGTTCAGATCGTCGGGCAAGGCATCGTCCTGTTCGCGCCCTTCCGGCAGGTCGGCGGGGGTGTCCTCGGGTTTGAGATAGCGCCAGCCCTGAAATGGGCGTTTGAGCGCCGTCTGGGTGCGATAGACCTGCGGGTCCAGCACGATGGCGCAACGGCGAATGCCGTCCTCGCCCCGGACCTCATCCAGACGCAGGATGCGCTGACGGCATTGGATTACGCCCTTGATCACCCAATAGATTGATCCGCCATTCAGAATTTCGGCCTCGCGCTTTGGCCACATGCGGGTGACATGGCGCGGGCAGCCGTCCTCGTAAAGCGGTCTGCGACTGTCCTGCCACGCCATCAGCGTATCAACGCTTTCCGATCCGACGGACAGTTTGATGAGGTTTACATACTTATCCACAGCTTTCCCACAGAGTCGTCCCAAGGCCCACCTTTATATTGTAGCTCGCTATGCGACGTCATCAAGGTGTTGTGGTTTGGATGTGAATTGCGGTAATCTGGATACCTCTTTCAAAACAGGGAATCACCAATGAGCCGCTTTGCCGCCCCCATCGCCGAGCAGATCTGGGACATGAAATACCGCTTTAAAGAAGCGGATGGCACGCCCATCGACCAGACGGTCGAGGATAGCTGGCGACGCATAGCCCGCGATCTGGCGCGGGTCGAGGATGACGCGGCCCATTGGGAAGATAAGTTCTACGCAGCGCTGGAAGATTTCAAATATCTGCCCGCTGGCCGCATCACTGCGGGTGCAGGTACAGCGCGTCAGGTGACCCTGTTCAACTGTTTCGTCATGGGCACCGTGCCCGACAGCATGGGCGGTATCTTTGACATGCTGAAAGAGGCCGCGCTGACCATGCAGCAGGGTGGCGGGATCGGGTATGATTTCTCGACCATCCGTCCGCGCGGGGCCGATGTCAAGGGCGTGGCGGCGGATGCTTCTGGCCCGTTGTCGTTCATGGACGTCTGGGACGCGATGTGTCGGACGATCATGTCCGCAGGCTCGCGTCGTGGGGCGATGATGGCGACTATGCGCTGCGATCACCCTGATATCGAACAGTTCATCACAGCGAAATCTGACCCCGCGCGCCTGCGCATGTTCAACATGTCGGTTCTGGTGACGGATCCGTTCATGGAGGCCGTCAAGGCCGATGGCCCGTGGGAACTGGTCTTTGGTGACAAGGTTTATCACACAGTTCAGGCACGCGATCTGTGGAACAAGATCATGCAGGCCACCTATGACTATGCCGAGCCGGGTGTGATCTTCATCGACCGCATCAACAAGGCCAACAACCTGAGCTATGTGGAAACCATCGCCGCGACGAACCCGTGTGGCGAGCAGCCCTTGCCGCCTTATGGTGCGTGCCTGTTGGGTTCGATCAATCTGGCGCGACTGGTGGCGGACCCGTTCGGGGATACGGCGCATTTGGATGAGGCCGCCTTGCAAGAGCTGGTCGCTACGGCTGTGCGCATGATGGACAATGTTGTGGACGCGTCGAAATTCCCGCTGGCCGAGCAGGAAGCCGAAGCACAGGACAAGCGCCGGATTGGGCTGGGCGTGACCGGGTTGGCCGATGCGCTGCTGATGTTGGGTTTGCGCTATGGGTCAGACGAAGCGGCGCGTCAGACGGAACGCTGGTTGCATGCGATCGCCCGCGCCGCCTATCTGGCCTCGGTCGATTTGGCGAAGGAAAAGGGCGCGTTCCCGCTGTTTGACGCCGAGAAATACCTGGCCAGCGGCACCATGCAGCAAATGGATGAAGACGTGCGTGACGCGATCCGCGAACACGGTATCCGCAACGCGCTGCTGACCTCAATTGCGCCGACAGGGACGATTTCGCTCTATGCAGGGAACGTGTCTTCGGGGATCGAGCCGGTCTTTGCCTATGCCTACACGCGCAAGGTGCTGCAGAAGGACGGTTCGCGCACCGAGGAAGAAGTAGTAGATTATGCCGTGCAGATGTGGCGCGACAAATTCGGCGATGTAGCTTTGCCCGATTATTTTGTGAACGCGCAGACGCTTTCCCCGTCTGACCACGTTAAGATGCAGGCCGCCGCGCAGAAATGGATCGACAGCTCGATCTCGAAAACCATCAACTGCCCTGAGGATATCAGTTTTGACGCCTTCAAGGATGTTTACATGCAAGCCTGGGATCAGGGCTGCAAAGGTTGCACGACCTACCGCCCCAATGACGTGACCGGGTCGGTTCTGACTGTCTCCGAGAAGGACGACAAGGTGCCGGGCGAAAGCGCCGATGCACCGCATGAGGTCGACGGGGGCGAGGTGGTTTACATGTCCGAACCGCTGGACCGTCCGCAGACCCTGGAGGGGTCGACCTACAAGCTGAAATGGCCCGACAGCGAACACGCGATTTATCTGACCATCAACGATATTGTGATTGGCGGTCGTCGTCGTCCGTTTGAGGTGTTCATCAACTCCAAGAACATGGAACACTACGCCTGGACTCTGGCGCTTACGCGGATGATCTCGGCCGTGTTCCGTCGTGGAGGAGATGTGTCCTTTGTGGTCGAAGAGCTGAAAGCCGTCTTTGATCCACGCGGCGGTGCGTGGGTTAAAGGCAAGTACATCCCTTCGATACTTGCTGCGATTGGCGGCGTGATCGAGCAGCACCTGATCAATATCGGTTTCCTTGAAGGCGAGGGCATGGGGCTGAAATCAGATCCGCAGGCGCAGGTCGTCAATATGGATGCTCCGCGTGGCAAAGCGTGCCCGTCCTGCGGGCAGTTCGACATGGCAATGATCGAAGGCTGCATGACCTGCCGCAGTTGCGGCCACTCTAAGTGCGGATAAAATTTAGACTGCTGTGGAAATGCGAAAATCAGCGTCTGTTTGCAATCTAACCAGCTAAAACTGCAACTTTGATCGTCAAAACTTTGCCACTGCATTTGAGGCAGTGGCAATTTCAACGAAACCGGGTTGTTTTGCGGAATATCTGCGCCTTGGCGCGCGCTCCGCACAAAGCTGGCGTGCGAAAGGACGCATTTTTTGCGCCGGTTTGGGTTTCGTCCGGGCACGAAGGGGTGGACGGGCCGGTATCCAGATATGACTTTCTTGCTTCGTCCGACCTAACGGCTGGTTAGCCCTGGGTTCTTGAAAGCAGGGAAACTTTGCACCCGATGCACACCGCGCTCAGTCTAACCGACCTTAATGTCATCGCGCAGGCGGCTCGCCGTAATCTGGGTGTCGCGATGTTGCCTTTGGACATGGTAGACCGTGAGTTGCACTAGCTGCAGGTCACAGGTGCCACACCTTTGACGCGGGATTTGTTCGCCGTCTATCCCAACCGCCGCCTGTTGCCAGCGCGGGTCAGGAAGCTGATTGATTTCATGACGCCCGGCTGAACCTACCACTCAATTGCGACGCCATCGCGAAAGAACCCTCCGGTCGGACCGTCATTTGGCAAGGTAGCCGCCCAGACAACACCCTTGGCGCCCTCGGAAACCGGACGCCCCCCGCCGCCCATATCCGTGGCAACCCAGCCGGGACACACGGCATTGACGAGAATGCCCTGAGGTTTCAGCGCTGCAGCGGTTTTGATGGTCAACGCGTTCAGAGCCGCTTTGGAAACGCCATAGCCCGGCGTTCCGGTGGACATACCGGTCAGCGACCCCGCTCCAGAGGACACGTTGACGATCCGGGCATCCGTTCCTCGTTTTAAAAGTGGCACCGACGCAATCGTGGTATCCCAAGGGCCGAAAAGGTTCGTATCAAACGCTTGACGCACCCGGTCAAGATCGGCGAGGTGGACCTCTTGGTCGGTGTCATAGTCCACGCCCGCATTGTTCACCAAGACATCAAGGCGGCCGTAGACCGATTCAACCATCAAGAAGAAGGCAGCCGCGACAGAGTCCGGACTAGAGACATCCAGTTGCAAGGCTTCCGCCCCATATCCGATTTCATCCGCAGCAGCTTGCCCTTTTGCCAGATCGCGTGCACTGATCAGAACCTTCATCCCATAGTCATGGGCCAATTGCCGTGAGACTTCTTTGCCGATACCGCGATTGGCGCCGGTCACGAGTGCGATGCGCTGGCTGGTCATGGTCCTTCCTTCAATTCGCTTCAGCGGCGCGCTGGCCGGCAATAGCCACAAGCCCACGGTCACCGGATTCCCAGATTGCCGTCATGGTCATCGATGTGACAAGCCAGCGGTCGTATGATTTCTCAAGCTCATAGTCATAGCGGCCACCCAGCACCCACAATCCGTCATCAAGACGATGGGTTGCTGTGAAATCAGCCTGTGCCGTAGCGGCTGTATCGGTCAGAGAGGTGATGGTGTGATTGGTCACCATATGATGCGTCGCGTCGAAACCGGGCAAGAAAGCGGACCAACCCGCCACAAGCTCATCTGCGGGTTGCGTAACCGCGTCTCCGCCCCAGAGGCTGGTGTAATCCGTCGTGACGGTATCGGCAAACGCGCCGCGCACACGGGTCCAGTCGTGGCGGTCAGCGCCTGCCGCGATGTCGGTAATGGCGGTCGAGATATCGGCTTGCTGCTCGGCAAAAGCTGCGGTTCCGATCATAGAGACGGCTGCCAGGGTCGATGTAAGTTTTCTACGCATGAGGATGCTCCGAATAGTTGAGGGTGGACGCCGAACGATTGCTCGGCGTCCCGACAGGTCTTAGTTGCTTGAACTGGCTCGGAAGTGGTCAGCGACGGTGTCGGCTGCGCGGGTGACATCCTCGGGATTGTCGTAGAAGTCGAACTGGGTCACATCCTCCAGCCATTGCGCGGTCGCCTCGCCTTCGAAGCCGGCAAGGAAGGTCTGAACGCCCTGTGGGATCGCCGCGCTTTCCGAGTGCACAATGGCCAGCGGTTTATCCAAACGCTGCGGATTGTCGGCGGGATGATAGGTCAGCCAGCCTTCCCAGCCCGCATTGTTCCACTTGTCGTCATATTCCGGGATCGCGCCACGGTCGGCCTCATAGTAGTATCCGCCGATTGGCATCAGCACGCCCTCGGCACCCTCTGGGCCTGCGGCAGGAATGATCTGGCCGCCAGCGGCCTCGGCGGCATGGGACACTTCAATCAGCCCTGCGACACCTTCTGCACCGCCATAAACCGCCTCAACGATCTGGGCGTTCTGCAACCAAGGTGCAACCAGACCCAGCCGCTGAACCAGCGGATTGCCAGAGACTGCATCGACCATGTACCCGGCCGAGGCGCAGATCCCCAGGCCGTTGATGTGATCGGCGTCCACCTCGGGCAGGGTCGCGACGAATGCGATCGCTGCTTTAATATCCGATGTCTTCGCCTCTGGGCTTTCGACAAAGCGCACTTTGTTCGGCAGATCACCCGATTTGCCCCAACCGCGGAAATCAAAAGTGAAGGCGGCAAAGCCGCGCTCGGCCATTTCTCGGGCATAATTCGCAGGCATCTGTTCCTGAACCGAGGTCCAGGCCCCGGTCACGACGACGGTGGGCAGCGGTTCAGATCCGCGCTCTTCCGGCAGGTACAGCGTGCCGGACAGCAAAGCGCCTTCGTTCTCGAAAGTAACGGTGCGGGTTTCAACCTGCGCAACAGCGGCTGTCGAAGCCATCAATGCAGCGGCGGTGGTCAGAGCGAGGGTGTTCATAGCGGTATCTCCCAAAATTTGTCTGGATGGGCACAAGCCCGATGACACCTGAGATACGTTGTCGTAAGCAGGGATACTTGCACCGGACTGCCGCGTTTTTGAAAGATCCTGCTTTAGGCAACATTCGCCGCGCGGAAGGCGCGCGGGGTCTGGCCCACCACCTGTTTGAAACTGCGTGTGAAATGCGCCTGATCTGAGAAGCCACAGGCCAAAGCGATATCCCCCAGGGGGCGAACTGGGTCTTCGATCATCTTCATCGCCTGCTCGACCCGGTAGGCCATGACATATTGCATAGGGGTCGAGCCCAGCGTTTCCTTGAAAACCCGCGCAAAATGCGAAGGGCTCATACCCGCCTCAGAGGCCAATTGATCGACGGTGATTGTCTGATCCAAACGGTCCTGTACATAGGACAGCACCCGTTGATAGTGCTGCGAGGTAAAGCGCGAGGACAGCTCAACCTCTTCGGCGCGGCGTTTGCCGTATTTCTGTAGCAGTTTGACGAGAAACACCCTGCTCATAGCTTCAAACATCACGGCTGAGGACATGTCGTCCGTTGCCAGCGCATCGCGCAGAATGACACCTGCGGCACATAGGTCAGGATCGGAAAACTGCGGCAGATCGCGAAACTGTTCAGGTGCCAGCAGTATACCCAGCTCAGACTGCGCAAAGTGCTGGACCTTGTCCGGATGCAAGGTGATTACGATCACATCGGACTGCCCGTACCACCGCCATCCCGACCGCATACCTGCCGGGGTCACGATGACCTCGTCCTTGCAAAAGGTGAAATCCCGCAGCGTGCCATCCCGCCAGTTTTGCACGCGATGCCCCTTCTCCTGCAGGTTCAGAAGGACGTGGTGTTCTGCAAACACCTCCTCTGGCATCCGATCAGGTTCGGCCCGAAAATACCGCACTGACATCAAACCAGCCGCCGAAGGGCGCTGCATCGCATCACTGTTCAGCAACGGTTCTGACGGATAGATATCAGCGTATCTTAGGGGCAAGGACGGCTCCGGCTGGCAATATTCGATATGTGGGGTCTGCGCGCGCAGGGTCAAACGCTTTGCTGGCGCTTTATGTGGTCGATGAACAGCCTCAGGGGCATCATGGATTTATACTCACGCGGGAAATACATGAAAATACCGGAGGTGGGTCCCAAGTGGTCGTCCAGAACCGGTTGCAGCTCTCCTGCAGAGATCTGGGGGTCGACATAGGCCTTGAATGTATAGGCGAGGCCCAGCCCTCGTTTGGCCAGATCGACGGAGGCTGGAAGGGCGTTTGCGATCAGATTGCCCTGCACATCGACGTCATACCCTCCCTCACTCGATTGAAAACTCCATGGCGCAATCTGGCCCGAGGATTGGAACCTGTAGCGGATACAGGTATGCCCCAGCAGATCACGCGGCGTTTCCGGGGTGCCCCGAGCCGCCAGGTAGTCCGGGCTGGCGACGACAACCACCGGAAGTGGCGGCGTCAACCGCACCGCCACCATGTCCTGCGCCACACGATCCCCCAGACGAAATCCGGCATGCAGCTCCTCGCCAAGTATGTCTGACAGTGCATCCGTCAGCGACAGTTCCAGTTCGATCTCGGGATATGCGGCGCAAAAACTCTTGAGGATCGGACCGACATAGAGGTGATAGGCAAATTCCGGCATCGCCAGCTTCAACGTGCCCCGCGCGGCGTGACCGGTGCTGCGCGCGCTTTCGACGGCTTCCGAGAGTTGATCAAAGGCCGGCCCCGCACCGCGGATCAGGGCGCGCCCGGCTTCGGTCAGGCTGATGGATCGCGTTGTCCGAATGAACAGCGCAGTGCCCAGCTGCTCTTCCAGTGCTCTCAATTGATGGCTAACGGTCGATGGCTTGATACCCAGCGCCTCGGCCGCAGCACGTAGCGATCCGTGACGCGCGATGGCGGTAAAGATTTCAAGCGTGGCGAGTGGCAGGCGCATGGAGACCCCGAACAGAGCTATTATTCGATCTTATACATGAAAGAAGTGCCAACAGGGTGAATTATCACGTCATGCCGGGATTATTATCTTCGTCTCACCGCAGCCCAACAGGCTGTCACCATGAATTCAGGAGGACACAAGATGAACACTCTGACCAAAGTTGCTGCCCTCACCGCTGCTCTGATCACAGGAGAGACCGCCATGGCCGCATCCCCAGAAGACAATATCAAGGTCGTGCAGGACTTCTTCGCCGCCTACGGCGCCAGTGATCTGGACGGCATCGCAGCCGTGATGGACGAGAACGTCAAATGGCACATCCCGGGCCGCCACCCCCTGTCTGGAACCAAGACCGGTCGGGACGAGGTATTGGCTTTTTTTGAACAACTGGGTGCCGCTGGTTTTCAGGCAGAACCCATCTATTTCGGGGCCGACGAAACCCATGTGGTTGATATCCACCGCGGCTGGTCGAACGCCGACGGCAAACCGAATGTCGATACGACCTGGGCGCTCGTCTACCGGATCGAGAATGGCAAGATCGTCGAGGCAACCAACCTGTCCGCCGATCAGGATGCGGCAAACACGTTTTCTGGTCCCAATACTCGCTGGCTCCGGTCCCTGAGCGACTGGCCAAGTAAACCATCGACAGGTATTCAAGTGACCGATTTCCCCGAAATCCGCGGTTTTATCGCCGACTGGTTTGCCCGGTTCGACAGGCTGGATCCGATCGACGCGTTCCTGCCTGACCTCCACCCAGACGTGGACTGGGACATGCTTGATGTCGATACCACACTCACCGGGCATGATCGCGTGCGTGCTTGGTATCGTGGCGTGCTTGAAACCTTGCAACGCCCGACCGAGCATCACGTTAGCAAGATCGCAATCAAGCCCAATGCGGCACAGTTCGAAGTTCTGTTTCGCGCCACGACCGTTGCTGGAGACCGGATTGAAGCCCGCGTTCACGAAAACTGGCGCTTTGAAAAACGATCCGATGGCCGCCCCCTGATCACCCATTATTCCGCACAACTCCTGCAAGAGGCTGACACATGAAAACCCTCGTCCTCACCGCTCACCCTGACCTGAACAACTCGCGCATCAACCGCGCTTGGTTTGACGCTCTTTCAGAGGCCACCGACGTGACAACGCGTGATCTGACCGCCATTGGCGGCGGCGAGATGCGTTTTGATATCGAAGCCGAACAGGCCCTCTTGCTGGCCCATGACCGGATCGTGTTCCAGTTTCCATTCTACTGGTATTCCGCACCCCCGGTGATGAAAGCCTGGATGGATCAGGTGCTGAACTATGGCTTCGCTTATGGGCCGGGCGGTGATCAACTGACGGGCCGTGAGTTCCTCATCCTTGTTTCGACCGGAGGCCCCGAGCACAGCTATCACGCAGGCGGATACAACAACTTTACGATGGCTGAGTTTCTGAAACCGTTCCAACAGACGGCGAACCTGGCCGGAATGACCTATCTAAGGCCTTTCGTGGCCCACGGGATGGCAGTGGCCTCTCAGCAGCAGATCGACGAGAACGTGCCCCATATGTTGGCCTATTTGAGCGACCCCGAACTGGATCCCAAGGTGAGACAGGCCCGTTTGCTCAAACAATTGGAAGACGACCCCTCACTAGCAGCGGCGGTAAGCTAAGGTTGATCCATCCTGCGCCGGGCAGGTGGGTGAGTATTTCGAGGTGGTCGTGTCAGCCATCCGAGAACAAGGCGGTGACGTTCTCAAGTTCATGGGGGGCGGCCTACGTGCTGTTTTTAAAAATGATGACGAGGCGGAAGCCTCGTTCAGATTTGCGGTTTGGGCGGCAGAACTCGGCCTGACCAACCTGTGCGACCACAACGATACAAACGCCGAAAAGGAAAACGAGCCAATCGAGTTCGTCGTCGACATTGACTTCGGTGGCGTCACCTTCGGCAACATCGTCAGCCCTGATTGTTTGGGCTTCACGGTCATCGGCAGGCTGTGAATGCGGCCAGTCGCGTTCAGGAACTGTGCAAGAAACTGGACGAAAAGATACTGCTGGCGCATAGCGTCTCAAAACGCATGACACGAAGTATGCAGTTAGTTGGCTATCATTCTATTCGCAGTTTGCTTGAGGAGTCCTTTGTCAGGGATTTTGGGATAAATGCCGGCCTGAGTTAAGAGAGTATCTGCCGCATCTGGATGGATCGACTATGCGGCGGTTTTGCGGTGAAGCAAGCGCCGGGTTTCGATGGTTTCTCGTTTGATCCTTTCTTGTCGTTTTGGATTGGTATGCCCGCGTTCGATCTAGACATCGGCAGGCGTGAGGTTTTTTAGCTTTTGTAGTAACTGTGCAGATTACCCCTGCAAGCTGTGCTTTTTGATCTTGTTGTAAAGCGTGCGGGTGGTCATTCCCAGTTCCTTTGCAGTTTGTGCCCGACGGAAGCCATTGCGGGCCAGAGCCTCGGCGATCCAGTCGCGTTCGGAGACCGGGGTGCCAACCAGAGTTTCCTGGATAGGGGGAACAGAAGTCGAAGCGGGTTTGCGGTGCAGGAATTCAACATCTTTCAGGCTGATTGTCGAACCATCGGATTTGCGGACCGCCCGCTGGACCGCAAAATACAGCTCTCTGACGTTGCCGGGCCAGTCATGTTCCAGCATCAGGCGCAGCGCAGCGTTCGAGAATTTCGGCGTCTCACTGGTCACCTGTCGTCCGATATGCAGCGCGAGTTCGGGAATATCGTCGATGCGTTCGCGCAGGGGCGGCAGCGTGATTTCGTGACCAGAGATCCGGTGATACAAATCCGGACGAAAGGTTTTGTTTTCGACGGCATCCAAAAGGCCCGGCGATGACGTGGCAATGATCCTGGCCTCTGCTTTTCGCAGCGTGTGATCCCCGATCCGCTGGACCATCTTTTCATCGGTGAATTTCAGAATTTTGCCCTGATGATCCGGGCCAAGGGCCGTGATCTCGTCAAAGACGATGGTACTGCCGGATGCCTGCTCTAAAGCCCCGCGCTGACTGCTTGTTCCGCCAAATGTTCCCGCAGCCTTACCAAGCAAATGAACGCCACCTTCCGGCCCATCCAAAGCAGGACAGTCCACGACCACAAGCTGCCGTCGGGCCGAGGGACCAGCCGCGTGCAAACGCTGAGCCGCCCGGCTTTTGCCGGTGCCGGTTTCGCCGATCAGCAAAACCGGGATGTCTTCATAAGCCAGATCGTCTAGTTCCTCGCGGATCATCTGCATCGTGTAGGATGACCCAACCAGATCATGCGCGCTGCTTGAGGCGACGGTAGCGATGCGCGACAAGCTTGGAATAGCCGTAAAGCCCTTGGTAACTTCGTTGAGCGTTTGTTCGACAGGCAACCGATCCAGTGTCGACCCGGCCACGAAACCCTGCACGCCGCAAATCCGAGTGATCGCCAACGCCTCTTCGGGCGAGGTGATTGGCCCGCCATGGCAGAGTTTGGCGACCGAGGCTGGAACGCCCTCCAGCACACGTTCGATCTGTGCCGCTGCAGTTTCCAGCGTCAGATGGGTGTTCACGCCAGTATCGCCGCTGGTGAAGCCGATATTCACGCAAATGGCTGTTGCGCCAACATCAACCATTCTGCGGGCCTGCGCGTTGGTCTGAACGTAGACAAAGGACTCCATTCCGGCTTTTATCGCTTCTTCGACCAACGTGATTTCACGTTCAAGCCCCAGCCCCTCGCGTTCGATCAACGCGCCCAAACGACCATCAATCAAGGTGGTCGAAGGGAAATTGCATACGCCCGCAAAGCCCAGATCACGGGTGCGCTGAACCAGCTCGGCGATATCCTGATTGGGGTCGCTTACGGAAAGACCCGCGAACAGAGGTGCCGAACACCGCCCCAGCATTTCACGCTCGGCAAACTCAAAAACCCAGTCATTGGCGGCGCGCACCGGCAGGAAGCTGACCAGCGATGACGCGCCCTGCACCCGAAAGCGGCCGGCATTGAGCGCCAGAAGATAATCCGCACCGGCTTTGTCAGCTGCTTTCGCTGTCAGCCCTGAACCAACAACCGCACCAAACAGGAAGCTTTTGGGGTGTTTCATGATGTGCCCGTCTCCAGCCAGACCAGACCGTCCACGGCCAATGTGCCAAGTGGAACCGAATCTTCGTGCCAGGCAGAGGTGTAAGCAAGGATCGAAACGTCCTTGGCCTCGGCCCGGATTGCATCGATCAGACGCTGGAGCGACCCCAGCACCATGGCGCCGCTTTCTTCACTCCTGACGTCAAGGATACCGGGATGTAACACCAACCGTGTCAGCCCTGCCCTGAGGGCGGCCCGGGCCTGATCCAATGAAAGAAAGAAAGCCATCGCCTGAAAACCGGCCTCCTGCGCCCGGGCGAGGAAATCATATTCGAATTCGGGGGATGCGGGGATCGTCGACATAGATTGCCGAAGTGTGCCGTCCAGTAAAATGGATGACGGCCAGTTTGTAACTCCCAGGTACCCGATCTCGTGCAATCGCCCGAACATCGTCGCCTCGGAGCCAAAGGGATCGCTAGCGAGAAGAGCAGCCCAGTCGCCCTGTCGATGATTTTCGCGAACCTGGCGGTTGTGATCCATGCGGGGCATCACAAATGCCAAATCCGTCTGCGGAGGGGTCAGCCCATGCAGTGCCGGGCAGAAGATCCGGTTACTTTGATCTGGGGTTTCGGTTCTTGAACCAGTAAGTGCCATTTTGATCATGCGGTCATTTAGGAAGAAATCGTCGGAAATGAGAAGCATTTTCTGTTTTTTTCTTATTAAAGTGTGTTTCCAGTGAATCGAAACGTTATAAAGCATTGATTGTAAACATTTATTTTTTCGTGCTTTCACTTATGGTATTGGCCGCTTTTCCGAAACTCATGTCATGGTTTCCGTCAACGGGAGGAATCATGACACTATTTTTAATCGTCACCCTGAACGGGTTGACGCTTGCCGCGCTCTATTTTTTGGCGGCCAGCGGCTTCAGCCTGATCTTCGGGTTGATGCGAACCGTAAACATGGCGCATGGGGCTCTGCTTATGCTGGGTGGCTATGTCGGTTACAGCATCGTTGATGCGACAGGGTCGTGGGGCTTGGGCGTGGTCGGCGGAGGGCTGGCCGCCGCATTGGCCGGGGCTATCGTTCAGGCCGGAGTGCTGGGGTGGATGCAAGGCGATGAACTGCGTCAGACGCTCGCTTCCATAGCAATCTCGATCATCATGGCGGATTTGATGCTGTGGCATTGGGGTGGGCTGACGTATCAGGTCGAACTCCCCGAGGCTCTGGCGGGTGGTCAACGCCTGCCGGTGCTGGGGGTAGGGTACGCAAATATACGTCTGGCCCTGATGGCTTTCGCGCTGGTGACCGGAATTGCCCTTTGGTTTCTCATCCAAAAAACACGCTTCGGTGCCATCATTCGCGCAGGCGTTGACGATCAGGACATGCTGCGCGCGATTGGTTATCCGATCAACCGCATCTTCATTCTTGTATTCGCCCTTGGCGGCATGCTGGCCGGTATGGCCGGAGTGGTGGCCGCCAGTGCATTGTCGATTGCGCCCGGAACGGATCTGCAATTCCTTTTGTCATCGCTCGTGGTGGTGATCGTCGGGGGCATGGGGTCGATCGGCGGGGCTGCGTTGGGTGCGCTGCTGGTCGGACTGGCCGAGCAATACGGTCTGGCCTACGCGCCCACCTACGGCGTGGTTTTCACCTTTGCGATCATGGTGCTGGTTCTGGCGGTACGGCCGCAAGGCCTGCTGGGAAAGGCCGAGCTATGAGGCACGCGCTGATCCTGATCCCGCTGCTGGCTTTGCCCTTAGTGCTAAACGATTTTTGGCTGACGCAAGTGGCCACCCGGTCGCTGATCCTTGGGATCATGGCGCTGAGCCTGAGCTTTCTGGCCACCTATCTGGGCGTCGTGTCCTTTGCGCAGGCCACCATGGCCGGGATCGCAGGCTATACCATCGCCTATTTCGGACCCAATAGCGTGGGGATCGGGGTGCAGCTGCCGTTCTGGGTCTCGATCCCGTTGGCGCTGTTGCTGGCCGTGGTGTCCGGGGGGCTGATCGGTCTGATCGCGCGCCGGTCGCGGGGGATCTATGCCATCATGATCACGTTGGCGATTGGGGTGGCGTTCTTCTACTTCACCCGCCAAAACTATACGCTGTTTAACGGTTGGACCGGGTTTTCCGGTGTCCGCGCACCCGAGATCGGCGGCCTCAGCTTGCGCGATCCGCTGGCTTTGTACCTGCTGTCGCTGGGTACGGCTGTGCTGGCGTTGGCGCTGGTCAGCGGCTTTGTCCGCTCGCCTCTGGGCCTGACCATTCAGGCGGTGCGTGATGCGCCGGGGCGGGTGCTGGCGCTGGGGATTTCCGTCACAACACCCATCATGGCCGCCTTTGCCTTTTCCGGTCTGCTCGCCGGGGCAGGGGGCATTCTGAACGTCTGGTATCAGGAGCGGATCTCATCCTTTTCGGTGGGTTTGGGGCCGATCATCGACATCCTCATCGTCGCCGTCATCGGCGGTCTGCTCCACCCGGCAGGTGCGTTTGTGGGCGCGGTGGTCTTTGTGCTGCTGGACACGTTCGCCGTCGACCTGATCGACCGGGAACGGTTCAACACGCTGATCGGCGTTGTGCTGCTGCTGATCGTGATCGTGGCCCCGGGGGGGCTGCAACAATTGGCAAGCGACTGGATGGCTCGGTTGCGCCGTCCAGAAGTCAAAGAAAAATCAACTGTCTGAGCACACTCATAGGGAGGAACCTAAGAAATGAATAAGCTCAAAATGGCTGCATCCGCGCTCGCGCTTTGCGCAATGGCGGTCCCGGCATCTGCCGAGGAAGTGAAAATCGGCGTGATCTCAATTCTCGAAGGCGCGTTTGCCGCCTTGGGTCAGGACGGGATCCGCGGTGCGGAACTGGCGGTTCTGGAAACCGGTGGAGAGGTCGACGGCAACACAATCGAAGTCATCACCATGTCGTCCGACGCCAGCCCCGACAGTGCCGTGAACGCAGCCCGCAAACTGATCGAGCAAGACGGGGTGGACATCATCGTCGGCCCGCTGTCCGGGTCCGAGGGTCTGGCCCTGCGCGATCTGTCGAAATCCTATCCCGGCGTGACCTTCCTGAACGGATCGAGCGCGGCACAGGATACAACCCTGCGCGACAGTTCTGACAACTTCTACCGCTTTGGCGGCGACGGCGCACAGTGGATGGTCGGCGTAGGCGACTACGCCTTTAATGACATGGGCTACAAAACCGTAGCCGTCATCGCCGAGGACTATTCCTTCCCCTACACGCAGGTTCTGGGTTTCATGACCGAGTTCTGCGAGGCGGGCGGCAAGGTGCCCGAGAAGTTCTGGACGCCGATTGGCAACAAGGATTACTCTTCGGTCGTCTACTCGATCCCGCAGGATGTCGACGCGCTGTTCGTGGCGCTGGGTGGCGCGGATGCGGTCAACTTCCTTACGCAATACAGCCAGGCGGGCGGCGACAAGCCGATCATTGGCGGCTCGATCACCATCGACCAGTCCATTTTGGACAGCAAAGGCCCGTTCAAAAAGCTGCTGGTGGGTGCGCCTGCGGGCACGCCGACCGTTGGCGATTATGACGGCGACGAATGGAAAGCCTTTACCGCCAGCTACACCGAAGCCTTCCCCGATGGCTTCTCGGCCCCCTCGATCTTTGCGCATCACTATTACATGAGCGCAAAGGCCGCGATGCTGGCGCTGGATGAGGTCGATGGCGACCTGTCCGACAATCAGGCGGCCTTCCGCGCGGCGCTCAACGACCTGACCTTTACCACCCCCACTGGAGGGACCATGCGGCTGGACAAGAACCGCAATGGCGTGATCGACAACTTTGTCACCGAGGTTTACGAGCGTGACGATGGCACGCTGGGCAACCGCGTGGTCAAGGTTGTGCGCGACGTGGATCAGCTGCTGGGACAGGACGAAGAGGTATTTCTGGCCTCGGGTCCGGTCAGCCGGGACAACCCCTCGTGCCCGTAAACCACGCACATAACACCGCCAATGCCCTGGAGGTCCGGGGCATTGGCAAACGCTTTGGCGGGTTCTGGGCGGTTCAGGATATCGACCTGACCGTCCGCCCCGGCGAGCGGCGCGCGATCCTCGGGCCGAACGGGGCGGGCAAGACCAGCCTGTTCAACGTGCTGACAGGGGATACCAGCGCCACGGCCGGTTCGATCACGCTGTTTGGCGACAGCGTCACGCGCGAGCCGATCAACAAAAGAATTCAACGCGGGCTGCGCCGCACCTATCAGCACGCCCATCTGTTCAACGGACTGACCGTGCGCGACACGTTGTTTCTGGCCGTGGCCGGGCTGCGCGGTAGTTGGCGGCAGGTGCTACCCCTGCGCGCCAGCGATGCTCGTCTGGCCGAGGCTGAGCGTCTGGCCGAAGTGGCAGGCGTGGCGGATGTGCTGGACCGCGAGACCTCGGAACTGAGCCACGGTCAACGGAGGCAGCTTGAGATCGGGATTGCGCTGTCCGAAAACCCTAAGATTTTGCTGCTGGACGAACCGGCGGCGGGGTTGTCGCCAGCCGAGCGACCCAAGCTGAGCGCCTTGCTGATGTCGCTGCCCAAGGATGTGACCGTGGTGCTGATCGAACACGACATGGATATCGCGCTGCAGACCTCGGAGAGTGTCTCGGTTCTCTACAACGGGCGGATGCTGGCCGAAGGGTCGCCCGACGACATCATGCGCAACGAGGACGTGCATCGCGTCTATATCGGAGGCGCCCATGGCCACTGACCTGCTGGAAATCCGCGGGCTGGACCTGCGCTATGGCTCAAGCCACGTGCTGCATGGGGTCGGCCTGAATGTCTCGGACCGCCCGCTGGGTATTCTGGGGCGCAACGGGATGGGCAAGACCAGCCTGTGCAATGCGATCATGGGCTTGCATCCGCATTCGGCCGGGGAAATCCGGTTCGACGGCATCGATATGACCGGTCTGCCGCCTGAGAAACGCGCGCAGATGGGGATCGGCTATGTGCCGCAGGGGCGGCGGGTCTTCCGGTCCTTGACGGTCGAAGAGCATCTGCGGATCGTTGAACGCAAGGGCGGCGCGTGGTCGATGGATCGGGTTTATGAGACGTTCCCGCGCCTGAAAGAACGCCGTCGCAATCTGGGTGACAGGCTGTCGGGTGGTGAACAACAGATGCTGGCGATTGGTCGTGCGCTGCTGCTGAACCCGCGCCTGATGGTGCTGGATGAGCCGACCGAAGGGCTGGCCCCGGCGATCGTCTCGGACGTGATTGATCTGATCGAGTTGATTGCAGGCGAAGGCATCGCGGTGTTGCTTGTCGAACAGAACATGCACGCGGCCCTGGCCGCCGTGCAGGATGTGGCCATCATGGTTGGCGGAGAAGTGGTCGAGCGGATGACGGCGCAAGCGCTGGAAAGCGACCCAGCGATGCAGAAACGCCATCTGGGGCTGGAACCCGGGCAGTCGGGCTAAGGGAGGGAAGGATGACAAAAAGAGCTTACGTGATCGGCACCGCCGACACCAAGGGGCCGGAACTGCGTTATGTGCGTGACCTGATCGACGCGGCGGGGATGGAAACCGTACTGGTCAATGTCGGCACCAAAGGCGGCGAGACCGGCGTGGATGTGACCGCCGCCAGTGTCGCCGCGTGTCATCCTGACGGTCCCGCGGCGGTGTTCGTGAATGATCGCGGGCAGGCCGTGACCGAGATGTCGCGCGCGCTGAGCGCCTTTGTACTGGGCCGCGATGATCTGGGCGGTATCATTGGGCTGGGCGGCTCGGGCGGCTCGGGGATCATCGCACCCGCGATGCAGGCCCTGCCCATCGGCGTGCCCAAGGTGCTGGTATCCACGTTGGCCTCGGGCGATGTCTCGGCCTATGTGGGAGCGTCGGATGTGAACATGTTCCATCCGGTGACGGATGTGTCGGGGCTGAACCGCGTGTCTCGGCGGTTGCTGGGCAATGCGGCGCACGCGCTGGCGGGAATGATGGCGAACGACGTGCCTGAAAACACCGATGACCGCCCCGCGCTGGTTCTGTCGATGTTCGGCGTCACCACGCCCGCCGTGCAGGCCATCACGGAAGGGCTGGCCGATGACTACGATTGCCTTGTCTTTCACGCTACCGGCAGCGGTGGTCGTTCGATGGAGCAACTGGTCGATCAGGGCGACGTGACCGGCGTGCTGGACATCACCACCACCGAGATTTGCGACCTGATCGTGGGCGGTTTCCTCAGCGCGGGTGAGGAGCGGCTGGACAGTATCGCGCGTAGCAAACTGCCCTATGTAGGTTCGTGCGGGGCACTGGACATGGCGAATTTCTGGGCCCCCGACACAGTGCCCGCGCAGTTCAAGAACCGGAACTTCTATCACCACAACGCGCAGGTCACCCTGATGCGTTCGACGCCCGAAGAATGCGCGCAGATCGGCGCGTGGATCGGCAACAAGCTGAACGCCTGTGACGGCCAGGTCCGGTTCCTACTTCCGTTGCGCGGGGTCTCGGCGCTGGATACCGAGGGCGGGGCCTTTCACGACCCAGCGGCAAACGAGGCGCTGTTTCAGGCGCTGCGTGACACGGTGAACCAGACCCCCAACCGGCAGCTGGTCGAGCTTGACATGCACATCAACGATCCCGCCTTTGCCGAGGCCGCGATCAGCAATTTCAAAGAAATCTACACCAAGAAGGATACCTGATATGGCAGTCACTGGACGCGCAGACATCCTCGGCCGCTTGCGGGCAAAGATTGCCGCTGGCAAGGTCATCACCGGCGGCGGGGCAGGCACCGGCCTGTCCGCCAAATGCGAAGAGGCCGGCGGCATCGATCTGATCGTCATCTACAACTCGGGCCGTTACCGCATGGCCGGGCGCGGATCGCTGGCGGGCTACATGTCTTACGGCAATGCCAACGAGATTGTCGTCGATATGGGTCGCGAGGTACTGCCCGTGGTCAAGAACACGCCTGTTCTGGCCGGGGTGAATGCCACTGATCCCTTCTGCATCATGGACAAGTTTCTGGACGATCTGGCCGCGATGGGCTTTGCAGGGGTGCAGAACTTTCCCACCGTCGGCATCATTGACGGCCGCTTTCGGCGCGAGCTTGAGGCGACCGGCATGTCTTATGACATGGAAGTCGAGATGATCGCCAAGGCGCACGAGCGCGACCTGCTGACCACGCCCTATGTGTTCAGCGCCGCCAACGCGGCAGAAATGGCCAAGGCGGGCGCGGATGTGATCGTGGCGCATTTCGGCCTGACCACCGGTGGCGCCATCGGGGCTGGGGACAGCGCACCTGACATTGCCGAATGCGCGCGGCTTTATAATGAATGGGCCGCCGCTGCGCGTGCCCATCGCGATGACCTGATCTTCATCTGCCACGGCGGTCCCTTGGCCGAGCCCGAAGATGCGCAGAAATTCCTGAACCTCTGCCCCGATTGCCACGGCTTCTATGGTGCGTCATCCATGGAGCGCCTGCCGACTGAACGCGCAATCACCGAACAAACCAAGGAGTTCGGAAGACTGACCCGTGGTGCCGTGCGATCGGAAGGGGCCGCCTGAAGACCTGAACCTGCGCTGCGATCGCATAACTGAAAAACATCGGAGAACATTGATGACCGGAAAATTCATGCTGTCCGCAGAAACGCCGCAAGAGGTGCTTGACTGGGGCAAATTGCGGTGGATGAGCAACCCGCCCGCGACCGGGGCAGGGCAACTGACAGTGATCGAGGTCAGCGTTGCGCCTGGGCATGGTCACGACTTTCACAAGCACCCTGACCAGGAAGAGGTCATTTATTGTGTCGCCGGAAAAGTCGAGCAATGGCTGGGTGAAGAAAAGCATGAAATGGGACCGGGGGATTCGGTTTTCATCGGCGCGGGCGTTGTCCACGCGACGTTCAATATCGGCGACAGCGACGCGACTCTATTGGCCATTCTGGGGCCTTGCGTCGGAGAGATGGGGTATGAGATCGAAGATGTCGCCGATCAGGCCCCCTGGAACGGGTTGCGTTAGGTTCGTTTAAAAACAAACCGTCAGCTAAATTAGCATAAGCCTGCTAGCCAAAAACTCTAGATTCGCCAATCTGGCCTAGACGCTGGGTGGCGACTGGAAGATTGGTTTCTCTTTTGGGTGAGATCAGTGTTGCTTGCCCGGGTTTGCGTGGTTTGGTCCTCAGGGTCTGGACAGGCTTTGTTACACAAATCGCCGTCAGGGATTCACTGTGTAAATCCAGCATGATAGCTAAGGCGCGTGAGCAGTTGGCCTACGTCGAGGTGCAAGACCACGAATTGGTCGGCTTACAAAGATGCACTGAAGCAGCGCGGATCGCTGTCGATCTGATTTGATCCGCAGATGGTGTCGGTGCGGCCACCAAGCGGAGGGCGCGGATGCCTTTTCCAATCATAGATGCGGTACTCCAAGCCTGCCTGACCTTGAAGGTGCTGTTCGGAGTGCTGCCCCCGGCGAGCGACTGCGTTTGTTGCGAGCCTTTTGCGGCGGGTCGAACTGGATTAGGACGTGCCGGATTTCAGCACTCATTGTCGTCGTCAGAGAACGCCGAACGTGAGCCTTCTGTATCGCGGTTGGGCCGGCCCGCTGCACTCCTTCATCGCCAGCACTGGCACCAAGGCCGAGGGTCAAGGTGAGTGGAATGCGCGCAAGCGTGGCTGCCGCAAGATACATATCGGCATCGACGAAGAAACGTAGGAAGTCTGGGTGATGGAGGCCCTAGGAAAAAACTGTTCAGGGAAAAGGGAAATTCTGTCCTTCAAAGGATTTGCGCAACAAAGCCGTTTGCATCCGGACGAAGATACGGTGGTAATCGGAGTTAGGTTTGCGAAATTCTGGGCAATCTCTGAACTAGGGTGTCGTCAAAAGACGTTACCCGACAGTTCTTGGAGGATCGTCGAAGCTCACATTGAAGCGAGAAGCACGTGGGGTTCCATTGCGAAGTTAGGAGGACAGATTGCTCAAGTCATCGAGGTATTAAGCTTGGCTCTGATCACGTAACAAAAATTACATTTGTGACTATTTCGCTGTGTTAGTTTTGCCGATCGACTTCTTGCTGATCACTCCTGCAGATTCTGCTTTAGCAGGAACTGGTTTTTGAAATTCTTCAACCCCGGCATAACGTCGGCATTGGCAATATCGTCACTCGCGTGGATATCAAACTCCAGAAAGTCCTTCAAAGCGTCATCATCGTCGCTAACCAGTTCGATTATTAGGTCATAGCGACCCGCGACCCACAGGATAAAGACAACGCGTGGGTTCTTTTCAAGCCGCTCGGCAACTTGCCTTGGAGTCACGCCGGTTGCAACGTTCAACCCAATCATCGCGTCAGTAGTATATTCTGTTGCCACCGGATCCGACATCGCGACAATCCGAAGCATATTGTTGTCTCGCAGCCCGCTCACCCTGTTGCGTATGGTTCCTTCCGACACATCCAACTGTTGTGCAATTTCAGAAAAAGCCATTCGGCCATCCTGTTGCAAAAGACGGATGATCTGCTGGTTCAAATCATCATTTGGCGATCGAATGCTCTGAGTAGCACGCGCGTTCGATTGCTTTTTGACTGACATAGGCTTGACGCTCGATTGCTGTATTCGCAGCCATGATTACGAAAGAGCATCGATATCCGCAATTCTCCTTGGTGAATTCTGTGGAGGGAAGTGTGAAAAACGACATACATCTGATCTCCTCGTCACAATTGACCAGCGCAGGATTGCGGAATGATAGCCGGATTTTCCGTTGATTCATTTTGATTTTGCGATTCCCGTCGCTTTGTCATGCGGAAATTTCGAATTTCGTATCATGATGCCGTTTTTTGACAAGATACCTTCTGATCCTTGCTCAACACTGAAAGATAATGGCGAATATCGAAGCGCATAGGTGTGAGTAGTACGGTATTCGTAATTTCAAGCCCTGAACCCGACGCGGCAGGAGAGAGCCTGAAAACAGGCAACCCGCGGGAAACTGTGAATTCATGCACACGCCGTTGGAAAAGTGGGTGCTGCTGTCAGTATCGAAAGGAGGACAAATGACAATAGCCGAGCAGAACACGCAGGCTGCTTTTGGTGGGCCTCGGCACGGCCTGACCGCCGACGCTTACCGCAGCGAAGACTTCTGGCAGCGGGAATGCCAGACGGTTCTGGCCAAAAATTGGGTGTTTGTCGGGTTTGCTCATCAGATGAACAGCCCAGGAGATGTACTTCCCATCACTTGTGCCGACTTGCCACTTCTGGCGGTACGCGGTCGTGACGATGACATACAGGTGTTTCACAATGTCTGCTTGCACCGCTGCATGACACTGGTCGACAAGCCCAAGAATGTCGGGAAGCTAATCCGCTGCCCGTATCATGCTTGGGCCTATGATCTGGATGGTCGCCTGCGGGCTGCGCCACACTTTGCGGGTACCGGCAAGCAAGAGTTCGACGGTTTTGACATCAAAGAGCAACGATTAAAACCCGTGCGCACTTATGTCTGGCACGACTGGATATTCGTCAATCTGGATGGGAACGCTCCTGATTTCGAAGACTATGCCGCACCTCTGATCAACCAATTGGAAGGGATTGACTACAGCAAGTTGGAGCCCATTGGACTGCTCGATTTTGGTGAGATCGACACCAATTGGAAGCTTATAATGGAGAACTTTATCGAGCCCTACCACGTTCAGTTTGTTCATTCCTCAACTACCGATCAACCGTTGGAAAATCACTATACGATCATCGATGGCACCTGCATCGGCAGCGCGGTGGACCTTGAGGAAGAGTTGGGCACATCGGACAGTTTGGGTGTTAGCTCAAGGTATCTGACTCTTTATCCCAACTTCATTTTGGGCCGCTATTTCCCAGATCAGCTGGGTGTCTATCTCAATGTGCCCGTCGGTCCAGGAAAGATGCGCCAATACCGAGCGCTTTACACCACGGAAGGCCAAGACTTGAGCGCCAAAGAAATAGAGGCCCTCAGGAACCTATGGTGGGATGTCCACAAAGAAGACCACGAGATGGTTGAACGCATGTTCGAGGGCCGAAAGTCCCCGGTGGCCAAGGATGGGGGCCTGTTGTCACCTGCCTGGGAGGACAGCGTGCGCGCCTTTCAGGATTTGATCGAGCGTGACGTGGCAGGCGCCTAAATAAGGAGGATCAAGACCAATGAGCAACTCTATATCCAAGGGGTTTCGTCTGGCCCATACGATGATGCGGGTCACAGACATGGAAAAGTCTCTGGACTTCTATTGCGGAATTCTGGGTATGGAGGTGCTGCGGCGTACTGATTATCCCGAAGGTAAATTCACCAACACGTTTATCGGTTACGGGCCGGAAGCCGAGTTTCCCACACTGGAGCTAACCGCCAATTGGGACCAGGACACGCCTTACGACAAGGGCAATGGTTGGGGCCATATCTGCATTGAAACTCCGGATGTTTACGCCGCCTGCGAGCAGCTGTCAGCCGCTGGGGTAAACATCACTCGCCCGCCAGGGCCGATGAAGAATGGCACGAGGGTTATCGCCTTCTGCGAAGATCCTGACGGTTACAAAGTCGAATTGAACGAATCCATACTGAAACACTTGGCGCAGGAAGGCTGACCAAATGGGTGATACACCTCAACTTTTCAAATTCGACCTGGTGCAGAAACGCTACGACGCGATGGGCGACAGCGATACATACATTAAACCGATGGTGACCAGCGAGTTCAGCAAGTCGATGTGCGGCGGCATCAACGTACTCAATAATATCAAGGTGCCTTGGGACTTGACATGTGACGAGATCATCTACTGCCTTGAGGGCACTTTTCGACTGGTCTGCGACGGTGAAAGCTATGTCTGCAACCGTGGTGACGTGCTGTTTGTCCCGAAAGACAACCACATCTCATACGAGTCGGATGGCAAATGCGTGATCTTCTATGCTGCTTATCCTCACAACTGGAAACAGCTTGCCGGGATTACACAAGTTCCGGGTATCGACCCAGACGATTTCGTCCCGGGTTAAGCGCCTTGTGCGTTGAACGACAGGACAAGCAAAACAAGTGCCAACACCGGGGGTCGCCCTTGGTGAACTAAGTCTGATTGCCATTCGATTGGAGGAT
Source organism: Ruegeria sp. D3 (assembly GCF_056534465.1). Classification (NCBI taxonomy): domain Bacteria; kingdom Pseudomonadati; phylum Pseudomonadota; class Alphaproteobacteria; order Rhodobacterales; family Roseobacteraceae; genus Ruegeria; species Ruegeria sp. D3. The sequence continues at coordinate 54,989 of NZ_JBQFPK010000004.1, forward strand.
GCCAAATGCCCAAGGACAATGCAAACGCCCGAATCTACTATGAGTCATTCCACGAGGCTGTAGAGCGGAACCGTCCGCGTATTCCTGAAGTTCAGCAACGTTTGGAAAAGGCAGGCGTCAAGTATGTGATGGCTGCGTGGATCGATTTGCATGGTATTCCCAAAACCAAACCCGTCCCGATGAGTGATTTCGAACCGCTGTGTCTTGGGAAAGGGCCCCAATTCGCAGTGCATTCTATTTCTTACGTACCCGAACTCAGCCCTGCCGATAGCGATCAGGTGGTGGTGCCGGATCTCGATGCAGTCTACGTTTGTCCGTGGGACACATCGATGGCAATCATTTTCTCTGATCTGTATTGGGAAGATGCGCCTTACAATGTTTGCCCGCGTCAGGCCCTGAAGCGCGCCATGCAAGAAGCTGCGCTGGAGGGGTACACTGGTTATGCCGGGGTCGAACCTGAGTTCATCGTGATGAAGTACGACGACGCTGGCCACCCGGTAAAGGCCTTTGACGACGACCCTGCAATCGGTGTCCGACCACGCCGCCAGGCTTTTGGATATGATGTTGAATACTCGATCGACTCGATGGCGTTCCTGAAAGACATGATCGACATCATCGAAGGTCTGGGTTGGAACCTGCATGACGTGGTCGCAGAGGGTGCGTATTCACAGTTCGAACTGGATTTTCACTATACCAACATGCTGGAGATGTCCGATCGCCTGGCCTTTCTGCGGATCACTTTGAAAGAGGTGGCCAAAAAGCATGGGATGTTCGTGACCTTTATGCCGAAACCGACAGTGGGTGACTGGCGATCTGGTGCGCATATCAACATGTCAATGCAACATGATAGCCGCCCGGGTGAAAACATTTTTGAAACACCCGAAGGTGAATGGAGCGATGAAAGCCGTTGGGCCGTTGGCGGACTGATGAAGCATGCCGAAGCTATCACGGCTATCACTTGCCCAACCGTGAACTCCTATAACGGGTTGGTGCCTCGTGTTGGTGGGTTTGAAGGCGGCACGGTCACCTGGGCCCCGACGAATATTACTTATGGTTTCAACAATCGCTCGGCCCAGTTTCGCCTGCCGCAGAGCCGACATTGTATCGAAAATCGCGCGTGCGACATGACCATGAATGTCTATCTGGCAATGGCGATGCACCTCAGTTGCGCTGTTATGGGGATCAAGCACAGGATCAACCCGGGCAAGCCGACAGATTTTGACCTTTATTCGAAAACTGAAAATGAGCTTTCCGAGCTGGGAATCCGCCGGTTGCCGCGTACTCTTTTCAATGCGATCGAGGCTTTGCGGCACGACACTATGGCGGAACATGTGATGGGTCCCGTGATGCGTAAATCCTACCTGGAATACAAGAATGATGAGTGGGAGCGTTATCATCAATCGGTCACCGACTGGGAAGTTCAGGAATACCTAAGGCTCTACTAAGTCGGGAAGCATGAGATGATACCCGAATTTCAGATTTACGAGTTGGGTGACCTTCCTCTTTTGTCGGGCGAAGTACTGAAAGAGGCCAAGCTCGCCTATCAAACTTATGGCACGGTGTCTGAGACTGGCGACAACGTCATCATAATGCCGACCTTTTACACCGGTACAAATTCCCGAAACGAAGGTTTCTTTGGCCCAGGGCGGGCGATCGATCCTGCGCGGCATTTCATCATTAGCCCAAACCTGTTTGGCAATGGTCGTTCGTCGTCACCATCGACTGCGCCTGCGCAACAGAGCGGCCCTCGCTTTCCGCTGGTGCAGATGTGGGACAACATCGCTGCCCAACACCGATTGATCCGAGATCACCTTGGGATCGAAAAAATTGCTCTTGTCGCGGGTTGGTCAATGGCAGGTTGTCAGTCTTACCAGTGGGCGGCGCAATACCCGGATATGGTGCGGGCAATCCTTCCATTCTGTGCGTCGGCCAAAACCTCGCCTCATAATTTCGTCTTCCTCGAAGGCGTCAAGGCGGCCCTTTGCGCGGATCAAAATTGGAATGGCGGTAACTATGTCAATCCACCCGAAGCGGGGCTGAAGGCATTCGGTCGAGTCTATGCAGGATGGGCTTTTTCTCAGACCTTTTTTCGCGAAGGGCTTTATCGGCAACTTGGCTTTCAAACCATTGAGGAGTTGTTGCGGGATTGGGAGCTAGACCATGTACTGGGCTGGGACGCCAACGATCTGTTGGCCAAGCTGGCGACTTGGCAAGCTGGCGACGTCTCTATCGGACCGCTTTACAACGGGGATTACAAATTGGCATTGGGTGCCATCAAAGCTCGTGCCATTTTGATGCCTTGCGCGCAGGATCTCTATTTCCCACCAGAGGACAATGAAATCGAGGCCAGCCTCATGCCGAATGCCATCTTCCGTCCCTACCATTCGCCTTGGGGCCATTGCGCTGCTAACCCAGGAAATGATGTAGGCTTCACAGCGCAGTTGGACGCCAACATTCGTGAATTGCTAGGCGAATAGAGCGCGCTGGCACCGGTTGTTCCAAAGGTTTGCGACACATCCCGGCAAAGCGCCAAACGTTGGGATCGCTGCGATCCACAACAGAGATTCTTGTTTCTTTCAGTCGGTCTTCGGGTTTCAGCCCCAGTTCTACTGCGGTGCCGCACAACACTTGCAAGCTTGTTGAGGTTTTGGATTTCGTGTGCACAGGCATCGCATAGAAGACAACTACAGTAATCAGAAACCAAAACACAAATTTCAGGCATTGCACGTCCTCGCGGACCTAGGCGAAATATGACTGCAAAATCCAAACGGCTTGTGGGGGTGCAGAGCTTCCGCAAAAAACGGGCCGCACAGTTGAATGGTAACACAGCTACATTGGGGCCGTGCAAGCTCAGGAAACACTTTTCAATGGCTGGAAGCGGCAGAGATAAGGGTGTCTTTGCCCGAATGATGGTAGGCTTTTCCGAATATCACTGTGCAGAGTGGACTGTTATTTTCAATTCTACCTACCTAAAGGCACAGCGACCAGCTTGAGCATCGAAAAAGGTGTATGCGGGCGGCTGATGATCAGACAAAAGGCGAAATGAATACTAAACTGAATGTTGTCGGCGACAGCTGGGGGCGACACCCGGCGCTTACATTCTGTGCCTTCGTTGGCAAAGCAATACGGTTTGCATCCAGCTACACTTAGGCGAGCAGCTTCTCCGCGAGGGTTAGTTGGAGGAACGAAACCAAATCGCCGCTTCATCATAGCCAGATTCTGAAGCGTTCTCGGGCGGCACACTGATGCCGGATTTGACAACAATTTAGGGTTTGCCAGCGGGATAGTTTCTCTGCAGATCCGAAATTATGATTCTCAATAGCAACAACTTTATGAACGTTACATTAACGTCTCTTTTCTGCCCGAATTATGGCTGATAAGAACGTCCACGTGAGCAGTGATTTGTTTCTAAGTGCAGGCGGTAAAGATGAGAACCGGACAAAGCGGTCGTGTGGCCATTTCGTGGGCGCAAACAGAATTGGATGGTCTTGAAGGGGCGCCATTGTCGTTCATGGCTGTAGGGGCAGTGTGGTCGTGGCGGGGACATATTCTCTGCGTTGAAGATTTCACAGACACGGCGAAGGGCTTGCGTTCTCGGCTGCCGGATCACTTTATCTCTGAACAAGAGCTGGATGGTGACGCGTTAGGCGTAATTGTTCTGACAAATGGTGCGCAACAGTATTCAGCTTTATTGCACAGCGTCGGCACCCTGGGCGATCCGGTTCTTGTGTTCGAAAATGGATTGCCTACGCGTGAACAAGAATTCTGGGTCGACGAGGTGATCGAGATCAGGGTTGCCAATGATCAATCCACGGGTACAGCGGATACCGTTATTGCATTTCCGACGCGACCCAGCATGGCTTCTGACATTCACCCAGTCCCGCGTTTGCCAGCGGTGAATGCTGCTCAGGCAATGGACTGAGCGACATCGCAGTTTTTGCGTCCGAAAAATCACATCTTCTCATGCTCCACGTGTTGACTCTGCCTGAGCTGGGGATATAAGCGCGGCTTCATTGGTGTTGGTGGCCCCCGCAAGGGGATGCCTGTCATGGGGGAAACCTCAAGAGGACAACGCCCTTCATAGTAGGCGTCTGCTCCCTTCACGGGGGAACGCCTTCGACCACAAAGAAGGAGATCAGCCGTGACGAAACGCACGTCTGCCAAGCACAAAATCGACCGCCGGATGGGCGAAAACATCTGGGGTCGTCCGAAATCCCCGGTCAACCGTCGTGAATACGGCCCCGGTCAGCACGGCCAGCGCCGTAAGGGCAAATTGTCGGACTTCGGTCTGCAGCTGCGCGCCAAGCAGAAACTGAAGGGCTACTACGGCGACCTGACCGAGAAGCAGTTCCGTCGCATCTACGCCGAAGCCGAGCGTGTTAAGGGCGACACCGGTGAAAACCTGATCGGCCTGCTCGAGCGTCGTTTGGACGCCGTTGTATACCGCGCCAAATTCGTGCCGACCGTGTTTGCCGCACGTCAGTTCGTGAACCATGGCCACGTCAAAGTGAACGGCAAGCGGGTCAACATCCCCAGCTACCGCGTCAAAGAAGGCGACGTTATCGAAGTGCGCGACAAGTCCAAACAACTGGCTGTTGTTCTGGAAGCTGTTGCACTGGCCGAGCGTGATGTTCCCGACTACATCGATGCCGACCATTCGAAAATGACCGCGACCTTCGTGCGCGCCCCGGGTCTGAGCGATGTACCTTACCCGGTCATGATGGAACCGAACCTGGTCGTCGAATTCTACGCGAAGAACTAATCTTCGCCGATACAGTTTATAAAAAAGGCCGCGATCTTCGCGGCCTTTTTTGTTTCCTACACTGTTCTTGTTCAGAACGTGTCCGCTATCAAACGATATGCATGAAGAAATCGGCAGCGGATACTTCGACGTCTGCTTTGGCAGAAGTGCCGGTGTCAAAAGTGTCATCGGTAATTACGTCGATGTATTCACCTTCACCTGGCCCGAACTCGCCGCCGTTGTTACCCGCTTTGATTGTAAGGCCGAGTATGTCGCAATCACCAAAGTCGGTCTTGTCGAGATATTGCTCCAGCTCTGCGACAGTGATTTCGTTAACACCATCGCCAAAATCGTCGATCTTGAACTTGATGACCTCGTCCTCGCAATCGAGGTAAAGGACAATGTTAGAGATGTCCTTGTCGACAGTAATACACTGTTCAATCTCATACATCAGGTCGTCGACGGCACCACTTTCGTCAAAAGTGACCACAAGCTGCGATACATCTTCGAATTGGCTAAGATCAACAGTGCCGACTTTACCGTCAGAGCCGTCGCCTTCGGCCGCAATGACGATGACCCCAAGCGAGTTCCCCTCGCTATCAAAGGCTTCGAATTGCGCACCACCTTCGAACGCATCGACCAATGCGATACTGGTCAGGTTCACTGGTGTGTTGAAGTCAAACGTCAGCGTTCCGCCGCCTGCTTCGTCGTCAGGATCCGAGGAATCCCCGTCTTCGGAAACGATCAAAAGATTCCCCTGAGAGACTGTCGCCAAGTCAGTGTCGCCACCAGTTGGATTGGCGCTGTCAAAAATCATGGCTTCGTTTGAAATCCCTGACGGAGAGTTTGAAACACCCGTTACTGTGAAATCGGCAAAAACAAATTGATCTCCGGTATCACCAGCCAGCAACAGGCCGTCGTCATCACTTTCAAAGTCGATTGTCCGAGTCTTGGTGGACGACGTGATCGTCGCCATAGAATTAGGGTTACTATTCTTGGGCATGGCCCCCTCCACATTTAACCAAAACAAAACCACACGCAGAAGCTAAAGGACAAAAAGCCAAACAGCCTTACTGTCCACCTACGCGCGGCATACGCCCATGAGGTTCTAGCCTTTAGGAAATCGCCCCCAATTCCCAGTGCGAATTCTCGCTTTTATCTTTTGGTCCTGAAACACCAGTATCATACACGAGTTTGTGACATTCTCAAGAAAATGAGTTTTTTACCTAATTTGACTGCTTTTAATGCGTCGAATCTGCCGCGAAAGTTGCTTTTTTAAAGCGAATAGTCTGCTGCCCTAGATCGGTAACGGCCGTCCCTCGGCAATCGCTTCCATAGCGAAATAGGACGTGACACTGTCCAGCTCGACCTTTTCGATCAGGCGCTGATAAACCTTGTCGTAGGACGCCATGTCTTGGGTTACGACTTTCAGCTGATAGTCGTAGTCCCCTCCAATGCGATGAAAGTCTACAACTTCTGGAATTGTAAGTACGTGACTGCGAAATGCTTGCAGCCAGTCTGCTGAATGATGCCGGGTGCGCAACATAACAAACACCACAAGGCTTAGGCCCAGTTTTTCTCGGGCGATCCGTGCTGTCGAGCCAATGATGACACCGCTTTCGTTCAACGCTTTCAAGCGCCGCCAACACGCGTTTTGGGACAGCCCGACGCGATCGGCCAGCTCTCGCTGGGACAGCGTGGCATCTTTCTGTAGTTCGCGTAGAATGCCTTGATCAATCTGATCTAAATTTTTCATCATTATTAATCATATGACACAATATGAGATGAATAAATCCAAAAATATGTGAAGTTTATTGATCAAATACCAATCATATTGATGGCACAACAAGGAGCCTGATCTATGACCCTGTCCCATTTCCGCTCGACCATCCAATCCGCTAACTGCATCTCGACCCTGCGAGGCGGATTGATTGGTGAGAACGTTATGATCCCGGGTCTGAACGGGGACGTGCCGCTTGTGTATGCGGATTATGTCGCGTCGGGCCGCGCATTGCGGCAAGTCGAGGATTTTGTGGCCGAGCATGTGTTGCCGTTTTATGCCAACAGTCACACCGAAGCTTCCTATTGTGGGTCTTACATGACCCGCCTGCGCCGCGAGGCGCGGGCCGAGATTGCCCGTGTCGTTGGTGCCAAGGAAGAGGATGCGGTGATCTTTACCGGATCCGGCGCCACCGCGGGCCTCAACCGGCTGGTCAGCCTGATGGGAGTGAACGAGGCAGACCGGCCGGTTGTGTTGTTGGGGCCGTACGAGCATCACTCGAACATCCTGCCATGGCGCGAAAGCAAGGCGCGGGTGATTGAAATTCCCGAAGCGCCGGGCGGTGGTGTCGATCTGGAAGTGCTAGAACGTATTCTGTACGACCATGCCGCGTCGGATCTGATCATCGGGTCGTTTTCGGCCGCCTCCAATGTAACAGGCATTATCACCGACCCTGATCCGGTGACACGGATTCTCAAAGCGCATGGCGCGCTTGCCGTATGGGACTACGCCGGAGGCGGACCCTATCTGCCGATGAGCATGGGGCAGGGCGATACGTGCAAGGATGCAATTGTGGTCTCTCCGCACAAGTTTCCGGGCGGGCCGGGGGCCTCGGGTGTGTTGGTTGTTAACCAGAATATGGTGACGCGCCGCAGTCCAAGTTGGCCGGGCGGTGGGACTGTCAGCTTTGTCTCGCCATGGCGGCATGACTACAGCACCGATCTTGCAACGCGAGAGGAGGCCGGAACGCCGAACGTCATTGGTGATATCCGCGCGGCTTTGGCCTTTATCGTCAAGGACACGGTTGGAGAAGATGAGATCGCCGAGCGTGAGGCGCGCTATAACCGTATGGCGATCGCGGGTTGGGGGAATAATCCTAACCTGACGCTTCTGGGTTCCGAAAACGCGCACCGGTTGCCTATCTATTCATTCCTGGTGCGAGATAACGCGGGGAATCCGGTACACCAGCAGCTCTTCACGCGGATGTTGAGTGATATCTATGGAATACAAGCGCGTGGTGGCTGCGCGTGTGCTGGGCCGTATGCGCACCGTCTTTTGGAAATCGACCAGTCGACTTCGGATGAACTACACGCGGCGCTGTCTGCTGGGGAAGAGATGAAAAAGCCTGGCTGGGTACGTCTGAATTTCTCGTATTTGATGAGCGAGGATACGGTTCGCTTCATCATCGACAGCGTCAATGATCTGTCGCGGCGCACATCAGAGTTTGCCCCGTTCTACAGCGCCGACCCGGCGACTGCCCGCTTCAAAGCGGCGTGACGGAATTGCCGCTTTTCTCAACGCGTTGAGACAGGTATGAGGGGCTCCAATCAACGGAGCCTCTTATGACCAAGATTACCCCGCAACCCGGCATTATGGACATCGCGCTTTATCAGGGCGGTCAGTCGCATGTGGCGGGGGTTGCGCATGTGATCAAGCTTAGTTCCAACGAAAACCCTTTTGGTCCAAGTCCCAAGGCGATCGAAGCCGTGCGCGACAGTGCCGCCACCCTGCATCGCTATCCCAGTACGGACCACGCGCCTCTGCGCGACGCAATCGGTGCGCGCCACGGACTGGACCCGGCACGGATCATCTGCGGTGTGGGGAGCGACGAAGTGCTGCAGTTCGTCGCCCAAGCCTATGCCGGGCCGGGGGATGAGGTCATCTATACCGAGCACGGGTTTTCCATGTATCCGATCATCGCGCGGATGGCTGGCGCGACACCTGTGATGGTTCCTGAAAAGGATCGCCACGTCGACGTGGACAACATCCTTGCCGCCGTCACCGGTCAGACACGGATCGTGTTCGTGACCAATCCGGGTAACCCGACCTCGACCATGATCCCTGAAAGTGAGCTTGTGCGGCTGGCCGAGGCTCTGCCCGACAGTTGCCTGATGGTAATCGACGGGGCCTATGTCGAGTTCGTCGATGATTTTGATGGCGGAGCGTCCATCGTGGATCGGTTCGACAATGTGATCATGACTCGGACGTTCTCGAAAGTGTACGGTCTGGGTGGGATGCGCGTCGGCTGGGGCTATGCCGCGCAGTCGATCATTGATGTGCTCAACCGAGTGCGGCAGCCGTTTAACTTATCACTGGCCGCTTTGGCGGCGGCCGAAGCTGCGGTTAAGGACGAAGAGTTCCTGTCTCACTGTCAGGCCGAAAACGCGCGCCTGCGGGTGTGGTTGTCCGACGAACTGGCCAAGATCGGCGTGCCTTCGGATGCGTCCTGCACCAATTTCATCCTCGCCCGGTTCACCGATCAGGCCGAAGCTGAGGCTTGCGATGACTATCTGAAAACCCAAGGTTTGATCGTGCGGCGTGTGGCGGGATACAACTTGCCAAATGCGCTGCGCATCACAGTCGGCGATGAAGACGCGTGTCGCCGGGTCGTTGAAGCTATCACCGCATTCAAAGAGGGCGCAGCATGAGCCAGGTTTACGATCGTGTTGCCTTGATCGGGTTGGGCCTGATTGCTTCATCCATGTTCTGGGCGATCAAACGCGCCGGGCTTGCTGGCGAAGTGACGGGGTATGCGCGGTCTGCCGAGACGCGCGAAATCGCGCGGAAGATCGGCCTGTGCGATCGGGTTTGCGATTCAGCGCAAGAGGCGGCCAAGGGCGCCGATCTTGTCGTTCTTTGTGTGCCGGTTGGTGCGATGGGGGCGGTTGCTGCAGACATCGCGCCTGTTCTGAAGCCTGGGGCGACCGTGTCTGATGTGGGCTCGGTGAAACGACATGTGATCGAGGCGGTATCGCCCCATATTCCTGATGGCGTGCATTTCATTCCTGCCCACCCGTTGGCCGGGACCGAGCATTCCGGGCCCGAATCCGGTTTTGCTGAACTGTTCGACAATCGTTGGAACCTGCTGGTGCCGGTCAAGGGGTCTGACCCTGACGCTGTGGCGCGGTTGCGCGCCTTGTGGGAGGGCATGGGTGCCAATGTCGATGAGATGGATGCCGATCACCACGATTTGGTGTTGGCGGTGACGTCTCATGCGCCGCACCTGATCGCTTATACTATGGTTGGTGTGGCCGATGATCTGCGTCGGGTGACGGATAGCGAGGTCATTAAGTACTCGGCCGCAGGTTTTCGGGATTTCACGCGCATCGCGGCCTCGGATCCGACCATGTGGCGCGACGTGTTTCTAACCAATAAAGACGCGACGCTGGAAATCCTTGGACGTTTTACCGAGGAGTTATTCGCCCTGCAACGCGCCATCCGAACCGGCGATGGAGAGCAGCTTTTCGACTATTTCACCCGCACTCGGGCGATCCGTCGTGGGATTATCGACGCTGGCCAGGATACTGATGCGCCGGACTTTGGGCGAGGAAAGACAACCTCATGACGCTTAAGGTATTGCTGATCGGATTGCTTGCGCTCGGCGCAACGACGGTTCCTGCGGCGCCTTTGGATCAGTCCCTGGTCCCCCTTTCGCGCCCTGCAGAAAGTATTGTTTTAGCCTATGCGCAGCCGACCAGATTGCGCCCTGCCATGCGTCCGGAATCCGCTCAGGTTATCGCTACCGCTGCGCGGCCACTGGATTTGCCGTCGCTTGGACCGGATACATCGTTGATGCCTTACAAGCGGCCCAAGGCGGTCGAACAACAGGCGTTGTTCAAAAAGCGCAAACTGCGCAAAGGCTCGGTCTGTGGTGATATTGCGATTCAGGGCAAGGCCGTTGGCAAGGTTCCGGGTAGGATCAAAGCCTGTGGGATCAAGGATGCCGTGCAAGTCACGTCGGTATCGGGGGTTGCGCTTAGCAGACCTTCTACGATGGATTGCGGCACGGCAATCGCTTTGAATGAATGGGTGGACAAATCCGTCAAGCCAACGTTCCGGCGTCGCGGACCCGTGGTCGAGCTGCAAGTTGCTGCGCACTACGCTTGCCGGACGCGAAACAATCGCACGGGTGCAAAAATCTCGGAACACGGCAAGGGGCGCGCGATTGATATCTCAGGTTTCAAGATGGCCGATGGTGAGGTGGTGACGGTTTTAAACGGATGGCGCAAGAACCCTTCAAAAAAGCAGTTGACCAAGATCTGGCGCAACGCGTGTGGGCCGTTTGGAACAGTGCTTGGTCCGAATTCGGATCGGTACCACCGCGACCATTTCCATCTGGACACGGCCCGGCACCGGCGTGGGCCTTACTGCCGCTGACCGAGCTTATTTTCTTTTGTCGAACGCCAGAAGGTCCGTCTGGCCCTGTATTGCGTCGAACGATTGCGCCGTTAGTGGTGTAGGTTGGCGGCCAAAATCGATGACGTGTTCATAGTGATCGAACAGAAGGTCACGCAGTTTTTTATTGTGAGCAGACGACTCTGAAGGGGTATATTCGAGGAACACTGCCGGGCGACAGGTTTGTAGCGTCTTCAATACCCCTTCCAGCACTTCAAGCTCGTGCCCTTCGACATCAATCCATATCAAGGAAAGATCTTTGAAAGGCTCACTGTACTGTTCAAACAAGCGGTCAACCGTGGTGATATCAACTACTATCGCTTCATCGGAGTGATCGCCAATCCTTGATCCGCCCCTATTCATTTCGTTTGAAACGAAAGGCAATTGGCCGGAGGTGCTGGATGCACCCACTTGGAGATGCGTGACGCGGTCGCCCAGATTGTTGAGTTTTATGTTCCGCGTTAGCAGGTCATAGTTTTGTGGATCAGGCTCCAACGCAATGACATGCGTGCATTCAAGGTCACGGAAGAAATAGACAGTATGCGTTCCGATATTTGCGCCAATTTCAAGAACCGTACTAGCGCTCAGCGCAGCGCCTTCCTGTTTCAAGTAGTTTGAAAGCGCACTTAGAACCCTACGGCCGTATTCACCGCCTTAGGTGATCTGTTCTCCTATGACGTCATGTGGGTAGTAGATCAGGCAGTGATCCTGCATCTGGCGGAAAAAAACGACATCGTCTTTCCAGAGATCGCGCAAGATGGCGTTTCGAACCTTTTCAGCGCCCAGCGGGACGGTTTGTTGGACAACGCGGTTTTCAGACCCATATTCGACGCCCCTTGGACAGATTTAAAGCAGAAGTTGTTAGCGTAGGATCAAACGCGGTGCAGGCCCGATTGGCAAGGGGCCGAGCGCGACAAAGCCGTCGCGGAAATTAAGCTGCAAGTCCAGTGCGTTGGGGTTGCCGCCTAGGCCCGCCATGAAGTTTAAGGCACGGGTTACCGGATCAACCGCCTGATCGGGCAGGGCGCCTGCTGCATTGGCCATGGCAATCATATCGCGCCAGTTTTCTGCCTTGATTGCGATCTCGCCGGTGGGGATGCCTTGGGGGTCAACGTCCAACTCTCCGGCAGCGAACAAGCGCAGCGCGCCCCATTTCATCTCGGCCAGACGGAGTTCAATGTTCACGGGTTGCGGCCTGCTCAGTTCCAGCGCGGACCGGTCCCAAGGTCTGTCGAATGTTGCACGCATGTCCAACTCGAGCGTTTCGAAGGTCTGCGGCAGTGTGGTGGCTGATCGCATCAGCGCGCGCAACTCATCCCCGGGCATGAAGGCATCAATGCGAGCGCTGATCATGTATGTTTCGGGCGTCTCAGTCTGCTCCATTACAAGCGCCAGGGTTTCGCCTCCGGCCAGGGCCTCGGAATTGTCGGCGACCGACCATGCTCCGGCTGTCAGGGCCATCTTTTCCAGGACCAGCGCAACACCGGGCTGAAGCTGTAGCTCAGCTTGCATATCAGCGGCTTGAATGGCCGATGTCTGATCAAAATAGGACAGCCGTTGCGGCGTGTCGGCAAAACGCAAAACCTGTCTGCCGGGCCAGATTGCGGGGCTTTGGAATTGAATCCAATCGGCGCTCCAGGCGGTGCCGTTGAACGGGTCGGCAAGCGCGGGACTGCTCAGGCGTGTTACGTGGCTCAACGGGTATCCGGCTGTTGTGACCTCAGCGAACTCGGCTTGCCAGCCCTGTTCTTGCTGCGTGTCGAACCAAGTCGTGATCGCGTTTCGCAAGCCGATGCCGGCGACGAACCAGTAAGCGCTCCAGATCACAGTTATGACAATGATGACTCGTATCAGCCCGCGCATGGCAGTTGGCCCTTTTTCCCACCTCAAATTTGATGTTTATAGGCGCAAACGGGCAAGGACCAGAGTTATGACGATGTGGGTTTTCGGATATGGGTCGCTGTTGTGGAATCCCGGCTTTCCTGTGGCCCGCAGTGAACGCGCGACTTTGATCGGCTACGCACGCTCATTTTGCATGAGTTCGATTCACCATCGCGGTACCGAGGATGAGCCGGGCCTTGTTCTGGCGCTGGATGAACAAGACGACGCACAGTGCAAAGGGTTGGCTCTTGAGGTTCAGGCAGGCCACGAAGATCGCACCTTACAAGAGCTGCGAGAGCGCGAGTTGATATCTTCCGCCTATGTCGAAAAGATGCTGGATGTGCATTTGGAAACCGGTGACACGGTCAATGCGGTCACTTACGTGATCGAAAAAGACCATGTGCAGTATTGCGGGGGAATGCCTTTGGAAGAGCAGGCCCAGATCATCGCACACGCCGTTGGTGGTCGGGGGCCAAACACTGAATACCTTTATAACACTGCCGAACATCTGGCCGAGATTGGCCTGCACGATGCCGATCTTGAGTGGTTGGCGCAACGCGTGCGTGACATTACCGCATAAACCCTTGGCGTAACCGGCGGATTTTCGCTAGATTTATCCTCAGAGCAGCTAAAGACCGGGAACCACGCGCATGGCGCAGGCACATCAAAGCGCGAGACCGCATTTCTCGCAACCCATTCGTCAGATCGTAACGATGTTGGTTGCGATTGCACTGGCGGGTGGCGGAGTTTTTATGGCTCTGCCCTATGTTCTGCCTGTTTTCTACGCCAACCCTTACCTGAACGGGTTCATTCTGCTGGTATTTGGCATCGGCGTATTGGCCTGTTTTTATCAGGTGACACAGCTGATCGGCTCGGTTCGTTGGATCGAAGCCTTCGTCGGTGGCGTCGTACGCGAAGACGCTCGGACCCCGCAGCTCTTGGCCCCTCTGGCGTCGCTGCTGCGGGAACGTGGGGCGCGGTCTCAGATCAGCTCTAGCTCGACCCGGTCCATTCTGGACTCGGTAGCAGAACGGGTTGAAGAAGAACGCGAGATCACGCGTTACATCACCAATGTTCTGATTTATCTGGGTCTGCTGGGCACTTTCTTTGGTCTGGCGACAACTGTTCCGGCCATTGTTGACACGATCCGCAGCCTAAACCCCCAAGAAGGGGAAGAAGGGCTGGCTGTCTTCAACCGCCTTATGGTCGGGCTCGAGGCGCAGCTGCAGGGTATGGGCGTGGCCTTTGGGTCATCGCTTTTGGGTTTGGCCGGATCGTTGATCGTCGGCCTGCTTGAACTGTTTGCAGGTCACGGGCAAAGCCGGTTCTACCGCGAGTTGGAAGAGTGGCTGTCGTCAATCACCCGAGTCGGGTTCGCTTCTGGTGATGAAGGTGGGGCTGAACTGGCGGTTCTTACCCCTGTTCTGGATGCAATGTCCGAACAGATGAATGCGTTGCAGGATCTTTTCGAAGCGCAAGAGGCCGACCGCGCATCGGTGTCCGCCAACCTGAATCAGCTGGTCAGTTCGATAGGTGAAATGAACATGCGCCAGTCCGAGGCCGAAGGGGTCACAGCCGCGCTGGAACGCGTTGCTCTGGGACAGGATGCCTTGTTGGACCACATGCGCGAGCAAGGCACTGGCGATGGGATCGATGCCGAAAGCCGCATGCGCCTGCGGTCCATGGATGTTCAGTTACTTCGTATTCTCGAAGAAATCTCGGCGGGTCGCCAGGAAAGCATGAGTGAACTGCGCAAAGACATTGAACTGTTGGTCAAGGCTTTGACCTTGCCACGGGGCGCCGTTCGCACCACTCCGGACGGAGAATAACCCATGGCCCTGTCTCGCCGCACAGGTCAACGGTTTCAGGGCTCTGTCTGGCCAGGCTTCGTGGATGCGATCACTGGGCTGTTGATGGTGCTGACCTTTGTCCTGACCATTTTCATGGTCGTGCAATTCGTTCTGCGTGAAACGATCTCGGGTCAGGAAGATGAGCTGTCTGCCTTGTCTGGCGAGGTTGCCGCGTTGGCCAACGCGCTGGGTTTGGAAGAGCGTGAGAACAGTCGGCTTGAGGCGCGGTTGGGAGCTTTGAATTCGACCTTGTCCCAAGTCGAAGGCGAACTTGTTGATGCTCAGTTGCGTCTCACTAAATTTGAAGATCAGGTCGCTGCGCTTCTTGCAGATCAGGAACGCGCGCGCGGGGCCATCGCGTCGCTGGAGTCGGAACGTGAGACCCTGTTGACCGAACAAGAAGCGTTGAACCTTGCCCTTGCCCAAAGCCGTTCGGAAATTGACGCACAGGCCGAGGCCGCGCGTCTGGCAGCCGCGCGACGTGAGGCGCTTGAGGCACTTGTTGCTGATCTCGAACAAAGCGGCACGGCCCAAGAGGCATTGATTTCCGAGCTCGAAGAGCAGCTAAGCGCAGAAGAAACCGCCCGATTGGCCGAGGCAGCAGCGGCAGAAAACCTGCGAAACCGGCTTCAGGATGCGGATGCGGAACTGACGGCCATGACGCTTGCGCTAGAGGCGCAAAGGAAAGAGGCCGAGGATACGCTTACCCTTCTTGCGGCGGCGCAAGCCGCCAAAGCAGAGTTGGAGCGTCAGTTCGGCGAGTTGAATACTGAGGAGTTGCAAGCCCAGCTTGAAGCTGCCTTGGCTGCGCGCACGCAGGCCCAGACCGAAGCGCAGGAGCAGCGCACGCTAGCAGAGGAAAGAGCTGCGCTGCTGGCCGTCGCGCGCGAAGCGATCTCGGCAGAACAGGCGGTTTCCGCAAAAGCGCAGCGCCAAACCGCGCTGCTGAATCAGCAGATGGCCGCCCTCCGTAACCAGCTGGGCGGTTTGCAAGCCTTGCTGGACGACTACGAAGAGCGAAACGCTGCCGCCGACATCCGCATTCAGACGTTGGGGCAGGATCTGAACGCTGCACTTGCCCGTGCGGCCTCGGAAGAGCGCCGCCGCCGACTTCTGGAAGAGGCTGAGCGCGTCCGGTTGGAAGCCGAAGCCGAAAAGCTTTCGGGTCAGAACGAAGAACTGGCTGCTCAGGCTGAGGATTTGCAGCGCTATCGCTCGGAATTCTTCGGCCGGCTCCGGGATGTTTTGGGGGATCAGGAGGGTGTTCGGATCGAAGGCGACCGCTTTGTGTTTTCGTCCGAGGTTTTGTTTGATACCGGCTCGGCCGTTCTGTCCCCCGCAGGCCAGCTTGAGGTCGCAAAAGTTGCCAACATCCTGCGGACCGTGGCAGCCGAGATCCCAGAAGGTCTGAACTGGGTTATCCGGGTCGATGGTCATACCGACAACGTCCCACTGGCAGGATCAGGTCGTTATCGCGATAACTGGGAACTTAGCCAGGGCCGCGCGTTGTCGGTCGTGCTGTATATGGTCGAAGCGCTGGGTATCCCACCGAACCGCCTGGCGGCCAACGGGTTTGGGGAGTTTCAGCCTGTAAACCCGGCGGACACGCCAGAAGCCCGCGCCCAGAACCGCCGGATCGAGCTGAAACTGACCGAACGCTGATTGTGTATCTCTGATTTGGGACGGTCTGAACCTACGCTAAAATAGCGGCGTAGTCGCATGGAAAAGGCCACGCGCATCCCTATATTATGTACCCTAGGTTGAACGGGTAGGGATCGTGAAAGCAGGCGTTTCGGAACTTCTCTATATTGTTGATAGCGCACTAAGCGCTCCTTACCGTCGTGTAACAAGGTGCGAAATGCGCTGTGGGGCCGCGGTTTGGCTCAAACGGATCGAGCGTTCGGGTCCACACCTTTGGGCTGTGAAGGGGTTGCCCGGGCAAGCTTTTGATAGGGACCGGCGATCGCATCGCTTCCTGCGCAGTTGCGGAGTTCCCGTTCCGGCGGTTCTTCTGGAAAGTGACAGCTATTTTGTAGTCGCAGACGCAGGGCATAGTTTGAGCGCCTTATGCGGCGACCCGCTTGTAACCAAAATGGAGAAATTGGCGGCCTGCAGTGCGGCCGGGAAAGCGCTTGCGCGTCTGCATGCAGCGGATCTGGCGCATGGGCGCCCCGCATTTCGGGACATGTGCTGGGACGGGCGCAGAATACGCTTTATTGACTTCGAATATTTCGATCCAAGCCAGGCCGGATCGATTAGAAAAGCCCGAGATATTGGCATCGCGCTTTTGTCTGCCCTTTCTCAAGGCGGTGAAGGCGTACGTTATGCCCGTTCGTTTTTGTCAGCGTATCGCTTGGCTCGCAGGAAGAGGTCGAAGCCGTATTTAACACCGCTATGGGATCAACCGAGACAACGGTGCAATGAAAAACCCGCCGTATTGGGCGGGTTTTTCTTTTCTCATCGATCAGTCGGCTGTGAGCAAGGGTGGTTTGTCGCCCGGTATGCGGGGCTGATCGGGGCCCAGAATTTCCAGGTTCAGATCGCCTTTCTTGACCGAAACGCGGACCACGCCGCCCTTGGCCAGCTTGCCGAATAGCAGCTCCTCGGCCAAAGGCTTCTTGATGTGTTCCTGAATGACGCGGCCCAGCGGGCGCGCACCCATCTTGTCGTCATACCCTTTGTCCGCCAACCATTCGGCGGCCTTGGGTGTCAGGTCAAAGGTCACATTGCGGTCCATCAACTGTGCCTCGAGTTGCAGCACGAATTTCTCGACAACTTGAAGGATGACCTCTTTCGGCAGCGGCGCGAACGAAATCACCGCGTCCAGACGGTTGCGGAATTCCGGTGTGAAGGTCCGTTCAATCGCAGCGGTATCTTCGCCTTCGCGACGGTCGCGTCCAAAGCCGATCGCGGCCTTGGCTTGCTCCTGAGCGCCCGCGTTCGAGGTCATGATCAGCACAACGTTGCGGAAATTCACCGTGCGGCCGTTGTGGTCCGTCAACTCACCATGATCCATAACCTGCAACAGGATGTTGAAGACGTCCGGATGCGCTTTCTCGATCTCATCCAGCAGCAGCACGCAATGCGGATGCTGGTCAACCCCGTCAGTCAGAAGACCGCCCTGATCGAACCCGACATAACCCGGAGGCGCACCGATCAGACGAGAAACGGCGTGTTTCTCCATGTATTCAGACATGTCGAAACGCAGCAGTTCTACACCCAGCGTATCTGCCAGCTGTTTCGCCACTTCGGTTTTACCCACACCGGTCGGACCTGCGAACAGGTAGTTACCGATGGGCTTTTCAGGTTCACGAAGGCCCGCGCGCGCCAGTTTGATTGCGCTGGACAACGCGACAATGGCGTCGTCCTGACCGAACACCACCCGTTTCAGCGAGGTCTCAAGGTCTTTTAGAACCTCGGCATCGTCTTTGGTGACGTTCTTGGGCGGGATGCGCGCGATCTTGGCGACCACGGCCTCAATCTCTTTCACGCCGATTGTTTTGCGACGCTTGCTTTCCGCGACCAAATGCTGAGCTGCACCGGCCTCGTCAATAACGTCGATAGCCTTGTCAGGCAGTTTGCGGTCATTGATGTAGCGCGCCGACAGTTCCACCGCCGTTTTGATCGCGTCCGCAGTGTATTTGATCGCGTGATGCTCTTCAAAATACGGTTTAAGGCCGCGCAGGATTTTCACGCTGTCCTCGACCGAAGGCTCATTCACGTCGATCTTCTGGAACCGGCGGCTGAGCGCGCGGTCCTTTTCGAAATGCTGCCGGAACTCTTTGTATGTGGTCGAACCCATCGTGCGAAGTTTACCGCCCTGTAGGGCAGGTTTCAGAAGGTTCGACGCATCCATTGCGCCGCCCGAAGTGGCTCCTGCGCCGATGACTGTGTGAATCTCGTCAATGAACAGCACGGCATCGGGATGCTCTTCCAATTCGGTTACGACTGCTTTCAGTCGCTCTTCGAAATCACCGCGATAACGCGTGCCCGCCAGCAAAGCGCCCATATCCAGCGAATAAATCGTGGTTTCGGACAGCACATCGGGCGCTTCGCCCACGACGATTTTATGGGCCAAACCTTCGGCGATAGCGGTTTTCCCCACGCCCGGATCACCCACCAGCAGCGGGTTATTCTTGCGGCGACGGCAAAGCACTTGAATGCAACGTTCAACTTCATCCGCGCGGCCAATCAGCGGATCTACGTCCCCTGCACGGGATTTGGTGTTCAGATCAACGCAGTATTTGCCAAGTGCGCTTTCCTTCTGCTCACCTTCGCCAGCAGAGGGTTGCGTTTCGTCCTCGACCTGATCCGCGCCCGAGACCGATCGGCTTTCGCCGTAAGCTGGGTCTTTGGCGACGCCATGTGCGATAAAATTCACCGCGTCATACCGTGTCATGTCCTGTTCTTGCAGGAAATAGGCCGCGTTGCTTTCGCGTTCAGCAAAGATCGCAACCAGCACGTTTGCGCCCGTGACCTCGGTCCGGCCCGAGCTTTGAACGTGGATGGCGGCGCGCTGGATCACGCGTTGGAAAGCGGCCGTTGGCACAGCCTCGGACCCGTCGATATCTGTAACCAGATTAGACAGGTCTTCGTCGATGAATTCGACCAGAGTGCTGCGCAGCTCATCCAGATCGACGCTGCAGGCTTTCATAACTCGGATCGCGTCCGGTTCTTCCAGCAGCGCCAGCAGCAGATGCTCTAGCGTGGCGAATTCGTGTCGCCGTTCGTTCGCAGCCGCAAGGGCCGCGTGAATGGCTTGTTCTAATGTGCTCGAGAATGAAGGCACGCGGGTGCTCCTCTGTCTTGGGTCGGAAGGGGCGCGGGCTTTTGGCCGGATCCCCATCCCAACCGTGTCCTCATACTATTAGAGTTTGGTTGATCATGGCCCGGCTTCAAGGGTTTTCTTTCACTTGACAGTCACATTTATTGTGACCGTGGCCGTGAAGCGGGTGAAATAGGCATTAAAACCTGTCTTTTCTAGCCCGAATTTCTGCAAATACCGCAGCGGGTTCAGCGCCCGACATCCCTAAATGCGCTTGAATCGCCGGATCAGCGGCGCGCAGAAACGGATTTGTGGCCTTTTCCAGCGCCAAACTTGACGGCACCGTAGGTTCGCCAGCGGCACGGACGCGGTCGATATCCGCCGCGCGGTCGCGCAGCGCGGCATTGTCTGGGTCGACGGTCAGAGCGAATTTGGCGTTGGATTGCGTATATTCGTGACCCGAACACACCAGAGTATCGTCGGGCAAAGCGGCCAGCTTGGATAATGAGTCCCACATCTGCGGGGCGGTTCCTTCAAACAGGCGACCACATCCCAAAGCCATCAAACTGTCGGCGGTAAATACAACGGCGCTTTGCGGCATATAGAATGCGATGTGTCCAACTGTATGGCCCGAGACATCCAGCACCTGAACCGGCTCTCCGCCCAGCTCAAACGTATCGCCATCGCTGACTTGTTGATCCAATGGCGGTAAGCGGTGCGCGTCCGCAGCGGCCCCTATGACTTTGGCGGGATGCTTTTCCAGAATGCCGGGCAACCCGTCCACATGGTCAAAGTGGTGATGCGTCAGTAACACGTGGCTGAGTGTCCAGCCGCGCTGGTCCAGCTGGGCCAGAATGGGGGCAGCCTCTGGCGCGTCGATCAATGCGGTGTTGCCGCTTGCGGCGTCATGCGCCAGAAAAGCGTAGTTATCGCTGAGACATGGGATGGTGACGATCTCAAGAGGCATGGTCTTTTGCCCTTTCGTTGCTAGACTGCGCCGAAGCTAAGCCGATTGACCGGGTGTCCGCAATGCATCTTGATGTGCAGGATCTTAGGAATTTCTACTACCGCAGCACATTGGGGCGTGCGGCGCAGGCGGCGATCCGGGGCCGGTTGATCGCGCAATGGCCCGAAGCCAAGGGCCAGACGGTCGCCGGGTTTGGCTTTGCCGTACCCTTGCTGCGCCCCTATCTGGCAGATGCTCGGCGGGTGATTGGGCTAATGCCCGGGCCGCAAGGCGTGATGCCATGGCCTGCGGGGATGCCCAATGTTTCGGTCTTGACGGAAGAGACGATGTGGCCGATTGAGACCGGGCACGTGGACAAGCTGGTGGTGATGCACGGGCTTGAGACCTCGCAGCGGCCAAGCGAGCTATTGAATGAATGCTGGCGGGTACTGGGCCCCGGAGGGCGCGCGTTCTTTATTGTGCCCAACCGCGCGGGGTTGTGGTCGCGGACGGACCGGACGCCGTTTGGCTTTGGACGCCCTTATTCAGCGACGCAGTTAGAAAACCAACTTCGGGCGCATCATTTTGAACCGGAAAGCCATTGTTCAGCATTGTATTTGCCGCCGTCATTCCGCCGATTTTGGCTCAAGTCGGGTAGTTTGATTGAAAAAACGGGTCAGCGGATTCCCACGGTCATGGCCGGAGGCGTCTTGATGGTCGAAGCAACTAAACACATCCGGCCTCCAAGCGGCAGCGTCACAAAGGATCCTGTTCGTCGGCCGATCAAGGCGTTGGACGGTTTGCTGAAGCCCGCCTAACTTTTGTCCACTTTTGGAACTCCGCCAAGCGAAGAAAATGCGGGAAAATGGTCACAGGAATCGCAAAAACCTACACTTTCGTAACATTTTTAGCCCCTTCCAACCGGACAAAAGGGTCGCACCCTGCGTAACCCCATGAAATCAAACATTTTGTGGATAAGCCTGCCCTCGTGATAATATGTTGCGAGCTGGGTTCGGCTCTGCTACATCCCCGGTGATTTTGATCCCCGACCGTATGGCCGGGGTTTCTTCACGCCCCCGGGGTAGCTGCCGCAACGCGAATTCGGGGCCTCAAATATCGGAAGGGTGGACGTGTCCGAACCAGCTTCGATTTCCACAGGCATTGCCGAGCGCTATGCCACTGCGATTTTCGAGATCGCGAAAGAGAATAAAGACCTCGCAGGTCTGGAGACCGGAATTAACGATCTGGCAGCAGCATTGGGCGACAGCGCCGAACTGCGTAACTTGATCGCTTCGCCTCTGGTTTCGCGCGCCGAACAGGAAGGTGCCATTACAGCAATCGCTGACAAGATGGGCCTGAACGCGATACTGCGTAATACGCTGGGTCTGATGGCGCAAAAACGCCGCCTGTTTGTCGTGCCGCAACTGGTGCAGGTTCTGCGCGACATGCTGGCCGAAGAGCGTGGCGAAGTGACCGCCGATGTCGCCTCGGCCAAGGCGCTGACCAAGACACAGATGGAAAAACTGTCCAAGACGCTGTCCGAGCGTGTGGGCAAGACCGTGACAATCAATGCGACCGTTGATGAAAGCCTCATCGGCGGTCTCGTCGTTAAAGTGGGCTCGAAGATGATCGATAGCTCGATCCGTTCGAAGCTGAACTCCCTACAGAATGCAATGAAAGAGGTCGGATAAATGGGAATCCAAGCTGCAGAGATTTCTGCAATCCTGAAGGACCAGATCAAGAACTTTGGTCAGGAAGCAGAAGTGGCCGAAATCGGCCGCGTGCTGAGCGTCGGTGACGGGATTGCCCGTGTATACGGCCTGGACAATGTGCAAGCCGGTGAGATGGTCGAATTCCCCGGTGGCATCATGGGCATGGCCCTGAACTTGGAAAGCGACAACGTCGGTGTCGTTATCTTCGGTTCTGACCGTGACATCAAAGAAGGTGACACCGTCAAGCGCACCAACTCGATCGTGGACGTTCCGATCGGTGACGAACTTCTGGGCCGTGTTGTTGACGGTCTGGGCAATCCGCTGGACGGCAAAGGCCCCATCAACGCTTCCAAGCGTGGCGTTGCAGACGTCAAAGCCCCTGGCATCATCCCGCGTAAATCGGTGCACGAGCCGATGGCAACCGGCCTGAAATCGGTTGACGCGATGATCCCGATCGGCCGTGGTCAGCGTGAGCTGATCATTGGTGACCGTCAGACCGGTAAAACCGCCGTTGCTCTGGACACCATCCTGAACCAGAAAGTCTACAACGACGCAGCAGGCGACGACGAGTCGAAGAAACTGTACTGCATCTACGTGGCTGTTGGGCAGAAGCGTTCGACCGTTGCACAGCTGGTGAAGAAGCTGGAAGAATCCGGCGCGATTGAATACTCGATCGTTGTGGCCGCAACCGCGTCTGACCCGGCGCCGATGCAGTTCCTGGCGCCGTACTCGGCGACCGCGATGGCCGAATACTTCCGCGACAACGGCCGCCACGCGCTGATTATCTATGATGACCTGTCGAAACAGGCTGTGTCCTATCGTCAGATGTCCCTGCTGCTGCGTCGTCCGCCCGGACGTGAAGCCTATCCTGGTGACGTTTTCTACCTCCACTCCCGTCTGCTGGAGCGTTCGGCGAAGCTGAACGAAGATTTCGGCGCAGGCTCGCTGACCGCTCTGCCGGTTATTGAAACCCAAGGTGGCGACGTTTCGGCGTTTATTCCGACCAACGTGATCTCGATCACCGATGGTCAGATCTTCCTGGAAACCGAACTGTTCTACCAGGGCATCCGTCCTGCTGTGAACACCGGTCTGTCGGTTTCGCGTGTGGGCTCCTCGGCTCAGACCAACGCGATGAAATCGGTTGCTGGTCCGGTTAAACTGGAACTGGCTCAGTACCGCGAAATGGCTGCGTTTGCGCAGTTTGGTTCGGACCTCGACGCCGCAACCCAGCAGCTGCTGAACCGTGGTGCGCGTCTGACCGAGCTGATGAAACAGCCGCAGTACTCGCCGCTGACCAACGCGGAAATCGTCTGCGTCATCTTCGCGGGCACCAACGGTTACCTCGATAAGATCGACGTCTCGGACGTCGGCCGCTATGAGGCCGGTCTGCTGGCGCACCTGCGCGGCAAGCACGCCGACCTGCTGAAATGGCTGACAGACGAAGATCCCAAGATCAAAGGTGACGCGTCCGATAAGATCAAGGCAGCGATCGACGAATACGCCGCGACCTTCGCGTAACGGGGGGTTCCGATGCCTAGTCTGAAGGACCTTAAAAACAGGATCGAGTCGGTCAAGTCGACCCGCAAGATCACCAAGGCCATGCAGATGGTCGCGGCTGCAAAACTGCGCCGCGCCCAGGAATCTGCCGAAGCCTCGCGCCCTTATGCCGAGCGGTTCAATGCCGTGATGGCGGGGCTGGCGGCTTCGGTCGGGGGCAGCGACAGCGCCCCCAAGCTGCTCCGTGGTACGGGCAGCGATGATGTCCATCTGCTGGTTGTGATGACAGCTGAACGCGGCCTGTGTGGCGGCTTCAACTCGAACATCGCCAAGCTGGCCCGCCAAAAGGCGGAAGAGCTGCGCGGCAAAGGCAAGACGGTCAAGGTTCTGACCGTTGGCAAGAAAGGCCGCGACGCGCTCAAGCGCGATTTGGGCGATCTGTTCGTTGGACATGTCGACCTGAGCGAGGTCAAGCGCATTGGCTATGCCAACGCGCAGGACATCGCCAAGGACATCCTGTCCCGCTTTGACGGGGCTGAGTTCGATGTTGCCACGATCTTCTACTCGAAGTTCGTCAACGTCGTGACCCAGATCCCGACGGCACAGCAAATCATCCCCGCATCGTTCGAGGACGAAGCGGCAGGTGACGACAGCGGTGCCATCTTCGACTACGAGCCCAGCGAAGAGGCCATTCTGGCCGACCTGCTGCCCAAGGGGGTTGCCACCGCGATCTTCTCGGCTCTGCTCGAAAACGGAGCGTCTGAACAGGGTGCACGGATGTCCGCAATGGACAACGCGACACGCAACGCGGGCGAAATGATCGACAAGCTGACGATCCAGTTCAACCGCTCGCGTCAGGCCGTGATCACCAACGAGCTGATTGAAATTATTTCCGGCGCCGAAGCGCTGTAGAGACATACCGGAGACGAAACATGGCGAATGCAAAAGGCAAAGTCACACAGATCATCGGGGCCGTCGTCGACGTCCAGTTCGATGACGCACTGCCTGAAATTCTGAACGCGCTGGAAACCACCAACAACGGCAAGCGCCTGGTGTTGGAAGTTGCTCAGCACCTGGGCGAAAACACCGTCCGCACCATTGCGATGGACGCGACCGAAGGTCTGGTCCGCGGCGAGGTTGTGACCGACACCGGCGCACCGATCTCGGTTCCGGTTGGCAACGCCACCCTGGGCCGCATCCTGAACGTGGTCGGCGAGCCGATCGACGAAAAAGGCCCGGTTGAAGCAACCGAGGCCCGCGCGATCCACCAGCCCGCGCCCGAGTTCGCGGAACAGTCGACCGAGTCGGAAATCCTTGTGACCGGCATCAAGGTTGTGGACCTGCTGGCCCCCTACGCCAAAGGCGGTAAGATCGGCCTGTTCGGCGGTGCTGGCGTTGGTAAAACCGTTCTGATCATGGAACTGATCAACAACATCGCAAAAGTGCACTCGGGCTTCTCGGTGTTCGCGGGCGTTGGTGAACGGACCCGTGAAGGCAACGACCTGTATCACGAAATGATCGAATCGAACGTCATCAAGCCCGACAACCTGTCGGAATCGCAGGTGGCCCTGGTCTACGGTCAGATGAACGAACCTCCGGGAGCGCGTGCGCGTGTTGCTCTGACCGGCCTGACACTGGCCGAGCAGTTCCGCGACCAGTCTGGTACCGACGTTCTGTTCTTCGTCGACAACATCTTCCGCTTTACGCAGGCGGGTTCCGAGGTTTCGGCTCTGCTGGGTCGTATTCCTTCGGCGGTGGGCTACCAGCCGACGCTGGCCACCGACATGGGCGCCCTGCAGGAACGCATCACCTCGACCAAGTCGGGCTCGATCACCTCGGTGCAGGCCATCTACGTTCCCGCGGACGACTTGACCGACCCCGCGCCGGCAACATCGTTTGCTCACTTGGACGCAACCACCGTTCTGAACCGTGCGATCTCGGAAAAGGGTATTTACCCTGCTGTTGACCCGCTCGACTCGTCCTCGCGTCTGTTGGACCCCGCGATTGTGGGTGAAGAGCACTACGCGGTTGCGACCGACGTTCAGCAGATCCTCCAGCGCTACAAGTCGCTGCAGGACATCATCGCCATCCTCGGCATGGACGAACTGTCGGAAGAAGACAAACTGACCGTGGCCCGTGCCCGTAAGATCGAACGCTTCATGTCGCAGCCGTTCGACGTTGCACAGGTCTTCACCGGCTCGCCGGGCGTTCAGGTTCCTCTGGACGTGACCATCGCGTCGTTCAAAGCTGTTGTCGCTGGCGAATACGATCACCTGCCCGAGGCGGCCTTCCTGATGGTTGGCGGCATCGATGAAGTGATCGCCAAAGCGGAAAAGATGGCCGCAGAAGCCGCCTAAGGAGTATCCCTGATGGCAAACACGATGCAATTCGACCTCGTCAGCCCCGAGCGGAGCCTAGCTTCGCTTGAGGCCACCGCGGTCCAGATTCCCGGCGCGGATGGGGACATGACGGCGATGCCCGATCATGCCCCCACCATCACGACGCTGCGCCCCGGTCTGCTGAAGGTTGAGGCACCTGCAGGAGCCAGCGAATACCTGGTCACCGGCGGGTTTGCCCAGATCAACGGCGACGGCCTGTCGGTTCTGGCTGAAAAGGCTATCCCGGTTGCCGAAGTGACCCGGTCACATCTGGACGACCTGATCGCGGAAGCCCGCGCCTCGCACGAGGCCGCAAAGTCTGGCGACGATCAGTCGATCGTAGACGATGCAGCCAAGCTGCTGGCCGACATGGAAGCGCTTGGAACGCATATGAGCCTGTAACGGCTTGTTGCAAATGGATCATTAGAAACGGCCCTGCGACAGTAGGGCCGTTTTTTTGTCGTGATTTCATCATGAAGCCGAATTAGATTTCGGGAATTGATAAAGAACAGACAATAAAATGAAGACGTTTCGAACCCATCCTATTGGTATCGACCAAGGCGAGACCGTGGTGTTTTCCGAATTTTCCAACGGCGGTGACATGTGGACCGGCAACGGTACGCGCGAGAGACGCTCGGCTGTGACGTTTCGCCAGCCGTTCCGATCTGCGCCGGTTGTTCAGATCGGTATATCCCTATGGGATGTGGACACAACCTCGGCGTTGCGGGCCGAAGTGAAGGCCGAAAACACTACGAACGAAGGATTCGACGCAGTGTTCCGCACTTGGTCAGACACGCGAATCGCACGGATTAGGGTGACGTGGACCGCGATCGGCGAGGTTGCGCATGAGGATGATTGGGACATCTCCTGATGCCCGTGTTCAAGAGTCAGTCAGTTGATGCTTCGATCATTCCGACGCGGGTCGCGTGACGGCCACCTTCGAACTCGGCACCAAGGAAAGCGGCGACAATGTCCAGCGCTTGCCCTTCACCGACGACACGCGCGCCGATGGACAGCATGTTGGCGTCATTGTGCTGACGGATCATCCGGGCCGAGAATGCGTCAGAACACACGCCACAGCGTATGCCGGGCACTTTGTTTGCCGCCATCATGATGCCCTGTCCGGTGCCACATAGAATAATGCCCAGCTGACAATCGCCGGATGCGACGGCTTCGGCTGCGGCTTTGCCGTGGATGGGATAGTGCGTGCTCTCGGGTGTCTTCGGCCCGATGTCCACGACCTCCCATCCGAGGTCAGCGACATGCTTGGCGACGGCCTGACGCAGATCGATGGCGGCATGGTCGCTGGAAAGAACAATACGTTTTGCGGCTGTCACGGGACGCTCCTGCCTGTTGGGATGGTGCGAAAAGGGTGGCCGCGCGCCACCCTTGTCAATCAGTCCATGTGGTACATGGATTCGTAGATCGGGGTCAGGGTCTTGTCCTCGAACAAGGACGATACCGAGGTGCCGTTCCAGATGTTCAGGATTGCCTGTGTAAAGATCGGCGCGGTCGGCACAATCCGGATATTCTTGGCTTTGGCGACCTCTTTGGTGGGTTGGATTGTGTCGGTCAGAACCAGAGACTTCATGACTGAGTTTGTCACACGTTCCACCGCTGGGCCGCTCATGACGCCGTGGGTGATATAGGAATGCACCTCTTTCGCGCCGTTATCAAGCAGCACTTGAGCCGCCTTACACAGAGTTCCGGCGGTATCGCACATGTCGTCCACGATTAGGCAGATCTTGTCTTTGACGTCGCCGATCACGGTCATCTCGGCCACTTCGCCCGCCTTTTCGCGGCGTTTGTCGACGATCGACAGCGGCGCCTCAATCCGTTTGGCCAACTCTCGGGCGCGGGCTACGCCGCCGACATCGGGAGAGACGACCATGATTTCGTCCATCTGGTCCTTGAACTGGTTTTTCACATCCAGCGCAAAGATCGGCGAGGCATAGAGGTTGTCCACCGGGATATCAAAGAACCCTTGAATCTGCGCGGCGTGCAGGTCCATGGTCAGAACCCGCTCGATCCCGGCCCCGGTCAGCATGTTGGCGACCAGCTTGGCGGAAATCGGCGTGCGCGCCTTGGTGCGTCGATCCTGACGGGCATAGCCGAAATAGGGGATCACGGCGGTGATCCGCTGCGCGGACGAACGGCGCAGTGCATCGGCGATGATCAGAAGCTCCATCAGGTTGTCGTTTGCCGGGTTCGAGGTCGGCTGGACGATGAACATATCCTCGCCGCGCACATTCTCGAACACTTCGACGAAAATCTCACCGTCGTTAAAGCGTTCGACGCGCGCATCGACGAGGCCCTGATCGACGCCGCGATACAGGCTCATGCGGCGGGCAATGGATTCGGCAAGCGGAAGATTGGCGTTCCCAGCGATCAGCTTGGGTTCGTGGAGTGTCGGCATCGGCTGAAGTCCCCGGGCAGCAATGGCAAATGTGACAGATTCGTGATGTTGACACCGCTTACCACGGCCTTACCGTCCAGCAAAGACAACGCAGCGGAGAAAGTGAACATGGCCACCATTGACTACTATTTTGCGACAATTTCGCCCTTCACCTACTTGGCCGGAACCCGGCTTGAAGAGGTCGCGGCAAAGCACGGCGCGACGATCAACTACAAGCCGCTGGATATCATGGCGCTGTTCGGACGCACCGGGGGAACTCCACCGAAGGACCGGCACATTTCGCGCATCGAATACCGGGCGCAGGAACTGCAGCGGCAAGCCAAGAATCTGGGGATGGAGTTCAACCTGAAACCTGCTCATTGGCCCACGAATATGGCACCGTCCTCTTACGCTGTGATCGCCGCCGCCAAGGACGGCTCGGGTGATGTCGGACAGCTGGTTCATTCCATTCTTCGCGCCTGCTGGGCCGAAGAAAAAGACGTCGCGCAGGACGAAGTGATCCGTGAATGCCTGTCTTCCGCAGGGTTCGATCCCTCTCTGGCCGATAGCGGCTTGCTGGTCGGGGCCGATACCTATGCCGCCAACCTTGAGGAGGCCGTAGACAAAGGCGCGTTTGGTGCGCCGTTCTATATTACCGAAGATGGTCAACGGTTCTGGGGACAGGATCGGCTAGAGGACCTGGACCGTCATCTGAGCGAGATGAAAGGGTGAAGGATTTGATGCCGTCGGTTCACGTCAGAACCTTAGGGCAGGGCGAGCGCAAAGTGCTGGCCCTGCATTGCACGATTGCTCACTCTGGGGCGTGGGCAGGGTTGGTGGGCGTGTTGGGGGATGACGCGACATTTGTCGCGCCCGATATGCCCTCACACGGTAAGAGCCCCGATTGGAACGAACAGGGCGATCTGTTCGATTTGTTGACCGAACTGACTGTTGAGCAATTGACAGAGCCGATGGATGTGATCGGTCATTCCTTTGGCGCGATGATCGCGCTGCGCCTGGCGATGGAACACCCTGATCTGGTCCGCAGTGCGGTTCTGATCGAGCCAGTATTCTTTGCCGTTGCCAAGCAGGACGCGCCTGATTTGCTGGCGCAGCATGACCATGAGGCGCAACCTTATGCAAAGGCTTTAGCTGACGGTGATATGGAACTGGCCGCGCGCCTTTTCAACAGGATGTGGAGCACCGATGACAGCCCTCGCTGGCCGGACCTACCCGAACGGACCCGTGCCGCAATGACCCGCGGTGTGCATCTTGTTCCTGCAGTTAAAGATGATTTGTTCGAGGATAAAAAGGGCTTGCTGGCCCCCGATATGATGAGCCGCGCAAATATGCCCATTCTGTTGGTCAACGGGTCACGTACACATCCCGCGATGCCCGCGATCTGTGAAGGGCTGCAACAACGTCTGCCCAATGCCTCGGGCTGTGTCATTGAAGGGGCAGGGCACATGGCCCCGATCACGCATGCTCGAGACATGGCGCGCGTGATACCGGATTTCTGGGATGGGCAGCCTTAGGAAGTGCTGACCTTACAGTAGTGCGACGAACTGGTCGATCTGTTCAGGGCTGATCGACCAGTCGCAGACCAAACGACAAGCAAGCGGCTCTGCGTCATCGGCCCCGTCCAGCTCTCCGCCCCACAGATGATAGACTGCACCCGCGTCGTGCAATTGCTTGTGCCGCGCGCGCGAGAATTCGGCGAAGATCATGTTTGCCTGCGGTTGATGCAGGAAAGAGGCCCCCTTGGCCCGCAGCCCGTCAGCCAGACGTGCGCAATTGTCATTGGCCTGACGCGCCATCTGCAACCACAGATCATCCTGCAGATAGGCGGCCATCTGAGCCGACAAGTACCGGTGTTTCGAAAACAGATGCGCGCCACGTTTCCGGCGCAGCTCGAATTCCCAGGCTTTGGTCTCGTCGAAAAAGACGACCGCCTCGACCCCCATCAGTCCGTTCTTTGTGCCGCCAAAGCTGACCGCATCAACACCCGATTTCCATGTCATCTCGGCCGGAGAACAGTTCAGCGCGACCAGCGCATTGGTGAACCGCGCACCGTCCAGATGCACTGGCAGGCCGTATTCCTTGGCAACACCGCACAGCGCCTGCAACTCTTCCAGCGAATAAACCGAACCTCGCTCGGTCACCTGCGTGATCGAGACTGGCCCGCGTTGCGGCCCATGTACGCCGCGTGTCTCTTCGGCCAAAATCGTTGCACGCAGCGCATCCGGGGTCATCTTGTCACCACCGGGCACCAGCGTCAGCTTGGCGCCGCTATAGAATTCCGGCGCGTTGCACTCGTCTTCGTGGATATGCGCAACGGGGGAACAAAACACGGTGTCCCACGGGTTCGCCAGAGTCGACAGAGCCAGCGAATTTGCCGCCGTCCCGGTCGCCACCAGATAGACAGCTGCCCCCGGCGCTTCAAAGATACCACGGATACGGTCGCGCACCTCGTTCATCAGCGTGTCGGCCCCGTAGGCCATCTGATAGCCCTCATTCGCGGCGCTCAACGCGGCCATCACTTGCGGGTGAACCGGCCCGGAATTGTCAGAGGCGAAATACATCAGTTGGGCTCCTCGATGATATAGTCTTCCCACTCTTCCATGGGGGTTTCGAACTCGGACACCGTGCGCCCCTGAACCGAGACCCCGGCGGCGTGTACGCTGTCGGGCGTACCAGATATCAAAGGGTGCCAGTCGTAAAGGGGTTTGCCCTCCCACAGCAGCCGATAGGCGCAGGTCTGGGGCAGCCAATAGGCGTGTTCGTCAATATTGCCGGGCGTCATCACGATGCATTCCGGCACGAATTGGTGGCGGATGTCGTATTGGGTGCAGCGGCAGGTCTCATCGTCCAGCAGACGGCAGGCAACGCAGGTCAGGGCAACCTCGCCCGTATCTTCGTCTTCCAGCTTATTGAGGCAGCATTTACCGCAGCCGTCGCACAGCGCCTCCCACTCACGCTGGTTCATCTTGGTCAGCGGTTTGCGTTCCCAGAACTGTTTGCCCAGCCCGTTGCGGTCAATCGGGTCGGTGGTCATAGCGCTGCCAGTAGCGCACGGGCCTTTTCGCAATCTGCATCCATCTGGGTGATCAGCCCGTCCAACCCGTCAAACGTCATCTCGGGGCGCAGGTATTCGACCAGACCAACCGAGAGCGTCGCGCCATAAAGATCGCCCGAGAAATCGAACAGGAACGTCTCGATATTGGGCACTTCGCCGTTGAACATCGGCCTCGTGCCCACCGAGGCCGCACCGTGATAGCTGCCCTGATGCGGGCCATCCAGCACATCAACCAGCACCGCATAGACGCCGAACTTCGGAGGGTGTAGCCCCTCGATCGACATGTTGGCGGTGGGATAACCCAGCTCGCGTCCGCGCTGTTCGCCGCCAATCACCTCGCCCTCGATCCGGTGCCAGTGGCCCAGCATCGCGGCGGCATCCCGTGGGCGACCTTCCGACAGCGCAGTACGGATCGCGGTCGAGGACACAACGTTTTCCGACCGCTCCATCAAGGGGGCGATGGTGACGCCAAAGCCCATCTGGGCCCCGAAGCGCACCAGATCATCGGCGGTGCCGCTGCGGCCTTTGCCGAAACAGAAATCGGCCCCGACCACCACATGCGACAGCCCCAGCCCGTCACAGATCACATTGCGTGCGAATTCTTCGGGCGTCAGCCCGGCCAGCGCCGCGTTGAAGGGCAATTCATAAAGCTTCTGCACTCCTAGTTTCTGCAACCGATGCGCGCGGGCATTGCCGCGCATCAGGCGAAAGGGCGGGCTGTCGGGCGCAAAATATTCGCGCGGGTGCGGCTCGAACGTCATCACACCCAGCGGCGCGTCGGGCGCGGCGTTACGTGCCAGCTCGATCACTGAACGGTGGCCGATATGAACGCCATCAAAGTTGCCGATGGCCACACTGGCACTACGGTCCTGAGGCTCGACAAACTGGAAATCCCGAATAATGCGCATAGCGCCTGCCTAGCGGGACTGCGAGGCAGGTTCAAGGGTTTGAGACGTCAGTCGAACTTGCGCGATGGTGCCAGCACCATGGCCTCGCCCATCAACACCTTTTTGCCGTCCACCGCACAGTGGCAATCCAGCTTGACCCGTCGCTTGGCAAAGTCGATGTCGATCACCTTGACCTCGGCGTAGACCATGTCACCGGGGCGAACGGGGGCCAGGAATTTCAGCGACTGCCCCATATAAACTGTGCCGTGGCCCGGCAGTTGTTCACCGATCACGGCCGAGATCAGGCCGGCCGTCAACATCCCGTGGGCAATGCGCCCCTCAAAGATTGTGTCGCGGGCATAGTCGTCATCTAGATGCACGGGATTACGGTCGGTCGAGACCTGCGCGAACATTTCGATATCCTCGTCCGTCACCACTTTGCGCAGGTGGCGGGTCATGCCCATTTCGATGTCTTCAATACAGATCGTGCCGCGCGGAAGATTGTCCAACATGTCACCCTCACTCGATTTCAGTGGGCAACAAAAAAACCAAAGTCACCCAAGTTGGGTAACTTTATTACTTCGCAACTGCAGAAAATCAAGTCTTTTCTGACTAACGTAGCCGTCCGATCGTATAGGTGGGGTTGATGTTTTCCCTTGCGATATAATCGGTTAAGGACTCGTGGTGCGGATGGTGCGACGTTTTGGTTTCCGCCGCAGCCAGTCCGCCCGAAATGAACAGAGAATCAATCCCCTCACCCATGCCCCCCAGAATGTCGGTATGTGGGCCGTCGCCGATGACCAGAATATCCCCATCCGAGATATCGTGACCCAGCTCCTGCAGCCGCCGCCGCGCCAGATCATAGATCGGCGGATGCGGCTTGCCGAAGTAAAGGCTCTCGCCCCCCATCTCGGTGTAGAGCTTGGCCAAAGCGCCCGCACACCATTCCCGAACCTCGCCCCGGTCGACCACGATATCTGGATTGGCGCAGAGAAGTTTCATGCCCTTCTGCTTGGCATAAAGGAAATCCGCGCGGTTGACGTCAGGGTCGGCCATTGGATCGAATGGTCCACAGCAGACAATCCCTTCGGCCTGATCCAGTGGCACACGCTCGATTTGAATTGGGTGGTGCAAAATCTTCAGTGGCTCGAAAAAGCCAGCATCGCGCGCCCATTCTCCCATGAAGTAAACTTTTTCGCCTACAGCGCCTCGAAACATAGCTGAGCGCGCCGAGTCTCCGCTTGTGGCGATCGTATCATATGCATCGTTGGGAACGTTGAATTGTTCCAGTTGCTCGGCCACCCCCGCGCGGGGCTTGGGCGAGTTGGTGACCAGAACAACAATGCCCCCTTTGGCGCGATAACCTTGAAGCGCTGCCACGGCTTCGGGATAGGCGGTTATGCCGTTATGCACACAGCCCCAGAGGTCGACAAACAGCGCTTTGTAGCGATCGGAGATTTCATCAAGTTTGTGAATAATCTGAGTCATTGAGCTGCCCCCGGGGGTCTGGAGTCGAAGTTGTGCCAGCTATGTCAAAGCTTCGGTCTTTTGACCATCCCAGCTGCAAATTTTCTGAATGAATAGCCGTATGCGATCAGTTGTCTTCAATGATTTCCTCGACGTCTGGTGCCTGTTGAACGTTTTCAGTGCCTAGAATGACCTGGGCACCGATCCTGTTCTGAAAGCGAACGACAACCAGATAACCCGGCCCCAACTCGTTGCGCAGCACGTCGACTAGGGGGTTCTCGCGCAGGCTTTCCGGCAGGAGGCCTGCGATTGAAGACACCTTGAACGCGGCTTCAATTGGCAGGTCAACGATCAGCCAGATATCGGCTTGCTTGCGTTGAGCGTTGACGTCGACGCGAATAATCTCGACCGAGACTGGGTCAGCCCAATCGCGAATTGTCTGCGCCAATTGCGCTTCGGTCCGGGTTTCCAGATAGCGGTTATATGTCGACTTGCCCAATTGAATGACAACGAAGGTCAAGAACGCCAAGGTCACAACGACGCTGGCAGTAAAGTTCAGCTTGCGACGCCCCTTGCTGAAAACCACCGAACGAGCAGCGTACACGATGTAGACCGCGCAAGCCGATAGGATGATCGCCCCAAGGTTTGTTGCGAACAGCAAGCCGGCCTCATAAGCTTCAGCGGCTTCTTCAAAATACATCAATACCCCCGAGGCGGATAACGGGGGCACCAAAGACACGCCGATCGCAGCACCTGGCAGCAGGCTAACTTCTGATCGATTTATCTGCACATACGCTCCGGCGACGCCAGCCGCCAAGGCAACGATCAGATCTTCAGTTCCGGGATCGGTACGCGCCAGAACCTGATCAGGGATCAGAATTCCGCGGGGAACATCGGCGATATAGACAAGAAACCAGGCCAGAAAGACGCAGATAACTGCCGCCCCGCTTACAATCAGGGCAAGCTTGAACGCACGTCCCAGCCACCCCATAACCATCGAGGCAGCTATGCCCAGTATCGGTGTCATCAACGGTGCGACCAACATGGCGGCAATCACCACTGCGCCTGAATCGCGAAGCATCCCCATGGTCGCGATCACAACCGACAGTGTCAAAAGCATCGCAAATCTGCGCCAATACGCCGCTCGGTCATGCCCTTCGAACCGAAGGATGTCCCTGGTGGTGCTGAATTTTCGTTTACTCATTCCTGCGACCAAGACCCAAGCAAGACTATCCGCACCAGACTATCAACGGATACGCTCTATGCAAAATCTTGTGTCTTAACGAAAAAAGGCGCCCCGATACAGGCGCCTTTTGTTTGTGGTGCAACGAAGATCACACTTTGAGGTTGGGGATGATCTGCTTTTTCCGGCTCATGATTCCGGGCAGAACCACGGCGTCACCGTCTACTGACGCACCAAAGCTCTTCTCGGCCACGCCTTTCACAAGGGCATTGGGCACAAGCAGGGTGGCTTCTTCGTTGAGGATGTCGACGACAAACAGCAATACCTGATCAACGCCGTCTTCCTTGGCAACATCCACCATCGACGCTGCCAGGCTGTCTTTGCGGTCCAGAACGACGCCCGGAGCGGTGGTTTCCAGAACTGAAACGCGGAATTTGGTGCCGTCGACTTCGTATTCCTTGCTGTCCATGCGGATTAGTTCGGCGTCCGAGAACGAGGATACGTCCGATTTTGCCGCGAACATGTCAGCAGCATAGGCCGAGACGTCCAGACCCAGCTCAGCCGCCAGTTTCTCGGCCACTGCGCGGTCATGCGCGGTGGTGGTAGGCGAGCGGAACTCCAGAGTGTCCGACAGGATGCAGGTCAACGCTGCGCCTTTGACGGCGTCGGGCATTTTGGCCGCGTCGTCGCCCATCAGGTCAACCATGATGGTCGCGGTGCAGGCCAGCGGGCGCACGGTGATGTCGATGGGGCCTTTGGTTTCCAGACCGCCAACCAGTTTGTGGTGGTCGATGATGGCGCGAATGTCGGCGTTGTTGACGCTGGCGGGCAGTTCGGCGGGGTTGTTGGTATCAACGATGACAACTGGCGCGTCCGCGTCTACGTCTGCGATGATGCGCGGCTTGGGCAGGCCCCAGCGCTGCAGCATAAAGGCGGCCTCGGTGTTGGGTTCACCCAGCAGCACGGGTTCGGCCTGTTCACCTTTGACTTCGTTCAGATACCACGACCAAAGGATCGGAGAGCCGGTGGAATCGGTGTCGGGGGATTTGTGTCCAAATACGAGGGTTGTCATGTCTGCGTCCTGAGGAAGGTAAATTTGCGCGCCTTATAGGGTGGTCCGACGCGCTTGTCACCCGCCCCTGCGTAAACTGCGACGAAGGGTAAATTTTGCCTTAGAACGGCGCGCGTTCCAAGGTGTAGCCAGCTTGTTGCAATTGGTTCAGAAGGCCGAATTCGTCAGCAAGATGCCCCGCGCCAACGGCGATGACTGCTGTTTGGTCCTGAATATTCAGAATATGCTGCATCCAGTTGTTGTTGCGCCCGACGAGCAGCTGATCTTCAAAGCTGCCCCATTCCTCGTCAAAGACATCCTGTGACAGGCCCGAAGTCTCGAGCCCCTGTAGGCGAGCAAAGTGAAGAATCTCGCCGTGTTTTTCCTCGATATAGGCGTTAACCATCGTGGCAAGCTGATCTTCGCTGCTCTCAAAGGCGCTGGCCATTCGCACCAGGGACTGAACCTGCTTTTCCAGCGGATGTTCATTGAACATCGCCATCAGGTCTTCGATTTCTTCCAGTGAGTACTGAGGTTTCCCGAGTTCAATAGCCAGATCAGTCAGGCGTGCATCCATGCCATAGCTGGCATCTTCGTCCTGGGTCATACATGGCGGAACACCCAACATCATGCTCAGGAACCATGGGCGCATTTTGGCGGCCATCCAGCCGGGGATGCCTCGATCAGCCAATCCGGTGGACAGGGCGGCCCAGTCTTCTTCAGACATCAGGTCAATCAGAGTTGGGCCCGAAGTTATCAGAACAGGGCTGAGGTCTTGGGCAAGCTGTTGCTCGAATCCGTCCATCTTGTCCTTGGTAACTTCGAAATAGAACGCGTCCGCGTCGGACAGGGCAGGGGCCAGACGTTCCATAACGGCGTCCATGCGTGGATCATTCGTGTGCAGTGTTCCGATCATGTGCAGCACTGTATCGCCTTTGGTCGCGATCCAGTGGTTGCCTTCAGAAAAAGGGGTACCGCTTACCGCCTTATCAAGCTGCACCCGCATGTCCGCAGAAAGATCCGGCCGGAGGTCTCGCCCTTCGCAGGCCGCATGGGCTGCCAAAGGAAAAAACAAAAAAGCAACAAAGAACAAGAAACGCATCAGGATCATCCCGTATTAACTCGGTACGTATATGTGGCGCGACCTTGCCTTGGCCAAGTGTTGGGTTCAAGCAAGTTGAACAATTGTCGGCGTTTTCTGTGTCTGGCATTCCACAATAAATCACTTAGCATGCCGCCATGGACCGTGAGCAGGATCTCTATCCCCCCATAAAAGCGCTGTTGGAGCGTCAGGGTTATACCGTCAAGGGTGAAGTGGGCGCGGCCGATATCGTGGCTGTGCGCGCAGGTGATGAGCCTGTTATTGTCGAGCTGAAACTGCGATTTACTCTGGCCTTGTTTCATCAGGCGGTGGCGCGGTTAAGGGTTACAGATCAGGTCTATCTGGGCGTGTGCAAGCCAACCGGGCGCAGTGCGCGTCGGGCACTTAAGGATAATCTCGCCATGTGTCGACGTTTGGGGCTGGGCTTGATCACCGTTCGCGCGGATGGGGCAGTTGAGGTGCAGTGTGATCCGGGTCCTTATACCCCGCGCAGGAACAAAGCCAAAGCGGCGCGACTGCTGCGCGAGTTTGATCGGTTGGAGGGTGACCCAAATGCGGGCGGGGCTACGCGGCATGGGATTGTCACTGCCTATCGTCAGGATGCGCTGAAATGTGCGGCTCATCTGGTGGAATGCGGAGCGACCAAAGGAGCCGAGGTTGCCAAGGCAACGGGTGTGGCTACCGCCACCCGCCTAATGCGAGAGAACCATTACGGCTGGTTTGAAAAGGTCGACAAGGGTGTTTACGCCCTGACCGATGCCGGACAAGAGGGTCTGAAACACTGGGCTTACAGTTGGGATCAGCCCGAATAGCGACTGCTGTTCAAAAAATCCTTCACGGCTTGTTGACTCGGGGAATTGCACCCCCTAGCTATGCGTCGTTATCACTCGACAAGCATGAGTGCTAACGCCCCGCCAATCGGCGAGGGGAGGATTAACAACTTTGAGCCCAAGGAGCTGCAAAGATGGCATTGAAACCGCTTCATGACCGCGTGCTGGTTCGCCGTACCGAAAGCGAAGAAAAAACCGCAGGCGGCCTGATCATTCCTGACAGCGCAAAAGAAAAGCCCAGCGAAGGCGAAGTCGTCGCAACCGGCGAAGGCGCACGCAAGGACAGCGGCGAGCTGATCGCAATGGCTGTGAAAGCTGGCGACAAGATCCTGTTCGGCAAATGGTCGGGCACCGAGGTTCAGGTCGACGGCGAAGAGCTGCTGATGATGAAAGAAAGCGACATCATGGGGATCATCGAGTAAGGCCCTCGCGCTTCACTCTGATCTTCATCTACAACTAATTTCTCAAGGAGAAACGACATGGCTGCAAAGGACGTCAAGTTCGACACCGATGCCCGTAACCGGATGCTGGCAGGCGTAAACATCCTGGCCGACGCGGTTAAAGTGACCCTGGGCCCCAAAGGCCGCAACGTGGTTCTGGATAAATCCTTCGGCGCACCGCGCATCACCAAAGACGGTGTTTCGGTTGCCAAGGAAATCGAACTGGAAGACAAGTTCGAAAACATGGGCGCGCAGATGGTGAAAGAAGTCGCCAGCCGCACCAATGACGAAGCCGGTGACGGCACCACCACCGCAACCGTTCTGGCCCAAGCCATCGTGCGCGAAGGTCTCAAGCAGGTTGCTGCTGGCCTGAACCCGATGGACCTGAAGCGCGGCATCGACCTGGCAACTGCCAAGGTTGTTGAAGGCATCAAAGACGCCTCGCGCGAAGTCAAAGACTCGGCAGAAGTTGCTCAGGTTGGCACCATCTCGGCCAACGGCGAAGCCGAGATTGGCCAGCAGATCGCAGACGCGATGCAGAAGGTTGGCAACGAAGGCGTCATCACCGTCGAAGAAAACAAAGGTCTGGAAACCGAGACCGATGTTGTCGAAGGTATGCAGTTCGACCGTGGCTACCTGTCGCCTTATTTCGTCACCAACGCAGACAAGATGATTGCAGATCTGGACGACTGCATGATCCTGCTGCACGAAAAGAAACTGTCCTCGCTGCAGCCGATGGTTCCGCTGCTGGAACAAGTGATCCAGTCGCAAAAGCCGCTGCTGATCATCGCGGAAGACGTTGAAGGCGAAGCGCTGGCGACTCTGGTTGTCAACAAACTGCGCGGCGGCCTGAAAATCGCTGCTGTCAAAGCACCGGGCTTCGGCGATCGCCGCAAAGCCATGCTGCAGGACATCGCGATCCTGACCGGCGGTCAGGTCATCAGCGAAGATCTGGGCATGAAGCTCGAGTCCGTCACCATGGACATGCTGGGCACCGCCAAGAAGATAGAAATCACCAAAGACGAAACCACCATCGTCGACGGTGCTGGCGAGAAAGCCGAGATCGAAGCACGTGTTGCTCAGATCCGCACTCAGATCGAAGAAACTTCGTCGGACTACGACCGTGAGAAGCTGCAAGAGCGCGTTGCCAAACTGGCAGGCGGTGTTGCTGTTATCCGTGTCGGCGGCATGACCGAAGTTGAAGTGAAAGAACGTAAGGACCGTGTGGACGATGCTCTGAACGCGACCCGCGCTGCTGTGCAGGAAGGCGTTGTCGTCGGCGGTGGTGTTGCTCTGGTTCAGGCCGGCAAAGCACTGGAAACTCTGGAAGGTGCAAACGCTGACCAGAACGCCGGTATCAACATCGTTCGCAAAGCAATCGAAGCGCCGCTGCGCCAGATCGCTGAGAACGCAGGTGTTGACGGTGCGGTCGTTGCGGGCAAAGTCCGTGAATCCGGCGATGTATCGTTCGGCTTCAACGCGCAGACCGAAGAATATGGCGACATGTTCTCGTTCGGCGTGATTGACCCGGCCAAAGTTGTCCGTACCGCGCTGGAAGATGCCGCATCGGTTGCTGGTCTGCTGGTCACCACCGAAGCGATGGTTGCCGACAAGCCCCAGAAAGACGCACCCGCTGCAGGCGGCATGCCCGACATGGGCGGCATGGGCGGCATGATGTAAGCACGTCGAATTCGCCCCGGCGAATTGTGACGAGCCCGAAAGGCGCTTGGCTAAAAGGCCAAGCTGCCGGAAGGGAAGCCGCAGAGCTTAGGAACGGGGTCGCCTTTGGGCGGCCCCGTTTCGTTTCAATCCTCGCGCCAGATTGTGAATGTGCAAACGGCCCTAAACCCATTATGCGGTTGATATGAAACTGTTCCTGTTGACGGCCCTAACCATGGTTGCCTTTGCGGCCAACTCGATCCTCAACCGGCTTGCCATCGACAGCGGGGCAAGCGATCCAGCCGGATTTGCCACTGTGCGCGTCCTGGCCGGGGCGTTGGTTCTGGCCGCGCTTGTTTTCCTCAAAGGGGGACGTCTGCCGCTTCGGAATATGCGGCGGATCGCAGGGGCAGGGTCATTGTCATTATATATGATCGGGTTTTCGATTGCCTATCTGA
Organism: Ruegeria sp. D3; assembly: GCF_056534465.1. NCBI lineage: Bacteria > Pseudomonadati > Pseudomonadota > Alphaproteobacteria > Rhodobacterales > Roseobacteraceae > Ruegeria > Ruegeria sp. D3. The sequence goes on from NZ_JBQFPK010000004.1 coordinate 95,482, forward strand.
CGCTGGATGCGGGGTTGGGCGCGTTGATCCTGTTTGGTGTCGTGCAGATCACGATGTTTGCCGTGACCTCTTTTACCGGGGCCCTGCCTACCGTGCGCCAGATCGCTGGCGCGGTGATCGCGCTGGCAGGATTGGCCTGGGTGCTTTGGCCCACAGATCAGGTGCAGGTCAGTCCGGTTGGCGCGACGCTGATGACAGCCGCCGGGATCGGGTGGGCGATCTATTCGCTGGTCGGTCGGTCCGAGCCGGATGCTCTGGCCGGGACTGCGGCGAATTTTGTGGTCGCTCTGCCGGTGACGACGTTGGCCTTGCTGACCGTTGGGGGCGATTGGCAGATGACTGGCACGGGATATGTGCTGGCGGCTGTGTCGGGCGGTGTCACCTCGGGGATGGGCTATGCGCTGTGGTACCGCGTATTGCCGCAACTGGCCCCGACCACGGCGGCGGTAGTGCAGTTGAGCGTGCCGATCATTGCCATTTTGGGCGGTGCGGTTCTGTTGGGTGAGGTCGCCAGCTTGCGCCTGATCTTTGGTGCGGCACTTGTGCTGGGCGGTATCGCGCTGGCTGTTCTGCGCCTGAAATCGCGCTAGGGGTTTCATCACTCGCGCTTAGGGCTTATCTGGCCGCTATGAGAGTTCTGCTGATCCTAATTCTGTTCCTTCTGCCGGTTGCGGCCCAAGCGAAATGCGTAGTGCTTTTGCACGGGCTTGCGCGGACCGAGGCGTCTTTTACCGTAATGGATCAGCTGTTCAAGGCGCATGGTTATACGGTTGTGCGACCGGGCTACCCCTCGACCGACTTGCCAATCCCGGACCTTGCGAATCAGACCCTGCCGGATGCGTTCGCGGCTTGTGGCGAGGATACGGTCAACGTGGTGGCCCATTCGATGGGCGGCATCCTGCTGCGCTATTGGCTGCAGGACAACATGCCCGAAAATCTGGGCCGCGTGGTCATGCTGGGCCCGCCCAACCAGGGCAGCGAATTGGTGGACGAACTTAGCGCCTATGAGGTGTTCGGCATGTTGAACGGCCCCGCCGGCCTTGCGCTGGGCACCGGCCCAGAGGGCCTTCCGCGCATGTTGCCGCCGGTGGATTTTGAATTGGGCGTGATTGCGGGCAAAGACACACTGAACCCACTGTTTTCCTCGATGATTGATGGGCCGGATGACGGCAAGGTTTCGGTCGAAAGCACCAAGGTCGCGGGCATGAAGGACCATATCGTCCTGCCAGTGACCCACACATTTATGATGAATAACCCGCGCGTAATGGCACAGGCGCTGCACTTCATCGAATTCGGTCAATTTGATCCTCAGATCACGTGGCTGGACGGGGTGCAGGATATCATCGACGAGATCTGCATCGGGCAGGATTGCTCCGAGCCCCAGTCGGAGCGTTCAGAATGACCGCCTTGAACCTGACCCTGACCGGCGCAGAGGTTCTGCTGTCGGAGGATGGCCTGATCCCAACCGACCTGTTCTTGGCGGACGGTCTGATACAGACGGATGCCACCGGGCGCCCTATTGATCTGTCCGGCTATCTGGTGCTGCCGGGCATCATAGACCTGCACGGCGACGGGTTCGAACGCCACATCGCCCCGCGCCGGGGTGCGATGAAACAGATGGACGAAGGCATCCTCTCGGTCGAGGCCGAACTGGCCGCCAACGGCATCACCACCGCCGTTCTGGCGCAGTTCTACAGTTGGGAGGGCGGCGTGCGCGGCCCAGCATTCGCGGGTCAGGTGTTTGATGCAATTGCCTCGGTCAAAGGCCGTGTGGTGACCGACCTGGTTCCCCAACTTCGGTTCGAGACGCATATGCTGAACGACTACGCCGGTCTGCCCGAAAAGATCGCCGCTTGGCGGGTGCCCTATGTGGTGTTCAATGACCACCTGCCGCATGACCGTCTGGCCGAGGGGCGCAAGCCACCGCGCCTGACCGGACAGGCGCTGAAAGCCGGGCGCAACCCTGACAGACACTTCGAGATGCTGCTGTCCATGCACGCCCGCAGCGCCGAGGTGCCCCCGGCGCTGGACGATCTTTGCGTGACATTGGCGGGGCAGGGCGTACGCATGGGCAGCCATGATGACGCCACATCCCAAACCCGCGCAGATTGGCGCGCGCGTGGGGCACACATCTCGGAATTCCCCGAAACGCTCGAGGCCGCCGAGGCCGCACGCTCCACAGGCGACCATATCATTCTGGGCTCACCCAACGTGGTGCGCGGCGGATCGCATAAGGGCAATGTCAGCGCGCTGGACCTGATCACGATGGGGCTGTGCGACGCGCTGGCCTCGGACTATCACTACCCAAGCCCGCGCCGCGCCGCGCTGATGCTGGCCAAATCCGGCTTGATGGATTTGGCCGGGGCATGGATGCTGGTCTCTACAGGCCCCGCGCGTGTGCTGGGCCTAACCGACCGGGGCACGCTGGCCCCCGGAAAACGCGCCGACCTGACCATTTTGGACAAATCCACCCATCGGGTTGCCGCCACAATGGCCGGGGGCCGGATCAGCTATATGGCCGGGGATATCGCGACCCGGTTCCTCAACTGATCCTCGCTTCATCTGGCTAAAAATACCTCCGCCGGAGGCATCGCGCGCCAGCGCGATTTCTCAGCGGACGATACAGTTGAAATGCCCCATCTTCCGGCCTGCCTTGACCTCGGCCTTGCCATAAAGATGTAGCGCCACGTCCCGTTCTTGCGCCAGTTCAGGCACACGGTTCATGTCGTCGCCGATCAGGTTCTCCATCACCACATCCGAATGCCGCTGACCGTCACCCAAAGGCCACCCGGCCACCGCGCGGATATGCTGCTCGAACTGATCCACCGCGCAGCCATTCTGTGTCCAATGGCCCGAATTATGCACCCGTGGCGCGATCTCGTTCACGATCAGACCCTGCGGCGTCACGAACAGCTCAACCCCCATCACGCCCACATAGTCCAGTGCGTTCAGGATATTGGCTGCCAACAGCACCGCATCCGTGCGTTGCGCCGGACGCAGACGAGCGGGCACCGTCGTCGTGTGCAGTATGCCATCGCGGTGAACATTCTCACCGGGATCAAAACAGGCGACCTGCCCATCCAACCCGCGCGCCGCGATGATCGAGACTTCGTGGCTGAACTCCACAAACCCCTCCAGGATCGCAGGGGCGCCCGCCATATCGGCCAGTGCAGCCTCGGCATCCTCAGGGGTGCGCAGCCGGGCCTGTCCTTTACCGTCATAGCCAAAGCGGCGGGTTTTCAGGATCGCGGGCGTGCCGATCTGATCAATCGCCGTTTTCAGGCTATCCAGATCGGTGATATCCGCAAAAGGCGCGGTTTGCAGACCTAGCCCTTGCAGAAAGTTCTTCTCGGTCAGGCGGTCCTGACTGACCCGCAGCGCCTCGCGGCCCGGACGGATAGGGCGATGGGATTCCAACAGGTCCAGCGCTTCGGTGGGGATGTTTTCGAATTCATAAGTGATGACATCGACGGACTCGGCGAAGGCGCGCAGGGCGTCGACATCGTCATAGGCTGCCGTGGTCACCCGGTCGGCCACCTGACCGGCGGGCGGGTTGGCACCGGGTTCAAAGATATGGGTCACAAACCCCAGACGGGCCGCCGCCACGGACAGCATCCGCCCTAGCTGTCCACCACCGAGGATACCAATCGTGTTGCCGGGTACAAGCATGTCGGTCATTGTTCAGGTCTCCAACCGTTTGCCGATTGCCGTCAGGGCGTCGCGCAGCGCCTTGTGGGCCTTGTCCGTTTGCAATGCCTGCGTCATCTGCAAGCTCAGAGTTCCGTCTGTTGCCAGCGCATCGCGTTCTGCAGCAAGCCTACCCGCCCGATCCTTTTCCGTGGACGCAAGAAATCCTGCTATCAACTGAGTCGTATAGAACTCGGCTCCGTCAGCGTCACCAGTCTGTTCGGCTAGCCATTTCGAGCCGGTTGCCAACAAGTCCAGAACACCGGGAACCATCGCGCAGATCGCAAAATGGGCATTTAACGAGGCTTCATTTGCGACTTTAACAACCGGGTTCTCGGGTGAGACCAAATTGGCCAACAACTGATCGTTTCCAAAAGCTGCCATGGGGCAGCCGCCTTTTTCTAAAAAGCCCAGAGGGATTGTTTGCACGAAATCCTTCGCCGGAGTGCAAAGCGATCTGAGGTCCACTTCGGACACCGCCGCCATAACCGATACGATCCGATGATCGGGGCGAAAGCTCAGAGGTTCGAGCACATCAAGCGCGGCTTGAGGCCGAAGGCACAGAAACACGACGTCGGATTGGTCGATCACTGATTGCGGGTCGCCGACGGTTGCGTTGATGTCGGCCTTCAGCGCGGCTGAGACAGTGGTATTACGCTCAGTCACATAAATCTCATGCCCCTTGCGTGCCAGCAACCGTGCAATCGGCGCTGCTATATGGCCAGTTCCAATGAACCCGACGCGGCTCATCCTTGCGGTTCTTCCGGGATCGAGGCTGACAGGGCATCGCGCCACGCGTCCAGACGACCCGCCAAGGCGTCGTCCTGCAGTGCCAGAATGCCGGCTGCCATCAGGCCCGCATTGGCCCCCCCGGCGGCGCCAATCGCCATGGTTGCCACCGGAAACCCTTTGGGCATCTGGACGATGGAATAAAGCGAATCGACGCCCGACAGCGCCCGCGTCTGCACCGGAACACCGATCACGGGCACGCGGGTTTTCGACGCCATCATGCCGGGCAGATGTGCTGCCCCTCCGGCACCGGCGATGATCACATGCAGACCACGCGATACGGCGGTCTTGCCATAGTCCCACAACCGGTCCGGGGTGCGGTGGGCGGACACGATGCGCTTTTCATAGGCTATGCCCAATTCGTCCAGAATATTGGCGGCTTCTTTCATCGTGGGCCAGTCCGACTGGCTGCCCATGATGATCCCCACTTTCACGTCGCTCATCCGCTTACTTCCCTGCGTGCCGAAAGAGCGCGCACTATAGCCAAATCCGCATTCGTGGCAATGTGTCAGGCGATGATATCGGGGGTCAGGCGGTCTTCGATCAGACGGATGATGTCTTTCAGCCGCAATTTCTGCTTTTTCAAACGCTTGATGGTCAGTTGGTCGGCCGTACCGGTGCCTTGAAGTGCCTCAATCGCTTCGTCCAGATCACGGTGCTGGCGGCGAAAAACCTCCAGCTCGACCCGCAGAACGTCATCAGTTTTCATCGAAAGATCGGTGGGGGCGTTCATGGTCGACTCAGTGGTTATTGTGGTGCTTGTCACACAAGATAGTGTGTCAGGGTTTATCCTGCCAGACCTTGTGGACATCTGGCTACATTCCCATATTCTATTCTACGCGGTTGCCAGAACGGGGCCGCACCACACGTCGCTTTGACAATAAAGGACGAAATACGTGTCTAAACTTACCTTGGGCTCATACCCGCATCTTTTGGGGTTCGAGCAACTGGAACGCCTTTTGGAACGGTCTGCAAAGGCCGGAAATGAAGGATATCCGCCCTACAATATCGAACAGACCTCGGACTTTTCCTATCGGATCACGCTGGCCGTGGCCGGGTTTGCCGAGCAGGATTTGTCGATCACCATCGAGGATCGCCAACTGGTGATCCGGGGCCGTCAACGCGACGACAGCGAGGGGCGCATATTCCTGCATCGCGGCATCGCGGCGCGTCAATTCCAGCGCATGTTTGTGCTGGCCGACGGAGTCGAGGTGGGCGAGGCGATCATGGAAAATGGTCTGCTGCATGTGGATCTGACCCGCGCTGTGCCAGAAACCGTGGTGCAAACGATCAACATAAGAAAGGGGTAAGAGCAATGAATACGCCGATTGAACTGAACGCCGAGGGCGACCGGATCGTCTATGTCAAAACGGTTGAAGTCGCCGATTTGCCAGAAGAAATGCGCGAGCAGGCAGGCGATCTGGATCAGATATATGCCGTCCATGACTCGGATGGGCAACGGCTGGCTTTGGTCGCCGACCGTAAGCTGGCCTTCAACCTCGCGCGCGAGCATGACTTCTCGCCGGTGGCCGTGCACTGACACGGCCCTTTGGGCGTTTTCCTCGTGACATCCGACGCTGACCAGGCGAGATATGCCTTGTAAAGCAAAGGGTCCGAGGAATGAGCTGGTTTGATTTTGACTGGGTAGATGCCTTTACCGATCTCGCTTTTGGGGGCAATGGGTGCGCAGTCGTGCATGGCGGCGCTAGTTTGTCGGATGCAATCTGCATGGCCTATGTGCAAGAGACGTCTTTGGTTGAATGCACCTTTACCGGGCCTTCTGACATCGCTGATATCCGGGTTCGCTACTTTCTGGCCAGCCGCGAGATCCCCTTTGCCGGGCACCCAACCATTGCGACCGTGGCCGCTATGCGGTCGCGCGGGATAATTGACGGCGACAGCCTGACGCTTGAGACGGGCGCGGGCCTCGTCGATATCCGCCTGAACGGTGACGAGATCGAGATGACTCAGGTCGCACCGCAATTTGGCGCCGAGGTGCCGGATGATTTGGTGGCCTCCGCGATCGGCCTGTCCGCAGATGCCATCACTTCACCGCCGCAATTCGTGTCTACCGGCTTGCCGTTCTGCATCACCGTCCTGCGTGATCACGCGGCGCTGCGGGCCGCGAAACTGGCCGAGGGACCGCTGCGTGAGGTCGCGGCTATGGCTGGGTTCTCGGGTTCGGATATGGCCGAGCCGTTTCTGGTTACGCTGCAAGGCGCGACCGAAGGCGGGGACACGTTTTCGCGCTTGTTGCTGGCGCCGCCCAGCCCGCCCGAGGACCCGTTTACCGGGTCCGCCACCGGTGCGATGGCGGCCTATCTGTGGAAGCACGGTCTGATGGAGAAAGACAGCTTTGTTGCCGAACAAGGCCATGACATGGGCCGCCCGGGTCAGGCCACCGTTACGCGTGTTGGCCCGCCGGAGGCAATGACCGGTATAAAGGTGGCTGGGAGCGGCCATGTGCTGATGCGTGGGCAGGTCAATCTGCCGGAGGGAAATTGATGTCTGAGCCCGCAATTGCGATTCTGCCCTATGGGCACCGGTTGGGGCCGAAACTGAGCTCGGTTCTCCTCAGCGATCTGATCTGGCCCGAGGGTTGCCCGGATCGTCTGACTGGCAAAACTGTCGGGGATCTTGAACCAACCGATCATCTGATAATGTATCCCAATTCCACCGTGCATCTGCGGTTGCGCCGGGGTACCCGCGCGCAGATTTCGCTGATGATGGGGGAACCCTCGGCCATCCACGCAAAACACGACCGGATGTTGCGCTGGACATGGCTTCGGTTCTTTCGTGTGCTGACCTTCCATGACGTCCTGCTGCAAGGCATCCCGAATGCGGTCTTTCTGCCCTATGGCGTCACCATGGTGCCGGACTGGCAGGAATTGTCCGTCGAAAAGACCAAATCCTGTTCGCTGATCGCCTCGGCCAAGCGCGATCTGGAAGGTCACCAATTGCGTCATGCGGTCATCGACTGGGTGCGCGAGACGGGCGCGGATGTCGATATCATGGGTCGTGGTTATATGCCGTTTGACCAGAAATCCGACGGGCTGACCCCGTATCGCTATTCTGTGGTGATCGAGAATGTGCGGGAACGGAATTATTTCTCGGAAAAACTGACGGATGCGATCCTGTGCGCCACTGTTCCGATCTATTGGGGCTGCCCGAATATCGGGGATTTCTTCGACACATCAGGCATGATCCTGTGCGAATCCGAGGCCGATATTCACCGCGCCATTCAAACGGTCTCACCCGAGGACTACGCTGCGCGCCTATCGCATCTACAGGCGATCCAGCCCAAGGCGGCTGAATACGGTGATTTCGAAGCCCGCGCCGTTGCGGCCATTCGCGCCGAGCTCTGATCACAAAAAAGGCCCCCGCAGCGCGAGGGCCTGTTTCATGTGGCGGTCAGGTTAAGTCGCTGCAATCAGACCCATGCTTTCAAGCTTGAGCAGCACCTGATGGGCGCAGTTGTCGACCTCGACATTCTCGGTCTCGACGCTCAGCTCCGGGTTCTGGGGCACATCATAAGGGTCCGAGATGCCAGTGAATTCCTTGATCTTGCCTTCACGCGCAAGCTTATACAGGCCCTTGCGGTCACGGCGCTCGCATTCTTCGATGCTGGTCGCAACATGGACTTCGCAGAAGGCACCGAATTGCTCGATCTCTTCGCGAACGGCACGACGGGTGGTTGCGTAGGGCGCGATTGGGGCACAAATGGCGATGCCGCCGTTCTTGGTGATTTCCGACGCCACATAGCCGATGCGACGGATGTTCAGGTCGCGGTGTTCCTTCGAGAAACCGAGTTCCGACGACAGGTTCTTACGAACGATATCACCGTCCAGCAGCGTCACGGGGCGGCCGCCCATCTCCATCAGCTTGACCATAAGCGCGTTGGCGATAGTCGATTTGCCGGAACCCGAGAAGCCGGTGAAGAACACGGTAAAGCCCTGCTGGCTGCGTGGTGGTTTGGTCTTGCGCAACTCGGCCACAACCTCGGGGAAGCTGAACCATTCGGGGATTTCCAGACCTTCGGCCAGACGGCGGCGCAGTTCGGTACCCGAGATGTTCAGGATGGTGACGTCATCCTTGTCCGCGATTTCGTCATTGGGTTCGTATTGGGCGCGTTCCTGCACATAGACCATGTGTTTGAAGTCGACCATCTCGACTCCGATCTCGTTCTGGAACTGGCGGAACAGGTCCTGCGCGTCATAGGGGCCATAGAAATCTTCACCGGCCGAGTTCTTGCCGGGGCCCGCGTGGTCGCGGCCCACGATGAAGTGGGTGCAGCCGTGATTGGCGCGGATCAGCCCGTGCCAGACCGCCTCGCGGGGGCCTGCCATCCGCATGGCCAGATTCAGCAGCGACATCGAGGTGGTCGAGGCCGGATATTTGTCCAGAACAGCCTCATAACAGCGCACGCGGGTAAAGTGGTCGACGTCGCCGGGCTTGGTCATGCCGACAACCGGATGGATCAGCAGGTTGGCTTGGGCTTCCTTTGCGGCACGGAAGGTCAGCTCCTGATGGGCGCGGTGCAGCGGGTTACGGGTTTGGAACGCAACGATGCGGCGCCAGCCCAGCTTGCGGAAATAGGCGCGCAACTCGTTCGGGGTGTCGCGGCGGGCGCGGAAATCATAGTGGACGGGTTGCTGGATGCCGACCACAGGTCCACCCAGATACACCTTGCCTGCGGTGTTGTGCAGATAATTCACGGCTGGATGCGCGTCGTCATCCGCGCCGAATACCTTCTCGGCCTCGCGGGATTTGTTCGGGGTCCAGCGGTCGGTCACGGTCATGGTGCCGAGGATGACGCCTTCCTGATCACGCAGGGCGATGTCCTGACCCAGCTCGATTGACTGGGCGAAGTCTTCGCTGACGTCCAGCGTGATGGGCATCGGCCACAGGGTACCGTCGGCCAGACGCATGTTTTCAACGACGTTGTCGTAATCGGCTTCGGACAGGAAACCCTTAAGCGGGTTGAACCCGCCGTTCATCAGCAGTTCAAGGTCACAGATCTGGCGCGGGCTCAGGTCCCAACTGGTCAGGTCAGCGGCTTCTACTTTCAGCTTCTGCGCCGAGTCGTAGGAGACATAGAGTTCTGGGATAGGGGCCAGATTGCTTAACATCGTCATCGGAATACTCTTGTGTAAGGGCAGTTTTGCCCGTGATTCATAGGTGTTTAAGGGGCGTTTGCCCCGATGATCAGGTGAAGTCCATATACATTCATGAAACAAAGGACGATATGCGCGGTTTTCGCTCGGATTGGAAGAATTTTCCACATTCAAATGCAAATGCCGACTGCGGTTCTTCGAATTGTCGGCAATTGGGCAAGTTCTAGGCCATGTGTTCCTAAGCAGCTATCCTAAGCGCCAGTAAGGTGGCGTTTCTTACCGGTAACGCAGGAATCGGGCGAGAAACCCCCCTTAGTTTGAAAGACTGTAGCCCCGTTTCGTCACCGTCATATCCGGCCGCGCGCAGAAGGTCCTCTGAGACCAAAAGCTCGACGCCCAGAGTTTTGGTCTCAGCCTCTAGCCGGCTGGCAACATTGACCGCGTCTCCGATAATGGTGCGTGTCGCTGTTCCGGCGGCACCGATTTCGCCCAGAACCAGATCACCCAGATGCAACCCCATGCCTATGCGAATATGCGAGCTGCCTTCTGCGTTGAGTTGCTTGTTGAATCGTTCCAGTGCGCGGCTGACATCTGCTGCGGCCATCAAACCAGCACGGGCGGAACTTGCGGGGTCGGCGGTTTCGAACACGGCCAAAAGACCATCGCCCATGTATTTGTCGACCACCCCACCTTCGGCAGTGATCGCAGGAACGATCGCGTCAAAAAAACGGTTCAGAAGGAAGACAATATCATAGGGCAGCTGTCCCGTTGTGCGCGACGTAAACCCACGCATGTCCAGAAACAGAACGGCAAGCTGACGTTCCTGGCCCTGGCTGGCATGTGCGCGGTTTCGAAGGCCATCAGGACGAAACATTCGAAAGGCCGTAATCGGCTGAGTCGGGCGGATTTGGCAAGCCAGCCGCGCGCCTTTGGGCGCCCGTACTGCGGCAAGGCTGCGGGCTTCAACTTCGCTTGGAGCCGGAAGCTCTGCCGCACCGTCTTCGACAATGACTCGGCACGTGGTGCAGCGGCCTTTGCCACCGCACAGGGCCGTATGTGGGATGCCATTGGCCTGCGATATCTCAAGCAGGGTCATGCCTTTTTCAGCGACGACCTCAGGTCCTTCGACATATGTAACGCGGACCGAATGTCTGCGACGTAGAAGTTTGCGTCCTGCAAACACGGCCAACGAAACACCCAGAGCGATCCAAAAGGCCAATAGCGCATTGTCCTTGACGCTAAACAGAGCCTGAAATTCTTCGGGTGACGGCCAATTGTAATGCTCGATATATTGGTCGCGTAGAAACGGGTCGCCGAAATCGGCCCAAATCCGCCGCCCTTCTGTCAATAGTCCCGCCATCGCAAATGACGGGACGAACACGGCCAATCCGATCAGATAGGGGACTGTTTTGGGCCACCATTTGGCCAATCGCAGCCACATATGAAGACCAATGCAGCTGTGCACCCAAACGACCAGCAAGAGCATGCTTTGCATCCAGATAGCCGAGCTTGGCCACATCAGCGCGATGATGTATCCCATCTCGTCGTTCACGTTGAACACCTCGTGCGCGTAACGTGTGTGAACGATATGCGCGATCAGTTGCAGCGGGATCAGCAATCCCAGAACAATCTGCAATGCCATGCTCAGCGGCATTTTTAGTGTTTTGCGTTGACTGATCGAATAGAGCGCCAGACCCGAGTGAATGAACAAAGCGGCATAGAGCAAGGCGCTGCCGATGTCGTGACGGGTGAAAGCGTGGCGGCCGTCTTGCATTCCGTGCAGGTAATCGGTGTGGAACAGACCCAAGCCGATATTGATGAAGTGCAGGAATGCAAACGCGAACAGGATCAGGCCACTGCCAATCCTCAGCCGGGTTATCCACCCGCCTTGCCACAATACGCTCTTCACTTCAGGTCACCTGTGAATTCTTGCCTTGTGCCCCGAGTCTGATACGGGCGCGCGGGCGGGTCAAGAATAAGCAGGTACCCAGGTTTCTGACGGGGCATCGACGCAAATAAGCCGGGCACTGGTACGGAACAGAACCACATGGCTGAGCTGGGGCCGTGATCGAGAGCTATAGATCATGCCATCGGCACCTAGAGCTCGGGCCTTATCCGAGAATTGCCAGGTTGGAGAACGCCCGCAGGCCTTTGCAATGTCTTGCCAAACGATGGATGCTTCGGGCTGACCTCTCAGGTCGACAAGACGTGCCTCTGTGATCCTTGCACGTTGCAGGATTCGCGGTGGGTCATCGCGCGATACATAGCGACGTATCGCGACTTCGGCCCCTTCGGCGCTGAGAGATGCATAAAGCGCGGTCTGACCTGCATAGTGAAAACGCCCCTCTGGCGCCCGAGCGGGGACCAAAGGGGCGTCTGAATGTGTTCGAAACAGAATTCTCCAGACCGGGCCGGAGAATTCTATCATTGGCTAGTCCTGCTCCGCCAGGAACCGCTCGGCATCCAGCGCTGCCATGCAGCCCATACCGGCGCTGGTAACGGCCTGACGATAGATGTGGTCAGTTAAGTCACCGGCGGCGAATACGCCTGGTATCGAAGTCTCGGTAGAACCCGGCTTGGTCACGACATAGCCACCCATGTGGGTTTCAAGCGTGTCCTTGACCAGCTCATTCGCAGGGGCGTGCCCGATAGCAATAAACACCCCCTTACAGGGAATCTCAGAGAGTTCACCGGTTTTCACGTTCTTGACGCGCACGCCCTCAACGCCCAAAGGCGCATCGGTGCCAAGCACTTCATCCAGCTCGTGGAACCAAAGCGGTTCAATCTTTTCGTTTTTCATCAGGCGGTCCTGCAGGATTTTCTCGGCCCGCAGTTCGTCGCGACGATGGATCAGGGTGACCTTGCTGGCAAAGTTCGTCAAAAACAGAGCTTCTTCCACGGCAGTGTTGCCGCCGCCAATGACAACGATTTCCTGTCCACGATAGAAGAACCCATCGCAGGTGGCACAGGCAGAGACACCAAAGCCTTTAAACTTGTCCTCGGACGGCAGCCCAAGCCATTTTGCGCGTGCACCGGTCGCCAGAATGACTGCATCAGCTGTATAGGTCGTGCCGCTGTCGCCTTTGGCAGTGAAGGGGCGTTTGCTAACGTCCAGATCGCTGATGATGTCACCGATGATCTCACATCCCATTGCCTTAGCATGGTCCTGCATACGAACCATCAGGTCGGGGCCTTGAACCTCTGTGTCGCCGGGCCAGTTCTCGACCTCTGTGGTGGTGGTCAACTGACCGCCGGGTTCAATACCCTGCACCAGGATCGGTTCCAGCATTGCGCGGCTGGCATAAACGCCCGCCGTGTATCCGGAGGGCCCCGATCCTATGATTAGAACCTTGGTGTGTTTCGTTTCGGACATGGTACCCCCAACTCGATCTGCCTGATGTGGGCGCGTGGCCCCTTGGCGACTGGATATAGCGACCCGATGGCGGTGCTTAAAGCCCCTTCCTGACAGAGAACCGCTATGCATTACGCGAATGGCGCCCATTAATAGGGCGTTTAAAATAAAGAATATTGCGCTGACGCGAAAGATTATTGCGCATCTTCTGGGTGCTGATATAACAACCGAAAAATCAGGAGCATTTTATGGTCGCGACACGGCTGGATGAGATTGACCGCAAAATTCTGGCGGAATTGCAGGCAGACGGTCGAATGACCAATGTCGAACTTGCGAAACGTGTCGGCATTTCTGCGCCTCCGTGTTTGCGGCGCGTCCGTACGCTTGAGGAATCCGGCCTGATCCGCGGTTACCACGCCGAAGTGAACGCGCGAGAGTTGGGATTCGAGGTTCAGGTCTTTGCCAGCGTTGGTTTGGAAAGTCAGGCCGAGACCGAACTGAGCGCCTTCGAAGAACGGTGCCGCGACTGGCCCTTGGTCCGCGAATGCCACATGCTGAATGGCGAGGTTGATTTCATCCTGAAATGCGTCGCCCCTGACCTTAGCAGTTTTCAGCGGTTCCTGACCGGCGATTTGCTGACCACCCCAAATGTGGCCAGTGTTAAGACATCGCTTGTGATTCGAGGCGCTAAGGACGAGCCCGGTGTGCCGTTCGATGTTCTGGAAGAACGCATGAACCGGATGGCCTGAAGCGCATCCGTTTATGTGCGGAACAACATGGCGGAAGAATCGCTGTAACGATCAGGAACAGCACCCAACCCAAAAGAATCTGCATAAAGCCCCCACTCTGCAGCACTGACAAAAATTTACGCTGTGATCGCGTCCACCTCTCCGTCGCCAGCACGCGGCATCAGCAGCGGACCAAAATCATTCAGCGAATCGGCATGCGCGAACAGGTTCAGGTAGATCGAGCGCAAGGAATGGCTGATCATCCGAACTGCATTGACACCGGGATGATACGTCTCGAACTGCAGCCCGTCGATCTTGATCACAGAATGGCGCTTGAGACAGATATGGAACAGTTCGATCGGCGTTGGCGGCAGGGTTTCGACCACGCTCATTCCGTCCTGAAATTCGTGAACCGGGGTCAAAACGGTCTCATTGCCGTGCAGATGGCGCAGGTGGGACGGGGTTCCAACCAACCGCGCCGCTGGGCCCGCGATAACGCCTGAAAGAGGTTTCTGCATCCCGAATGTGTCGGCCATGATCCGCGTCAGAGGGCGAGTCCGACCTCGGGAATCCTCGCGTCCGGGAACCAGGGTCACAGAGCCTTTCCATAGCACAGTCTGAGACGAGCCATCCTGCGTCAGTACAGTATCACCGGGCAGCAGGTCCTCAATCGCGAGCGGGCCGGTTTCCGTCTCAATTAAAGATCCTCGGGTAAAGGCGCAGAATGCGTCCTCGAACATCGGCAAAGCGGGCGCGATATGGCGGGTCTGAGAGATATCGCCATTTGGCAGCAGCGCGCTCACTTCATAGCGCCGCAGTTGCGCCTTTGGTTTGTCCCTTGGCGCATCCCGCAGCATCGCCGAAGTATCGACGGCGTTTTTGGCCGCGCGCGAAAGCGAATGTGGAATAGGCATTTTTATTCCGTCCCTTCTATCATCCGTGCAGACAGGTTGAACCCTCCGTACAGGCCCGTCTGACCGATCTTTTTCTTTGTTTTGAATGAAAGGGCGACCTCAGGGCGAGCGTCAAACCGACGTCGCAACGTGATGGTATTCAGCACACCTTTGGTCAACATCTTGACCCCCCAGACAAACTCACAACAACGTCGGCGAAAATTACCCACGCACACAACACCCCTGAACCTGACCGCGGAAAATACCTGCGGCAGGTCACGCATCGGGCCGGAGCACCCCTCCGATGCGCGTCTTGGCCCCTGGAACCGGCAGCTTGGTACCCTGGGCGTCACGATCAGACCCGTTCCGCCAAACGACGGGCAACTCTGACCGAGTCGCTGGAAATGCTTTTCCACGGCATCTCCGGCGTCTTTTCGTTGGTCGCCGCGACAACGGCGCTCAGAAAGCGAGATTTTACCTTCATGATCTGGTCCTGCTCCTCTGGGGTTTTTGGGCCCCATTTCCCTTTGGGATGCCAATCTGACGCCATATTGAGGCAGCGATAAGGCTGATCCGGGATCAATTCAGGACAAAATGAAGGTTAGTAGCTCCTCTTTCTTCATACTGTCTCACACTGCTGGAGCATCGGCAGATAAACACCTGAGAGCGGACAATAAAACTCAACTTGTTACGACTCAGGTAGACACAAAGAATGTGGCAAAAAAGCGGCGAAATCGCCACAATTCAGTCTAGGTCTACAATTTGATTGCAGAAATAAGGCGTCCATAGTCCGCTTCTTTGGCGTGCGTAGATCGCCGGTAGGAATAGAATCTGTCGGGGTCTGAATAGGTGCAGTGCCGGGTCCATTCAGCTTGGCCTACGCCTGCCTGTCGAAGGCGATGCAAACCGTAAGCGGGAAGGTCAAATTGCAATCTGTCGCCTTCCCCATTTGCGAAGAAACGCAGGTTTTCTGGCGTTTCTGCGACGAAATCATCCAGGAACTCAGGCCCGACCTCGTATGCTTGTTGCGAAATCGACGGGCCAATTACAGCGACCGTGTTTTCGCGCTTTGCCCCCAGTTCTTCCATGGCGTCCAGAGTCGATTCGAGAACGCCGTCCAAAGCCCCGCGCCACCCTGCGTGGGCCGCGCCGATAACATTTGCGTGGGTGTCGGCAAAAAGAACGGGCTGGCAATCCGCTGTAAGTATGGTCAGGGCCAAGCCCGGAGTAGCTGTGACCACTGCGTCCGCGCGTGGACGCTCGCCGTTCATCGGTGCGTCAACCTTAACCACGGTCGGAGAATGCACCTGGTGTACGCCAATAAGCGCCTCGGGCTCGACCTCCATCGCCTGAGCTACACGCGCCCGGTTGATCGAAACAACCTCGGTCTGGTCTGACGAGCCATAGCCGCAATTCAAGCCGGAAAACACCCCTGATGACGCTCCGCCACGGCGGCTGAAAAAGCCGTGGCGTACGTCTGACAGCATGTCCGAGGTCAGTATTTCCAGTGTCATGGTTCCAGTCCCGGTGGAGGTGCCGCGTAAGAGGGGTAGAGTCCCAGTACTTTGAACAGGTTTCCCATTTCCTCGGGATGCGTCAACCTGCGATGTGCTGCCACCAGTGTATCAAGCTCGGACCCGCCGAGCGGTATGGCCAAAGCTTGCGCACGGGCGGTAATGCCAAGCCGTTCCAGAAACGCGCCCTGAGGGGTCAGGCGGGAATGGGCGCAACCGGCGGCACGTGCTGCCAGTGCAAGAGGTTCGAAATCCACATGCGCGGTCAGATCCGCCTGACCGGGTGTATCCAGCGGATTCACACGCTCATGCCCGCGCAGGGCCTGAAACGTGTCGCCCAGCGAATGCCAGTCGCCGTAGTCCACGATCAGACCGGCACCGCCGTGGCTGGCGATTCGAGCCGCGATGACGGTCAGGATGGGGATAGCAGCCGCGCAAAGCTCAACCAGATCGCCATCTTTCGTGTCTTGCAATCGGTCCGTCAGCGCAACCTGATCCGCTTGGGCCCCTAGCCCGAAGGTCAGCGATTCGCCCTCAGCCCCGATAAGGCGCTCGCGCCACGCCAGGCCGTCGCGGAGGAACTGGCGGATGGGCAGGGCGTCAAAGAATTCGTTGGCGACCAGAAACAAAGGCGCGTCGGGCAAGTCGGTGAGCGTTGTGATCCAGCGCGGTGCAAAATCCTTCAACGTTTCTGCCTGTATGTCGCGCAAGGTCGGTGAGGCTTCGAATAACACGATTTCAGCCGCATCATGGAACCCGTGAACCCCGCGTGTGGCCCGGAGGATGTCCGCCATCAGTGTTCCGCGCCCCGGCCCAAGCTCGGCCAGAACGAAGTGATCGGGGTGCCCCTGATCCATCCAGCTTTGCGCCAGACTTAGGCCGATTAATTCACCGAACATCTGACTGATTTCAGGCGCGGTGACGAAATCGCCCTGCACACCCAAAGGGTCGCGTGTGGTGTAATAGCCATACGTCGGATGCAGCAGGCATTCGGTCATGTAGTCGGCCACGGTCATCGGGCCGCCTTGCGCGATGCGCTCCAGCAGATGGTCAATCAGGCTCATCGCGCGTTTCGCGCGCGCAGCGCGAACCATAGGCCAAGCGCGATCATTGGCAGCGACAAGAGCTGCCCCATGGTCAGGCCATACCCGCCAATATGCCATGCCAGACCCAGAGGATTCCCGATCGAGATGAACTGTGCGTCGGGTTGCCGAAAGAACTCAACGATGAACCGGGACGCACCATACCCGGCCAGAAACACACCCATAACCAGTCCGGGTTTGCGCAGCGCGCCCTTGCGGTAGACCAGCCACAGCAGCGCGGCCCCCAGCAGCAACCCCTCCAGCGCGGCCTCGTAAAGCTGCGAGGGATGACGTGCACACATGCCAACCAGCACACCGGGGCAGTCTTGCGCGGCAGGGCCAGGGAAGATTACCGCCCATGGCACCTCGCTGGGGCGGCCCCAAAGCTCGGCGTTGATGAAGTTGGCCAACCGTCCCAGCAGTAACCCCGGCGGAACAGTGTGGGCAATGAGATCAGCCAGCGGCAGAACCGATATCTTGTGACGGCGCGCATAGATGTAAGAGGCAACAATCACCCCCAGCAGACCACCGTGAAATGCCATGCCACCCTGCCAGACTTTCAAAATGTCCGCTGGGTTCGCAAGGTAATAGGCCGGCTGGTAAAACAGCACGAACCCAAGTCGACCACCCAGAATCACCCCAAGAATGATCCAGGTGATCAGATCCTCAAGCTGCTGGGGTTTCATCGGCGGCGTGTTATACGCCCAAAGCGCGGGGCGTTTCAGCGCCGCTGACCCCATCCTCCACGCGATCAGGATGCCTGCGATATAAGCCAGCGCGTACCAACGCAGGGCGAACTCCATCCCGAAGAGTGAGATCGAGAACAGTTCGGGCGACAGATCGGGGAAATTCAGAACAGCCTGCATGTGCGTCTCATTGCCCGTGCTTTGCAGGGCAAGTCAACCTTGAGCCTGACGCAAAGTTTACCCATATAGAGAACAACCGCGATTTCGGAGAAAAACCATGCAGACCCGCAACAAGATCCTCGATGATGTATCCCAACTGATGACCAACGCCATGGGCGTGGCAAAGGGCGCGCGGGAAGAGGCCGAGAATGCGATGAAGTCGATGATCGACCGCTGGCTGGCCGACCGCGATTTCGTCACCCGCGAAGAATTCGATGCCGTCCGCGCCATGGCGCAAAAGGCGCGCGAAGAAAACGCAGCCTTGGAACAGCGTATCGCCGCGCTGGAGGCAAAGCTGGACAAGTAACGTCTTAGCGCAGATTCGAAGATCAAGAGAATGCCGCGCAATCTGACGCCAGATTGTGCGGTGTTGTGCATTTTGCTGCCCTGCAGAAGTAAATCAAGACAAAGCTGTACTCGGCGCCAATATTTTGATCTCCGTTGCTGTTCGTCCACAACTTATTGCTGTTATCCCCAATAAATAGGGTTGCCAGATGGATGCGCGCGGCGCACCATATTTAGTACAGGCACATGGGGGAAGCCCGGCTTGTAGAGCAGGCAACTAGCGCTGGGGCGCTGCCAGCCCCGAATTGCTAGAGATAAGTGAGGTGGCATTATGGCCCTATCCGAGCAGTTTCTCGAAGAAGACCTTCATCCGATTGATATTGTTGAACACCTGGCCGAACATCACGACTGGGATTTTGATCGCATCGGCGATGATCAGATCGCCATGGCTGTCGAAGGACAGTGGCGCACCTATTCCATCACTCTGGCCTGGTCGAACTATGACGAAACCCTGCGCATGGTGTGCTCGTTCGAAATGGACCCGCCATCCGAGCGGGAAAGCGAGCTGTATGAGCTGCTGAACAAGATGAACGATCAGTGCTGGGCCGGGGCGTTTACCTATTGGGCAAACCAGAAACTGATGGTCTATCGCTATGGTCTGGTTCTGGCGGGTGGTCAGACGGCCAGCCCGGAACAGATCGACACGATGATCACCGCTGCGGTTCTGAGCGCAGAACGCTATTACCCGGCGATCCAACTGGTCACTTGGGGGAATCGCGATCCCGAAGATGCGATGCAAGTCGCCATTGCAGAGGCTTACGGCCGCGCGTAAAGCTTTGCCCCAAGCCAGATAATGGGGAGGGGCAATCATGGACATGTCGCGCATCGCTGAACAGGGGCTTGTGCTTCTGGGATGCGGAAAGATGGGATCGGCCATGCTGGCTGGCTGGCTAGAGCATGGCTTACCAGCGTCGTCAGTCTGGGTCGTGGATCCGTACCCCTCGGACTGGTTGAAAGCACAAGGCGTCAATATCAACACACCGTTGCCCGAAGCCCCAGCCGTGGTGCTTGTGGCCGTCAAACCGCAGATGATGGGCGAAGCATTGCCCGCGATCAAAGCGCTGGGCGGGGGCGGCAGCCTGTTCGTCTCGGTCGCTGCGGGGACGTCGATTTCCACATTTGAATCTGTGTTGGGCGCGGGCACGCCGATCGTACGAGCGATGCCGAATACGCCTGCAGCAATCCGGCAGGGCATCACGGCGCTGATCGGCAACGTACAGGCCTCCGAGGCCGACGTGACCCTGGCCGAAAACCTGCTATCCGCGATTGGTGAGACTGTCCGGCTGGCGGATGAGACGCAGATGGACGCAGTGACTGGTCTTAGCGGATCGGGTCCGGCCTATGTGTTCCACCTGATCGAAACGCTGGCCGCTGCGGGGCAGGCGCAGGGCTTGCCGCATGACCTAGCTATGAAGCTGGCCAAATCTACTGTTGCAGGGGCAGGCGCGCTAGCGATGACCGCCGACGAAGACCCCGCGCAGCTGCGAGTCAATGTGACCTCGCCCAATGGCACCACGCAGGCAGCGCTCGAGGTGCTGATGCACGAAGAACAGGGCTTCCCAGACCTGCTGCACCGCGCCGTCAAAGCCGCGACCGACCGATCCAAGGAGCTGTCCCGTGAGTGAGATTTCCTTCGACGATTTTCTCAAGGTCGACATCCGCGTGGGTGAAGTGATCCGCGCCGAGCCGTACCCCGAGGCCCGCAAGCCGGCGATCAAGATGTGGATCGACTTCGGCGATGAGATCGGCGAGCGAAAGACGTCGGCCCAGATCACCGCGCATTACGATCCGGCTACGCTGGTGGGCAAGCAAGTTATGGCCGTGGTGAATTTCCCGCCGCGCCAGATCGGCAAGTTCATGTCCGAGGTGCTGGTTTTGGGTCTGCCCGACGAAAATGGCGAGATCGTTCTGATCGGACCGGATGGAGAGGTTCCGACCGGCGGGAGGATGCACTGATGAAATTATTGATTACACGCCCCATGACCGACGCTGTAATGGAGCGCGCACGAACGGAGTTCGATGCGGAGATTCGCAAAGAAACGTCGCCACTGACACCGGATGAGATGCGGCGGGCTTTGACGGAATTCGACGTGGTAATGCCAACGCTTGGCGATCTTTTTTCGGCGCAGGTATTCGCGGATGTGTCCGATCCGCGCTGCAAACTGCTGGCCAATTTCGGCGTCGGCTACAACCATATTGACGTGGACGCGGCCAGCGCGTCAGGCATTGCGGTCACCAATACGCCGGGTGCCGTTACGGATGCCACAGCCGATATCGCCATGACTTTGTTGCTGACAACCGCGCGCCGTGTCGGGGAAGGAGAACGCATCGTCAGGGCTGGGGGCTGGCATGGCTGGCATCCCGCGCAAATGCTGGGCCACCACGTCACCGGCAAGCGGGTGGGTATCGTTGGCATGGGCCGGATCGGACAGGCCATTGCCCGGCGCTGTCACTTTGGGTTTTCCATGCAGGTTGCCTATCAGTCGCGTAGTGCGAAGGAATTGGAGTTCCCGGCAGAGTTCGTACCCGATCTATCCACTTTGGCCGCGTCGGTCGATTTTCTGGTGCTGGCCGTCCCCGGTGGAGCGGAAACTCAACATCTGATCAATGCGCCGGTACTTGAGGCGATGAACCCCAATGCCTTACTGATCAATATCGCGCGCGGAGAAGTCGTGGACGAGGCTGCCCTGATCGCAGCCCTTCAGTCCGGGCAGATCGCAGGGGCGGGGCTGGATGTATACGAATTCGAACCCAAGGTTCCTCAGGCGCTGATCGACATGGAGAACGTGACCCTGTGCCCGCATCTGGGTACCGCCACTGACGAGGTACGCACCGATATGGGTTACCTGGCGCTGGACAATGTTGCGGCCTTTATCGCAGGCCGGGCGCTGCTGACGCCGGTTTAACCGCCCATCGCCTCGCGCCAGTGTCGGCGGCAGAGCGAGACATAGGTTTCGTTCCCGCCGATCTGAACCTGTGCTCCTTCGGTGATCGTATTCCCGTGCGCGTCCTGACGGACGACCATTGTGGCCTTGCGCCCACATTCGCATATCGTTCGAACTTCGCGCATCTCATCCGCCAGGGCCAAGAGGGCTGCAGAGCCGGGAAACAGCTGTCCCTGAAAATCTACCCGTAACCCATAGGCAAGAACCGGTACGTTCAGATCATCCACGGCACTTGCCAGCTGCCAGACCTGATCGCGGGTCAGAAACTGTGCCTCGTCTACGAATACGCAGGCCACCTTACCCTGCGCCAGACGGTTCTCGATCATGTCGAACACGTTATCTTCTGCCCCGAACGTGTCGGCATCTGCAGATATGCCAATGCGCGAGGCGATCTTTCCCACGCCAGCGCGACCGTCAAGCTGTGCGGTCATAAGATAGGTGTCCATGCCGCGTTCACGATAGTTGTGCGAGGCCTGCAACAACACAGTCGATTTACCCGCGTTCATGGTTGAATAGTTGAAGTACAGTTTTGCCATGTGCCCGGGTCTAAAACGCCTGATCCGCATGGGCAAGTAACCAAATTCTATGAAATAAGCGACGTCGCCGTTGTCGTTGCAAGGGTCGAGCGAAAGCTCATTGGGGATGGATACCCCCACGTCAACAACAGCGACGCCGTCGGCCATCATGCGGCCAAAACAGAGCAAGACCAGAAAACCGCCTTGCAAACACTCATTACCGGCTGGAAACGCCGCCACTCACTCACAAAATCCCTGCATATCTGAGGGATAGTCAATTTATGGCATTTCAATTATGACTCGAGTATGGGAAATTTCCTTACCCTTTCCCCCATAGTCGCAGATGTCGTGGGAAAGCCAGGCAGTAAAGGTTGAAACATGGCAGATATCGGGGCTTATCTGAAAAAACATACCGAGGCGTTGGTAAAAGACGTCGGCATTGAATCGGCCTGTGAGATTACAGGCAAGTCCAAGGCAACATTGGGTCGGTACTACTCGGACAACGCGGAACATGCGGACCGTTTTATGCCAGTCGATGCGGTTGCTCGGCTCGAGGCGGTCTCGAACTTTCCGCATGTGACCTCGGCCCTGGCGGATCTTAAGAATATCACGCTGTCCTATGATGGCCGTAATACGGATACCCCCAGGACCGGAGGTGTGAATTCGGATGTCATTGCCCTAAGCCAACGGTTTGCAATGCTGATGACCGAATATCAGGCTGCTATTGAAGACGGCATCATCACCGTCAACGAGGCCAAGCGTCTGTTGAAGGAGACCAGTTTGTTGCAACAGGTCCTGATCGAGATGAAGCTGCATCTGGAAGAAGAAAGCGTGAGTTGATCGCCGGTTTTTCGTTAATTGAAATCGAAAAGCCGTTTAAGGTCGCCACCAAACGCGCCAGCCAATTCCTTTGCAGACTGATCGAATTCCGATTTCAGAAGGGGATCAGCACCCGCTTTCAAAAACGCTTCGATAACGCTCAGGTTTCGTTTCTTAACCGCGACGTGAAGGGGCGTTTCCGACATGTCGCCGACTGCGTTTACGTCAGCGCCAGCGGCAATCAACGTCAGGGCAGCGTAGGTGTCGTCGCGCCAAAGAACGGCGTGCAACGCGGTATCACCGTTTGACGCGCGGCTGTTCAAAGAAACCGGAGCTTCGCCGAGAGATTCCGGGAAAAGAACGTCCGAACAAGATGCCAGGATATCTTCCAGAGTCGCACGTGCTTTAGGTTTGGTTGCCATTTTGTGAACTCAGAATGATTGGTGTCGCTGACACAGCTAATGCGTGCAAAGGCAAGTTGACTTCAATCCATCACGCGAAAGGGTTCTGGAGCAAGTGAATTCTTGAGCTACGCGATGGATCGAGTTGACTATCCGTGCCGCCGCACGATTACCGAACCCACGGAATACCCCGCCCCGAATGAACAGATCAGACCGACTTCTCCATCCGCGAAATCATCAGAGTATTTCGAGAATGCGATGATCGACCCCGCTGAGGACGTGTTGGCGTAGTCCTGCAAGATATTGGGTTGTTCGCCGGGTTCGGGCTCGCGGCCTAGAACTTTTTTGCCTATGAAATCGTTCATCGTCTTGTTCGCCTGATGTAGCCACAGGCGTTTCAGGTCAGAGCTGTTTAGCCCTTCGGAGTCCATATGGTCGGCAATGTGTTTGCTGACCATCGGAAGCACTTCCTTGAAGACTTTACGGCCGTTCTGCATGAATTGCATGTCGCGGCGATCAACTACGCCATCGGGGCGCGAACGGCGCAGGTAGCCGTTGTTGTTGCGAATGTTGTTTGAAAACTCGGTCGCGCAACGGGTGGAGAGGATTTCGAAATAGGGACCGTTTGCGTCTTCTACACGCTCGATCAGGGTGGCGGTCGCTACGTCTCCGAAAATGAAATGGCAATCGCGGTCGCGCCACTCCAGATGGCCCGAACAAATCTCGGGATTGACCACCAGCGCGGATTTCACTGACCCAGACCTGATCATGTCAGCGGCCGCCTGAATACCGAAGGTGGCCGAGGAACAGGCGACATTCATGTCAAAGCCAAAGCCTTTGATCCCCAGCGCCTGCTGGATTTCGATCGCAATCGCCGGATAGGCCCGTTCGTGGTTCGAGGCGGCGCAGATCACCAGATCCACATCTTCGGGTGCGCGCCCGGCCTGGGCCAGCGCCTTTTTGCAAGCATCCACGGCCATCTCGGTCATGATGCCGGGTTCATCATCACTGCGCTGGCGCAGCAAGGGGTGCATCACGTCGGGGTCCAGCACGCCGGTCTTGTCCATCACATACCGGTTCTCGATGCCTGACGCTTTGAGAATGAACTCTTCCGATGAATGCTGCAGAGGTTCCACTTCACCCGAAGCAATCGCGTCGGCATTTTCTGCATTCACCTTGTCGGCGTATGCATTAAAGGCGGCAACAAGTTCCGCGTTGGTGATGACGTTGTCTGGCGTGAACACACCGGTGCCGGTGATTGCTGGCGTATACATTGTTGCCCCTGCGTTTTTCGGATTTGCCCAAAATGCAGTCAACGCAAGGTTAGTTCAAGAGAGATTGACCCAAGGGAATATCAAAGTTGCGGCGTCAATGCGCTTCAAATCTTGAATAGTTCATTTTTTGAAGTATATGACGCCCCGTGAACGGCAACGGATTCGGCACATGACATTCGACGACAGCGCACTGGTAAAGCGACTAAGCCCAGAAATGCAGGCCATGATGGGGGTCTATGCCCTCTATTGGAAGCTGGAAGAGAGCTTTGATTTGATGGAGGTAGAACTGACCCACCAAGAGTGTCACATGGTGATAAAACTGGACCAACCCAAACGTATGGGCGTTTTGGCGGCGGATATGCTGACGGTGCCATCCACAATCACGTCTACTGCTGATGCTTTGGAAACGGCAGGATACCTGACGCGAGAGCGCGATCCGGACGATCGTCGAGCTTGGCTGTTGGTGTTGTCCGACAAGGGGGTGGCGATGCGCCAGACTTTGGTGGCCGAGGCCGGGGCGCTGTTTCAGCGCGCATCCGGTTTGACGCCTGATGAAACGGCCGAATTCGCCCGGCTTGCCCGGAAAATCCGTGAAAACATTCTGAAAACGGGAATACCCGAGGGGTTGAAGAAATGAAATTGATCTCTGTTCTGGGCCTCGCCCTGACCATGCTGGCCACCACGGCCATGGCAGAAAGTGCTGCCAAGCCGGTCAAGCTGATGGTTGTGCAAGAAACCGCGCCCGGGTTTTCGCGGCAGTTCTTTGGCCGGGTCGCAGCGCGACAGACGGTTGATCTGGCTTTTCAGGTGGCGGGGCAAATCGTTGATATGCCGGTGACCGAAGGTTTCGTGATTCCCAAAGGCGAATTGATTGCGGAACTGGATCGTGAACCATTCCAGCGTCGCTACGACCGGGCTGTGCTGCAGAAAGATCAGGCGGACCGGACGCTGGCGCGCTTGTCCCGTCTGCGGGGAACTGCAGCAAGTCAAGTTGCGGTGGATGATGCCGAGACAGCGGCTCAGCTGGCGGATATTGCGGTGCGCGATGCGCTTTATGATCTAGAGCAGGCCACGCTAACAGCCCCCTTTGATGCTCTGGTTTCAAGCCGGGCAGTGGAATCCTTTACGACCGTCTCGGCGGGGACACCGATTGTGCGTATCCATGACATGTCCGAGCTGCGCATCGAAGTCGACGTGCCCGAGATTTTGTTCCAGCGGTCGGGCCAGCAGGATGACATCACCATCACGGCGAAATTCCCCGTCAGCGACGAAGTATTCCCTCTGCAAATTCGGGAATTCGACGCCGAGTCGTCGAGCGTCGGTCAGACTTTCCGCATTCAATTCGGCCTGACACCGCCAGAAGGTCTGCAGATTCTTCCGGGGTCATCGGTAACGGTGAATGTGCAGGTACAGGACCAACGTACAGGTATCGTTGTTCCGGCCACAGCGATTGTTGCGGATGCTGAAGGTGTTTTGGGTGTCTTTGTCTTTTCGCCCGTCGGCGCAGATGAAGGCAGTGTCAAATGGGTCCCCGTGACCATTGAACCCACGGCATCGGGTGACGTAAGCGTCCTGTCCGGGCTGGAGGATGGCGATGAAATCGTGGTTGCCGGAGGCGGAGCGCTGATCGACGGGCAAGCCGTACGCCGCTTTGCCGGCTTTGCGAACTAAGGGGCGGACGCATGAATATCGCACGCGCATCCATAGACCGGCCAATCTATACGTGGTTGATCATCCTGATCGCCTTGTTCGGCGGAATCTGGGGTTTTCTGTCGCTTGGGCGACTGGAGGACCCGGCCTTTACCATCAAGAATGCTGTCATCGCCACGCAGTATCCCGGTGCAACAGCCGAGCAGGTGGCTCTGGAGGTATCGGAGCCGCTGGAATCCGCCATTCAGCAGATGGGAGAGGTCAAAACCATCACCTCGCTCAACCAGCCGGGGTTTTCGCTGATCGAGGTTGAGATCAAGTCGACCTATGACGGTACCGAGCTGCCCGAAGTCTGGACCAAGCTGCGCGCCAAGGTACGGGACGCAGCCCGGGCGTTGCCGTCCGGGGTCGGCCAGCCATTGGTTAACGATGGATTCGGCGACGTGTTCGGCCTGTTCTATGCAGTCACTGCGAATGGCTTTTCGGACGCTGAAAAACACGAACTATCCACGTTTCTGCGGCGCGAATTGCTGACGGTCGAAGGGGTGGCCGATGTAGAAGTCATGGGCCTGCCGCAAGAGGCGATTTTCGTTGAACCGGACTTGGCAATCTCGGTCAATCAGAACGTGCCGCTGCAGGCAATCAACGATGCGATTGCCAATGCGGATTCAGTGAACGCATCAGGCTCTTTGCGGTCTGCAGATGACCGAACAACGGTCCTGACCGCCGAAGGCTCCGACACTGTTTCGGCCATTGCGGGTCTGTCCGTTGGGTCGCAGGGGCAGGTGATCAACCTGTTTGACATGTCAAATGTGTACCGCGGCCGCCAGACCGACCCGGATGTCATCATCCGCTTTAACGGGGAAGAAGCCTTTACGCTGGGCATCGCGGGGCTGTCGACCGAGAACATTGTCGAGGTTGGCAAGCGCGCAGACGAGAAATTCGCCGAACTTGACGGGCAAATCCCCTACGGTGTCGAAATCCTGCCGATCTATCAGCAGCACGTGGTCGTCGAGCAAGCCTCGAACGATTTTCTGTTGAACCTTGCGATGTCGGTGGCAATCGTCGTTCTTGTCCTGGCCTTGTTCATGGGTTGGCGGGCCGCGATTGTCGTCGGCTCGACGCTGTTGCTGACAGTTGTCGGGACGTTGCTGTTCATGGCGCTGTTTTCCATCGAGATGGAACGGATTTCCCTAGGGGCCCTGATTATTGCGATGGGTATGCTGGTCGACAACGCCATCGTGGTCGCCGAAGGAATGCAAATCGCAATGTTGCGGGGCAAAAACTCGCGCGATGCAGCAGACGAGGCCGCATCCAAAACCCAAATTCCGCTTTTGGGGGCGACCATCATCGGCATCATGGCTTTCGCCGGGATAGGCTTAAGCCCGGACGCGACCGGAGAGTTCATGTTCTCGCTGTTTGCCGTCATCGGAATATCACTTTTGCTGAGCTGGATTCTGGCCCTGACGGTTACTCCGATGCTGGGACATTACTTTTTCAAGCAGGGTAAAGCTGGTGCAATTGATGCCTATGGCGGAATCATGTTCCGCGTCTACGGAGCGATCCTAAGATGGGCATTGCGGTTCCGCTGGTTGGTGATTGCCATGCTGGTGTCTGTCACAGTGGCGTGCTTTGCCGGGTTCGGGCTGGTGAAACAGCAGTTCTTTCCCGACTCGAACACGCCGCTGTTCTTCGTCCATTACAACCTGCCGCAAGGAACGCCGATCGCGCGGACCGCTGAGGATATGGCGGTGTTCGAAGAGTGGCTGGCCAACCGGGATGATGTAGTGTCCGTCGCCACCTTTGTCGGGCAGGGCGCGACCCGTTTCCTGCTAACTTATGAGGCAGAGAAACCCAATCCAAGTTACGGCCACCTGATCATCCGTACCAGGACGCTGGAGGACATCCCCCCGCTGCGTGCCGAACTTGCGGAATTTGGGCAGGCGCAATTTCCTGAAGGAAAGTTTCGTACAAGACGACTGATCTTTGGTCCGGGCGGAGGCGATCCGATCCAGGCCCGCTTCTCGGGCAGTGACCCGGTTGTGCTGCGCCAGCTTGCGGATGAGGCTGTGTTGCGGATGCGGGATGCGTCGCAAAACGCGCTACACGTTCATCATGACTGGCGTGAAAAGTCGTTGGCCGTCCAGCCGATCTATGCGACCGAACGTGCGCAGACCGCGGGTGTTACACGCGAGGATATTGCCGCCACGCTACAGTTTTCGACCGATGGAATCACGGGCGGCGTTTTCCGCGAAAGGGATCGCCTGATCCCGATCATCCTGCGTCGACCGGCGGACGGAGATTATTCGATCGTGGACCAGGTCGTGTTCTCGGACCAATCCGAGCGCTTTGTTCCTATCGAACAGATGGTGGATGGGTTCGAATACAAGGCGTTGAACACGCTTGTGCACCGAAGGGACAGGGTTCTGACCATCACAGTTGGCGCGGATATTCCGGCGGGATTCACGGCGGCTCAGGTCCATTCCGAGGTCCGTGAGGCCATCGAAAGCATGGACCTTCCTGCAGGGTATCGGATGGAATGGGGTGGTGAGTTCGAAAATGCCGGCGAAGCGAATGAAAGCCTTGGGCGTCAACTGCCGCTGAGCTTGCTGATCATGGTGCTGATCTCGGTGCTGATCTTTAACGCGATCCGTCAGCCGATCATCATTTGGTTGCTTGTGCCTATGTCGGTCAATGGGGTGGTCTTGGGCTTGCTGGGCACCGGGTTGCCCTTCACGTTTACGGCGCTGCTTGGGCTGCTGAGTCTCTCGGGGATGTTGATCAAGAACGGAATCGTTCTGGTCGAAGAGATCGATCTGGTACGCGAAACCGGCAAAGGATTGCGCGAGTCGATCATTGAAGCCTCGGTCTCGCGTCTGCGTCCTGTGATGCTGGCAGCGATCACCACCATTCTTGGGATGGCGCCGCTGTTGACGGATGCATTCTTCAAATCGATGGCGGTGACGATCATGGGCGGACTGGCTTTTGCCACGATCCTGACCATGGTGGCGGCGCCGGTGTTCTACATGGTGTTCTTCCTGCCGGAATACCGGCGAAAGTCCACGCCGCAACCTGTTGTTTAAAAGAAAAACCCCCGGTCATCGACCGGGGGTTTTGCTTTGTTCTGGTGCCGGGTGCCGGGTGGCGGGGTTAGCCCTGAAGGGATTTGACCTCGACATCGCCCTCGGCTTGCGCCTTGATCGCCAAAGCGGCTGCATGGCTGGCGGCCGCTGTGGTGAAATAGGGGATCTTGTCATACAGCGCGATCGAGCGGATGGACTTACTATCCTCGACCGCTTGCGCGCCTTCGGTGGTGTTCATCAGCAGCTGTACCTGACCGTCCTTGAGCATATCGGCCACGTCGGGTCGGCCTTCATAGACCTTGTTCACCACGTCGCAGTCGACGCCTTGCTCTGCCAGCCAGGCTTGCGTGCCGCGCGTTGCAACCAGTGAGAAACCCTGTTCGGTCAGCACTTGCGCCGCCTCTAGCATTGCGGGTGTCTTGTCGGCATCCTTGATCGAGATAAATGCGCGGCCCTCAGACGGCAGAACCATACCAGCGCCCATCTGCGCCTTGAGGAAGGCACGCGGGAAGTCGCGGTCCCAGCCCATGACCTCGCCGGTCGAGCGCATTTCGGGGCCCAGAATGGTATCAACGCCGGGGAAGCGGGCGAAGGGCAGCACCGCCTCTTTCACCGAGAACCACGGCATGTCCGGGTCGGCCAACGTCATCTGGTCAGCAATCTTGGTGTCCTGACCTTCTTTGTACGCGGGGCGCATCGGGAAGGTCGAGAGCTTCTCACCAGCCATGATACGCGCCGCGATGGACGCAATCGCGCTGTCGGTCGCCTTGGCGACGAACGGCACGGTGCGTGAGGCGCGCGGGTTCACTTCGATCAGGTAGATCTCATCGTCCTTGATCGCGAACTGCACGTTCATCAGGCCCACGACGTTCAGCGCCTTGGCCAGTTTGAACGCCTGATCCTTGATCTGGTCGAGGATATCTTTGGACAGCGAGTAAGGCGGAAGTGAACAGGCCGAGTCGCCCGAATGCACACCGGCCTCTTCGATATGCTGCATAATGCCGGCCACATGCACATCAGCGCCGTCGCACAGCGCATCGACATCCAGTTCGACTGCGCCGGCCAGATAGCTGTCCAGCAGAACGGGGCTATCGCCCGAGACCACTACGGCCTCGTTAATATAACGTTTTAATTGCTCCATATCGCGCACGATCTCCATTGCGCGTCCGCCCAGCACGTAAGAAGGGCGGATCACCAGCGGGAAACCGATCTCGTCCGCGATCTCAAGCGCCTGTTCATCGGTCGAGGCGATGCCGTTCTTGGGCTGTTTCAAGCCCAATTCGTTGACCAGCGCTTGGAAGCGTTCGCGGTCTTCGGCAAGGTCGATGGCGTCGGGCGTGGTGCCAAGGATAGGAATGCCTTCGGCCTCAAGCGCGTTGGCCAGTTTCAGCGGGGTCTGACCGCCGAACTGAACGATCACACCGTGCAGCGTGCCGTTTTCCTGTTCCTTGGACAGGATTTCCATGACGTGTTCAAAGGTCACCGGCTCAAAGTACAGGCGGTCCGAGGTGTCATAGTCGGTGCTGACGGTCTCGGGGTTGCAGTTGACCATGATGGTCTCATAGCCCTGTTCGGTCAGCGCGAAACATGCGTGACAGCAGCAATAGTCGAACTCGATTCCCTGACCGATCCGGTTGGGACCACCGCCGAGGATGACAACCTTTTTACGGTCGCTTGGGCGGGCTTCGCATTCGACCTCGCCCATCATCGGGGCCTCATAGGTCGAGTACATATAGGGCGTCTGCGCCTCAAACTCGGCGGCGCAGGTGTCGATGCGTTTGAACACGGCGTGTACGCCCAGATTGCGCCGGGCGCGGCGGATATTGGCCTCGTCCCGGCCAGTCAGGTTGCCCAGACGCGCGTCGGTGAAGCCCAGCATTTTCAGCTTGCGGATGCCGTCCTCGGTGACGGGCAGGCCGTCTTTGCGCACCTGACGCTCGGCGTCGATGATCTCGCGGATGCGGGCAAGGAACCACGGGTCGAACTTGGTGACGCCGAATATCTCATCGTCGGTCAGACCATGGCGCATGGCCTGCGCGATGGTGCGCAGGCGATCCGGTGTCTGCTGGCTGATGGCCTTGATCACGGCGGCCTTGTCGTCAGCCTCATCCCACAAACCCACGTTGAGGCCGGGGATTTCAATCTCGTCAAAGCCGGTCAGGCCAGACTCCATCGAGGCCAGCGCCTTTTGCATCGATTCGTGGATAGTGCGGCCGATGGACATGGCCTCACCCACCGACTTCATCGCGGTGGTCAGGTATGGCTCGGAACCAGGGAATTTCTCGAACGCGAATTTCGGGATTTTGGTGACGACATAGTCGATGGTCGGCTCGAAAGACGCAGGCGTGACCTTGGTTATGTCATTGTCCAGCTCGTCCAGCGTGTAGCCCACGGCCAGTTTCGCGGCGATTTTCGCAATCGGGAAGCCGGTCGCCTTGGACGCCAGCGCAGACGAGCGCGACACGCGCGGGTTCATCTCGATCACGACCATGCGGCCATCGACGGGGTTGATCGCCCATTGCACGTTCGAGCCACCGGTCTCGACGCCGATCTCGCGCAGCACGGCAATCGAGTGGTTGCGCATGATCTGGTATTCTTTGTCGGTCAATGTCAGGGCAGGGGCCACGGTGATCGAGTCACCCGTGTGCACACCCATCGGATCGACGTTTTCGATGGAACAGACGATGATGGCATTGTCGGCGGTGTCACGCACCACCTCCATCTCATATTCTTTCCAGCCCAGCAGGCTTTCGTCGATCAGGATCTGACCCACGGGGGACGCATCCATGCCTGTGCGGCAGATATGAATGTAATCCTCGCGGTTATAGGCCACGCCGCCGCCGGTGCCGCCCAATGTAAAGGCGGGGCGGATGATGGCGGGCAGACCGACGGTCTCCAGTGTCTCAAGCGCCAGCGCTACGCCCGCGTCCAGATCTTTTTTGCCGTCCGCGTCCTTGGGGGCGGTTACAATCTCGGCTTTGGGGTTTTCGATGCCCAGCCTGTCCATCGCCTCGCGGAACAGTGCGCGGTCTTCGGCCATCTCGATGGCGTCACGCTTGGCACCGATCATCTCGACGCCGAACTTGTCCAGCACGCCCATCTCTTCCAGCGCCAGCGAAGTGTTCAGCCCGGTCTGTCCGCCCATGGTAGGAAGCAGGGCGTCGGGGCGCTCTTTCTCGATGATCTTGGCAACAACTTCGGGGGTGATCGGCTCGATATAGGTAGCGTCGGCCAGACCTGGGTCGGTCATGATCGTGGCGGGGTTCGAGTTCACCAGAATGACCCGGTAGCCTTCTTCGCGCAGCGCTTTACATGCCTGTGCGCCGGAATAGTCGAACTCGCATGCCTGACCGATGACAATGGGCCCCGCCCCGATGATCATGATCGACTTGATGTCGGTTCTTCTCGGCATGGCCACGTTCCTTCAATTGTTCGCGAGTCAGGGCACCCCCAAGCGCCCAAATTGTCCTGCGTTATAGGGACAGCGCGAAAAGGTTCAAGGGGTATCGGAAACAGGGGTGAAATTGCCGCTTTCCCCTCTTTCCCTCGGCACCGTATTCTCTATACCGCGCAGCACAGCAAATGAGGATGCAGGTGCGTATTCGTTTCGATCAGGGCCCGGCCGGGCAAGGGACCACTTTTGACTGGCCCACGCAGGTGATCTGCGCCGACCGCGCGGAGGACGTGCCCCACGCGTTGGAGGCGCTGGATTCCGCGCGCGCGGATGGTGCGTGGTTGGCCGGTTATGCCAGCTATGAGCTTGGTTATGCGCTGGAGTCGAGGTTGTCCGCGCGGATGCCCGAGGGCCGCCGCCTGCCATTGCTGTGCTTTGGCGTCTTTGACGCGCCAGCCCAAAGCGACCTGCCTGCGCCTGCGGGTGGAGTGACCGGTTTCGCGCCTCGCTGGGACGAAGCGCGTTATACGCGCGCCTTCAACCGAGTGCACGAGGCCATCGGCGCGGGCGATATCTATCAGGCAAACCTGACCTTTCCGATTGACCTGATGCTCGAAGGCGCCAGCGCTGCGCTTTATGCCGCACTGGCGGCAGGTCAGCCCGTGGGCCACGGCGCGCTTGTACAGCAGGACGGGTTGCCTGACTTGCTCAGCCGCTCGCCCGAGCTGTTTTTCCGTACCGATGGCGACCGTTTGATCGAAACGCGCCCGATGAAAGGTACCCAACCGCGCAGCGAAGACTTGGCCGAAGACGCCCGCCGCCGCGATTTCCTGTCGACCGATGCAAAGAACCGGGCCGAGAACCTGATGATCGTCGACCTGCTGCGCAACGATATCAGCCGTGTGGCGCTGCCCGGTTCGGTCAACGTGCCCGAACTGTTCAAGGTCGAAACCTACGCGACCGTGCATCAGATGATCTCGCTGGTGCAGGCGCAGCTGCATCTGGGGGCCGAGCTTTCGGACATTCTGATGGCGCTTTTCCCCTGCGGCTCGATCACCGGTGCGCCCAAAATCCGCGCGATGGAGATTCTGTCCGATCTCGAACCCTGGCCCCGCGACATCTATTGCGGTGCCATCGGCTGGGCCGCGCCGGATGGGCGGTCGGAATTTAACGTTGCCATCCGCACGCTGATGGTCGAGGGCGGCAAAGGCACACTGAATGTGGGCGGCGGCGTGGTCTGGGACAGCACCGCCCCATCCGAATATGAGGAGGCGCTATGGAAAGCCCGCTTCGCCCGCCAGATGATCCTGACTTCCGCCTGATCGAAACGCTGGCCTTCCGGCCGGGGCAGGGGTTTGTGCGCCGTGATCGCCATCTGGCCCGCATGGGTCGCTCCGCTGCGGCGCTAGGAGTGCCGTTTGATCGGGACCGAGCGATTGTCGCTTTGGAAGGTGTCGCGGGTCCATCCCCTCTGCGTTGTCGCCTGACGCTGGACGCAGCGGGCGCTGTAGAGGTGACGACCGGCGCACTGGCCGAGAACCCGCCGCTCTGGCGGGTGGCAATAGCGGATCAGCGTCTGCAGGCCTCGGATAAATGGTTGCAGCACAAGACAACGCAGCGCGCTTTGTACGATGACGCCCGCGCATCGCTGCCACCGGGGGTAGATGAGTTGCTGTTCCTGAACGAGCGCGATGAACTGTGTGAGGGCACGATCACCAACCTGTTTGTACACATGGCGGATGGCCGGCGATTGACACCTGCGTTGTTCAGCGGCGTCCTGCCTGGCATTCTGCGCGAAGAATTGCTGGATAATAAAGAGGTTACCGCGGCCCCGGTGACCTTGACCGATCTGCAAAACGCGGAAAAACTCTATGTCGGAAATTCTCTACGTGGTCTGATCCGGGCGGAGTTGGCAATACAGTGAGCAAACAAACCGATTGGGCCGAAAGTGCGGCACCGCTATTGCGGTTGCGGCTGGAGTTCTGTCTGTTTTTTGTTGCAGTACCGGTGTTGATCGCGGTGTTTTTCCCGCCGAACTGGATGTTTCCGTCGCTATTTACCTTTACGGCCATCGGCATCGTCCTGCTGCATTACACGCCGGGATTTGCGTGGGCAGAGCTTCGATACAACCCGTACAACTGGTCCTGGACCGAAGTCGCCATTTTCGCAATCTTGATGACCGGGCTCTGTGTGGCCGTGGTCATGATCGCCCGGCCCGAGGCGGCCTTTTTCCTGCTGCGCGAACGGCCGCAGATGCTGTTGGTGATCTGGATGTTCTATCCGATTGTCTCGGCCCTGCCGCAAGAGCTACTGTTTCGGTCGCTGTTCTTTCGCCGCTATCACGCGATCCTGCCCGGCGAACGCGCGGCCTATCTACTGAACGCCGCGCTGTTTTCACTGGCCCACCTGATGTACTGGAGCTGGATCGTCGCCATCATGACCTTTGCGGGCGGGCTGCTGTTTACCTGGGCCTATCGCAGGCGCGGTTCGTTTTTCTATGCGGTGCTGCTGCATGCGATTGCGGGCAATATCATCTTTGCGGTCGGTCTCGGCATCTATTTCTACTCGGGCAACGTGCAAAGGCCGTTTTGAGCGGGATACCTGCCTTGACTTTCGCGGCCCGACGGGGTGTATCGGCGCGACGAATTCTGCGCCCGAAGGGATATGATCCATGCACGCCTATCGCAGCCACACCTGCGCCGCTCTGACCGCCACCAATGTCGGTGAAACCGTCCGCCTGTCTGGCTGGGTGCATCGGGTCCGCGACCACGGTGGCGTGCTTTTCATCGACCTGCGCGATCACTTTGGTGTGACCCAAGTTCTGTGCGACGGCGACAGTGCCGCCTTTGCCGAGCTGGAAAAAGTACGCTCCGAATGGTGTATCCGCATCGACGGTACCGTCAAAGCGCGCGACCCGGAACTGGTGAACCCGAAACTGCCCACCGGTGAGGTTGAAGTCTACGTGCGCGAGCTAGAGGTGCTGGGCGCAGCCGACGAACTGCCGTTGATGGTGTTCGGTGATCAGGAATACCCTGAGGAAACCCGCCTGCGCTATCGCTATCTGGACCTGCGCCGCGAGGCGATGCAGCAGAACATGACCCTACGCTCGGACGTTGTTGCCTCGATGCGCCGCCGCATGTGGGATCAGGGCTTCCGCGAATATCAGACGCCGATCATCACGGCGTCCTCGCCCGAAGGCGCGCGTGACTTTCTGGTGCCCTCGCGCCTGCATCCGGGCAAGTTCTATGCGCTGCCGCAGGCCCCGCAGCAGTTCAAACAGCTGATCATGGTGTCGGGCTTCGACAAGTATTTCCAGATCGCGCCGTGCTTCCGCGATGAAGACCCGCGCGCTGACCGTTCGCCCACCGATTTCTACCAGCTGGACCTTGAGATGTCGTTTGTCGAACAGCAGGACGTGTTCGACACGATCCAGCCCGTTCTGACCGGTGTGTTCGAGGAATTCGGCGGTGGCCGCAAGGTCGATCAGGACTGGCCGCAGATTTCCTACAAGGACGCGGCGCTGTGGTACGGCTCCGACAAGCCCGACCTGCGGAACCCTATTAAAATGCAAGTGGTCTCCGACCACTTCCGCGGGTCTGGCTTCGCGATTTTCGCGAAGCTGTTGGAGCAGGACGGCACCGAAATCCGCGCCATCCCGGCGCCGACTGGTGGCAGCCGGAAATTCTGTGACCGCATGAACGCGTTTGCCCAGAAAGAGGGCCTGCCGGGGATGGGTTACATCTTCTGGCGCGATCAGGGCGAAGGGATGGAGGCTGCAGGTCCGCTGGCCAAGAACATCGGCCCCGAACGCACAGAAGCGATCCGTCAGCAGCTGGGTCTGGGTGTCGGCGATGCGGCGTTCTTCCTGGGCGGCAAGCCGAAAGCCTTTGAAAAGGTTGCGGGCAAGGCGCGTGATGTGATTGGTGAGGAACTTGGCCTGACCGAAAAAGACCGCTTTGCCTTTGCCTGGATCGTCGATTTCCCGATCTATGAGCAGGACGAAGAAACCGGCGCGATCGACTTTGAACATAACCCGTTCTCGATGCCGCAGGGCGGGATGGAGGCGCTGAACGGCAACCCTCTGGACGTGCGCGGCTATCAGTACGATCTGGCCTGCAACGGGTATGAGCTGGTCTCAGGTGCGATCAGGAACCACAAGCCCGAGATCATGTTGAAAGCTTTTGAGCTGGCAGGCTATGGTGCGGATGAGGTGAAATCTCGATTTGGTGCGTTGTTCAACGCCTTCCACTATGGCGCGCCGCCCCACGGTGGTTGTGCTGCAGGTATCGACCGGATCGTGATGTTGCTGGCGGATGAAGCCAACATCCGCGAAGTCATGATGTTCCCGATGAACCAGCGCGCCGAAGATTTGATGATGGACGCTCCGTCCGATCCAAGCTCGGATCAGTTGATGGAACTGGGACTGAGGATCATCCCGCAGGAATAACAAAAACCCGTCGCATCCTTTGCGGCGGGTTTTTTCTGTACGCCAAGCTATATCCGTCCGGTCTTTTCCAGCGGATCGCTGACCTCGTCGCGGGCTG
This sequence comes from Ruegeria sp. D3, assembly GCF_056534465.1. Taxonomy (NCBI): domain Bacteria; kingdom Pseudomonadati; phylum Pseudomonadota; class Alphaproteobacteria; order Rhodobacterales; family Roseobacteraceae; genus Ruegeria; species Ruegeria sp. D3. The sequence continues at coordinate 132,516 of NZ_JBQFPK010000004.1, forward strand.
CCCTAATATCGCGTGCTGCAAGTCTTGCCTGGCAATAAGCCCACAGGCAGACCAAACCTGCGGTTACAAAATAGGCGGTTGCCATCTCAGATGGCCTCGCGCTGTTCAAGTCGCGCCTGAACAATGCCGGCCACCTGAGCCGCAAGTGCCGTTACCGGAGTGCCACTCGCGCGTGACTCGGCAAGTTTGCTGGCAGCTTCAGCCAGAATCGTGTCTTCGGCATCGCGTGCAACGCCACGCAGGAATTGCGCCGCATAGTCCAAACTGCGGTGATCGTTCGGCCCGGCGAGAACATCAGCGATATGGGCCATATCGTCGTGATAGGCCATTGGATCCGGGTGTATAACTTCGTCCCGGACAGCGTGCAGACTGTGAGCGCGGCGGTCCGCGGGCAGACGCTCTAAAATCGACTTTTGAAAATAGGAAAGGGATTTTAGGGGTTTGGCCAGAAACCCATCGGCCCCTGCGGTTTGCGCATCCTTCTGTGCGTAGTCATCCCCGGACATACCCAGAATGGCACCGATCCGCGGCACAGCTTCGGTTAGTTCTGCGATCAAATCAGCGCCGGACCCGTCAGGCAGGCCCATATCGACCAGAATTACCGAGGGGCGATAAATCTGCAGGTGTCTTCGGGCCGATTTCAAGCAATCTGCGCGTCGAATACGCGCGCCAGAGTGCAAACACATCAGGCGTATCGCATCGCAGGCATAGCAGCTGTCTTCGACAACCAAAATCGTTTGACCCAGCAGCGGCCGCGTCGCCGTTGGCTGCGCGGGCGAGGTGAAGGGGTTCGAATCGTCCATGGCAGAACTCCTATTCAGCAGATGCCTTCAGGCTAGGAACTTCTGACTAACACGACGTTAACGGCAATTTGGCGCACTTGTTCTTTGCCCGGACACGCCCCATAACCGCTGCAACGCAGAGAACAGAGGAGAGTTCCATGATTGGTCGTCTGAACCACGTCGCCATCGCCGTGCCTGACCTAGAGGCCGCATCGGCTCAGTACCGCAACGCGCTGGGCGCCAAAGTCGGTGCACCGCAGGACGAGCCCGATCACGGGGTGACCGTTGTGTTCATCGAACTGCCAAACACCAAGATCGAACTGCTGTATCCGCTGGGCGATGACAGCCCGATCAACGGATTTCTGGAAAAGAATCCCGCTGGCGGCATCCACCATGTCTGCTATGAGGTCGAGGATATCATCGCGGCCCGTGATCATCTGAAGGAAACTGGCGCCCGCGTGCTGGGATCGGGCGAGCCCAAGATCGGGGCGCATGGCAAGCCGGTGCTGTTTCTGCACCCCAAGGACTTTAACGGCTGTCTGGTCGAGCTAGAACAGGTTTAACCAAAGCGAGGATGTCATGACCATTACTGCTGCACTCGTCCTGTTTGCCGTCATCTGGTTCATGACGTTGCTGATCGTGCTGCCGATCCGTATCAAGACGCAGGGGGATCTGAACGAGATCGTGCCGGGTACTCATGCGGGTGCGCCGGAAGTCCACCACATGAAAAAGAAGATGTGGATCACTACCGGAATTTCCGTGGTGCTGTGGGCGATTATTGCCGGGATCATCGTTTCCGGCGTGATCTCGGTCCGCGATTTCGACTGGCTGAACCAGTTGGAACCCAGGGGATAACTGTCAGGGCGTCGGCCCTGACAGTTTGTGATAGATGTGGGTGAATGTAGCCGCACCAATGATCGGAATCACAAGGTTCACTAGCGGTACTGACAGTGGGATGGCCATCAGTGTGCCGGCAAGCCAAATGGTTGACGTGTGTTTTGCGCGCAGCTTCCGCGCTTCTTCGCGCCCGATCCGGCGCATCGCGGCCAAAGTGAAATATTCCCGTCCGAGCAAGAAGCCATTCATGGCCCAAAAGATAAACGGAGCCAAAGGCGAAAAGATCACATACAGGATAAACGCCAGAAGGTTGGCCGCAATCAGCACGCCCATAAAGCTGAGCGCATCTCGGACACCGTCGCTAAACGGGATGCCGGGTACGGCGGGCAGCGTGGGATAATGCTTGTCTTCGACCGCCTGCGCGACCTCTTCGAGAAACATCGAAATGATGGCCGAGGCGACGGGCATCATCAAGAATACCGGCAGCACCAGAACGACAAAGATGCCCGAATAGTTCAGCACGTCGTTCAGCCATGAGACTGTACCGATCCAAGGCAACGAGATTTCACTGCTTGCCAACCAGTTAATCAACCAAATCGCCGCTGCGCAGCCCGCAATCAGAAGAATGATCGTTAACCCGACACCGCGCAAAAGGACCGAGCGGAACTTCGGGTCGCCGATCTGACCAAGCGCCGCGAAGAACGCGTTGAGGATCATCATTCGGACACCCATTCGGTCAGCGCGGCCACGTCGGGGCGAGGGCGTTCAGGCGGTGTGACAGATTCTGTGGCGATGTGGATAAAGCCTGCGATCCGTTCATTGTCCTTTAGACCCAAAGCTTCGCGGCAGAACTCGGGGTCATGCGATTGCCAGCCAGACAGCCAGTTTGCCCCCCAACCGGCCGCCAAAGCCGCGTTTAGCAAGCCAAGGCAAACCGTGCCTGCCGAATACGTTTGCTCGATTGAAGGCACCTTGTCAGACGGTTTTTGGACCTCAACCACAGCGACAGCCAACTGACCCATGTCGAATTGGCTGCGGGTCTTATTGATATCTTCCGGAGTTTTGCCCAAACGCTCGCCGCAGGTCTGTGTCAGGGCAGAAAGCCTGGGCATCGCGCCTTTCTCGATCACAATAAACCGCCACGGTTCCAGCTTGCCGTGATCGGGGCTGCGGGCGGCGGCTGTCAGCAAAGGCAACAGCTCTTCGCGGGTCGGGGCAGGGGCGACCAGCGTCTTTGCGGGCCGGGACCGGCGCGTTTGCAGAAACTCAAGGGCGGCCGGGTTCTTCAAGGACATATGTTAACTTCCTTCACATAGGCAGATTGTATCTGGTTGAGCATCTGGCAGGTTTCAAGAGCAAACGGCTGGACTGCGAGGATCATTTCCATCTCACGCCATAGGGTGCAAGGGTGTTTGGGGACAGGAGGTCCGCATGGCAAAGCCAAAACTGCGAAACGTGCCGGATTTAACCGGCATTGCTCTTCCGGGGGCAGAGATCAACGTGAAGGTAACACCCAAAGCTGCCTTGGACCGGATCACGCTTGATGGCGGTTTAATTCGCGTCTACGTTACCGCCCCGCCCGCCGAAGGTAAGGCCAACGACGCAGTGCGCCGGGTTCTTGCGATTGCGTTAGGCGTTCCGGCGACTTCACTGAAACTACGGCGGGGGCAGACATCACGGGATAAGCTGTTTGTCTATGACCCTTGATCCGGTGTCTCGTGGATTTGGTAAACCCCCTCGGGCAGGTCAAGGGCAGCAGCCAGATCGCGAACCTGCTCGGGCGATAGTGTGATTTTCTGCACTGTGTCGGTCCGTGGATCCAGTTGTTCCAGCGTGACGCATTCGGCAAAATTGTTGATGATTACGTCCTCCTGCAAAGGCTTTTGGCCCTCGTCCACCAGAGTAATCACTGTCGAGTCGAATTCATGCTCAATCGAAAACATGTGATCAGATTGCCGGGCGTTTAACGCCATTGCAACCCGTTCAAACGCATTCAACCAGTGGCGGTCTTATTCTGGGCACGCTATGGTCGAAAAAAGCGGCAGGACCGTTTAAAGGGATGATGAATGCGCCGTCTGATTGTTTTGATTTTACCTGTGGTGTTGGCAGCTTGCACAGCCAATACGCTGCGTGTTCAACCCGTTGAAGAATGGCAACAGGATTCTGCCGGTTTTGCGGTTCAGGCAACCGCTTTTCAGGAAATCAGCCGGAGGGTGGGCCGACAGGCTCGCAGTGAATGCTTGAAACGGGAGGGTGTCAGGAATTGCGACTTTACCATTGTTGTTGACCTGAACCCCAAAGCCCCCGCAAATGCCTTTCAAACGCTGGACGATAAGGATCAGCCGGTAATCATCTTTACAAGGGCCATGATTCAGTCGGCTGAGAATGCGGATGAATTGGCCTTTGTTATGGGGCATGAGGCCGCCCATCACATCCTGCGGCACATTCCCCGGCAATCGGTGAATGCACGCGAAAGTGCTGCCATTTTTGGTGAACTGGCCCGGCTTGGCGGGGCGCAAGGTGCAGATGTGGAAGAGGCGCAGAAGCTAGGTGCTCAGGTCGGGGCGCAAGTCTATATCAAGGACTTCGAGCTCGAGGCCGACGCGCTTGGTACCGTTATCACTTACAAGGCAGGTTATAACCCACTTGTTGGGGCCAAGTACTTCGATCGCATTCTAGACCCCGAAGACAGTTTTCTAAGCACTCATCCGCCCAATGCAAAACGGGTTCAGGTTGTGGTGGATACAGCGCGCCAGCTTGGGTTGACGCAATGACCGGGTTGAAATGCTTGGGGGTTGTTCTGACCGACCGGGGATCAAAATACGCCGTGTCGGGCGCTCCGGTCGCATCGCGGGCCGATGTGGAAGCCGTTTTGAAGACGCTGAAATCGGATAAGAGTTATGCCAAGGCAACGCACAACACTTGGGCTGCGACACTGCCGACGGGTGCGTTAAAGGCGGATGACGGTGAAGCCGGGGCTGCCATGGTTATTCTGCGGATGATGGAACGTGCGGCTCTGGACGGGCACGTTATCATCGTAACGCGTTGGTATGGTGGTAAAAAACTGGGCGGAGACCGGTTCCGCCGCGTTCAGGATGCAACACGAGCCTATCTGGACCAGATCGTTGCAGAGTGTTGACCTGAGTCAAGGGCGTCGCAGCAGCTTTCGGATACTCTGATCAAAACGTGTCAGGGAAAGGATGCCGAATGCCCAGCCGAGAAACGTTGAAGCAGCACGCAAGTCTGGTTGATCGAATGGCAACGCGGGTCGGTATCGACCTTGAAGATGCGGCGATCCGGGGGGATGTGTCGATCGATCAGATATCAGAGGCGGTGCTGCGCTGCGCGGAATGCGGAAATCCCGGACACTGCAAAACCCTAATGGAGCAAGACGCGACATTGCCGTCGGCACCAGAATATTGCCGCAATAAGGATCTGTTTTCTCAACTGGTCTCGTCGGTGGCTATGTCATGCAAAAATTAGGGAACGTTATGACTCATCTGCGGCTGGTGCTGCGTATGGGAAAGGCGACAGGCACAGATGTGACTTCGGCTCATCGACAAGGGCGTCTTAGTCAGCAGGATTGGGCAAGAATGGTGAGATCCTGTCAGGGATGCAATTGGGCCGAACGATGCCCAGACTGGCTGTCTGATGCCCAAAATGCGGTATGCGCGCCGCAGACCTGCCCAAACCGAGAGCGGTTTGCAGAACTAAAGGTGCAACAAATGCAGGAGACCCAATAATGCGGGACGTTCTAGGCGAAGTGGAGATGCATTTCTGGCTTACGCGGTCTATGGCCAGATGTATCGACTTATCGCTGTCGGAGGCAATGGCAGAGGGCAGGCTCAGTGCAGATGATTACGCGACTATGGTGACGCGATGCAGGGCCTCGAAATGCAGCGGTCAATGCGCCGGATGGCTTGCGGACCAGCAAGCAGGGGCCGACAAGGCCCCCGGCTTTTGCGCCAATGCCGAGACTTTGAACGCCTTGAAGGCTTAGAGCTTTGAATGGGATCCGTCGCAAAGCGGCGGATTAGCGCTGTGTTTGCATCCGCAAAAAAACACCTTCTTGGTGCTTTCAGCGGTGTATTTGACTGGCTCAATACCGCTGCCCTTGTGAGACCCATCGCAAAACGGCTGGCGCTTCGACTGTCCGCACGCACACCAGAAGTAGTTTTTGCCCTCGGTCACCTCGACCGGGTATGGGGCTTTCTGAGCGATAATTGGCTCATCTGACATTTGGCTGCTCCTTTTCTTGGCGTGTGTTGTCCGATGGTTCTAGTTCAAATCCTTTGAAACTCTAGCAACGGTCGGATATTCCGCCACAACGGCGTAGAATTGCTGGCCTCACATTTTTGTGATCGGATTTGTTGCAAATTTGCCAGCGAAGTCGTATTTTGAGACTGGCCCCGAATTTCTGGGGAATATCAGGAAATTAATAAAGGAATGACGGACATGAAATTGAAATTCGCTACAGTTGGCGCGTTTGCATTGATCTTGGGCGCGTGTTCGCAACAGGAAGAACCGGCACCGGTTTATATCACTCCTGAATACGACAAGGTTGGAAACCCAAGCTGCCCTGCGGGTACTCAGCTGGCAACGACCGAAGCAGGTCAGACAGTTTGTGACCCCGTCGCACAATAACCATATCGCGGGCGACCTTCGCAGGGTCGCCCGTTTCCGGAAACGTGCCGCCCTTTGGGCGGTTTTTTCTTGCCTGCAGCCCCCGGATTGAGGTTTTGTCCGCTCTACTGTTATGCAGAGGGCGCATGAAAAACTTTCTGATCCGATTAAAACACCGCACAGTCTGGAGTTGGCAAGGACTGGCCGCCACGTGGCGCGACGAGTATTCGTTTCGTGTTTGGGGCTGGGCTAATCTCATTTCTGCTGGGCTTGCGGTTGCTTTGCCTCTTACAGGCAGTCTGCGCGCGCTAATCATCGTGCTGGGCATATTGGTTATGGTCGCCGAGCTGTTCAACACGGCGATCGAACGGGCTGTGGATCACACATCCACCGACCACAGCATATTGGCTGGTCAAGCCAAGGACGCCGCCAGCGCGGCGGTTGCGCTGACAGCCGTTGCCGCCGGGGTTGTATGGGTTATTGGCCTGATCACACTGATCTGACGCGGGCTATTTGATTCGATATCTTGCAAACCCGCGATGGAATTTATGATGTCGAAACCCATGGCGTCGCGGCGTATAGTATTTATAGTATTTCTTTTTGTGCCGCTTGAACGACGAGCGATGGTGCTTTTTTACCGGTTTCGCGTGATGTAATTTTGCTTTTGCAGCAGGTTTATGCACTTTCGGCGCGATAAAATGCCGATGTACCCGCGCTTTTCCGCGATGCGAAATGCCGAAGGATTTCACCCCGGAAAGCGTAACTTTGGCCGAACTGCCATGTCGGTGGTCAGCGGCGGCAGGGGCCGCAATCAGTTGAGCGGCAAGCACCGCCACTGCTAATTTCGCCGCGAAGGGACGCAGTGTAGTCATGATAACCCTCCTTCTTGCGTGTTGAGGTCTCATGTCTATGTGGGGCGCCGAGTGGTTGATCTCCAATAAACTCGGCTCACGCTTCGACTATAATCAGTGACCGATCAGGCCAGTTTGCCCCAGAGATCGTATTCCCCCGCTTCATCCACTTCGACCGAGACAATATCGCCGGGTTTGAGATCCGCGAACTCTTCATCAATGAACAAATTGCCATCGATCTCGGGCGCGTCGGCCTTGGTGCGGCAGGTGGCGGCCTCGTCATCGACCTCATCCACGATCACGTCCAGCGTTTGTCCAACCTTTGCGGCAAGCTTTGCCTCGGATATCGCTTGCGCCTTTTCCATGAAGCGTTCCCAGCGGTCCTGTTTGACCTCGGCCGGGACATGATCAGGCAGATCGTTCGAGCGCGCCCCGTCCACGTTTTCGTACTGAAAGCAGCCAACGCGATCCAGCTGCGCCTCGTCCATCCAATCCAGCAAAGTCTGGAACTCGGCCTCGGTCTCACCGGGATAGCCGACGATAAAGGTCGAGCGCAGGGTGATATCGGGGCAGGTCGCGCGCCACGCGGCGATTTCGTCTAGCGTTTTGGCCGCCGCCGCCGGGCGTGCCATACGTTTCAGAACGTCTGGATGGGCGTGTTGGAATGGAATATCCAGATAAGGCAGCACGTTGCAGCCCGCATCTGCCATCAGCGGGATCAACTCGCGCACATGCGGATAGGGATAGACGTAGTGCAGGCGTACCCAGGCATCGAATTGCCCCAGCTCGCGCGCCAGATCGGTGATGTGGCTGCGGACCTCGCGATCTTTCCACGGGTTCACGTCATATTTGCGGTCCAACCCATAGGCCGACGTGTCCTGAGAGATCACCAGCAGCTCGCGCACGCCATTGTCGACCAGCTTTTCGGCCTCGCGCAGCACCGCGTGGGCCGGGCGGCTGGCCAGCTTACCGCGCATGTCGGGGATAATGCAGAACTTGCACTTGTGGTTACAGCCCTCGGATATTTTCAGATAGCTGTAATGGCGCGGGGTCAATTGCACGCTGGCGGCGGGCAGCAGGTCTACGAACGGATCGGGATCTGGTGGAACCGCCTGATGCACGGCGTCCAGCACCTGTTCATACTGATGTGGCCCGGTGACGGCCATGATGCGCGGATGATGCTCGCGGATGTAATCCGGCTCGGCACCCAGACAGCCCGTGACGATAACCTTGCCGTTTTCGACCAGAGCTTCTCCGATTGCGTCCAGTGATTCTGCTTTGGCGCTGTCAAGGAACCCGCAGGTGTTCACGATCACGGCATCCGCCCCTGAATAGTCCGGAGAAATACCGTACCCTTCCGCCCGCAGACGGGTCAGGATGCGTTCACTGTCCACCAAAGCCTTGGGGCAACCCAGCGACACCATACCAATGGTCGGCTGGTTCGCGCGGGGCGCTTCGGTGATCCGGGCGGCAGGCGCCAGGTCGGGGCGGAGGTTCGGCGGGTTTGTACTCATGGCGCGGCATATAGTGGGGAACGCTTCCCCTTGCAAATGCACTGAAGGCCAAGAATGATCATTTCCAAACAAGCCGAAGGGCGGAGAGCAGAAAAATGAAATGGCTATTGCGCATTGTTTTCCTTTTTATAGCGGTGCTTGGGCTGGTAATCGGCGCTTTGCTACTGATGCCAAGTGACAAGTTGGCATCCATACTGGCTGAGCAGGTCAAAGCGGAAACCGGGCGCGATCTGAACCTGTCGGGCGATGTCCGTTTATCGTTCTGGCCTGTCTTGGGAATGGAAACCGGCCCCGTTGCCTTTGGCAACGCGCCTTGGGCAGGCTCCGATCCGATGCTGAGCGCCCAAAGCCTGGCCGTGGGCGTTGACGCGGCGGCGCTGATGGGGGGCGATTTGCGGATCAAACGGATCATTGCCGAAAACCCGACACTGCGACTGGAATTGTTGGATGGGCGCGGGAACTGGGAGTTCACTTCGGCAACCCCGACTGAGGGCACCACCAGCGCAGCGGCGACCCCAGCGCAAGGGCAGCAAGGCGCGGTGACGTTGGACCGTCTGCAGTTAACGAACGCGCGGCTTGTCTATGTCGAGAATGGTTCCACTCGGTATGATTTCGACAATGTCGATCTGGCCGCAAGTTGGCCGGACCCAAGTGCGCCTATGACCCTCGAAGCCCAAATGAAGGTGCCGGGTGGCGCTGTGGACGTCGATCTGACGATTCCTGACCTTCCCACCTATGCTTCGGGTGTCGCGACGCCTTTGACCGTGACGTTGACCGCACCTGGTGGAGAGGTTCGATTTGACGGCCGCGTTAATCTCGCTGGTGAGATGGACGGCAATTTCCACGTCAGAACGCAAAACACCGAGCGGATGCTGGCAGCCTTCGGTCAAGCTGGCGTTGGCGTACCACTGGGGTTGGGGACGACGGCAGACATATCGGGGCATATGACTTACACGCAGGACGGTCGCATTTCTGTTCGCGATATGGTTGCTCAACTGGACGAAAACCGAGTGACCGGCGAGGCGGATATTCTGATCTCGGATCCTCCACAAATCACGGCGCGGCTGGACGCTGGTGACTTGGACCTGTCGAAATACAACACGGCCCCGGCAGGCCCGTCAGGCGGAACAAGCACAGCTCCGGTTAATGACACAGGGTGGTCCACCGATCCCATCGACGCATCGGCTTTGGCACTGGCGAACGGGAAAATTCGGCTGAAGGCCAGCTCGATCGCGGTTCCGGGACTGACCCTGGGCCCCAGTGATCTGACGCTGAACCTTGATCGGTCGCGCGCAGTTTTGCAGATGAATCCGGCCAGCTTGTTTTCAGGTCAGTTGACCGGGCAGGTCGTAGCCAATAACCGAAGCGGATTGTCGGTCGGCGGTGACCTCAAGGCCGAGGGCATCGACATCGAACAGGCTTTGACTGCGCTTGCGGGTGTCGATCGTCTGTCAGGGACTGGGACAGGTTCGTTCAAGTTCCTCGGTGTCGGCCAAACCGAAGATCAGATCATGCGGTCGCTCAGCGGCGGTGGGCGGCTGGATGTTGGTGCCGGGGTCATCAGCGGATTTGATCTGGACCGTCTGATGGGCCGCAGCTCGGAAACGGGTGGGACAACTGTCTTCAACAGCCTTTCGGCAAGTTTCACTTTGGATCAAGGCGTGCTTAGGAACGACGACTTGTTGATGTCACTCAAGAATTTCCGTGCGGATGGTGAGGGGCGTGTGGGCATTGGCGCGCGTGACATTGATTATCTTTTCACCCCTACAGCATTGCGGGCTAATGCAGGTCAGGGGCTTTCGGTACCCGTTCGCATTGTCGGCCCCTGGAGCAATCCATCGATCCAACCTGACTTAAGCAAAGTGCTTGAAGCGGCTGCAGAGGGCAAAGTCAAAGAGTTGGAGGATGATGCCAAACAAAAAGTTCTGGAAAAGGTTGGCGATGAGCTTGGAGTTACGGTGACCGACACGGAAAGCATCGAAGATGCGGTAAAAAACAAACTGCAGGAAGAGGCTGCAAAAGGGTTATTGAAACTCTTGGGCGCAGATTGAGAGGGCAGGGGGCGTAAAGTGCACCCCTTGCCGGTTCAGATGGTTTGGTCGTAGTCGCCGACGCCAGGTTCCGTTCGAATAACGGCGTCGATATCAGCGAAAATCGCACGCATCTCTTTTTCGCTTTCGCTGCTTTCGCATACGACAACCAGATTGGGCGTGTTGGACGATGCGCGAACCAATCCCCAGCTGCCATTGTCCAGAATGACACGGGCTCCGTTGACAGTGACCACCTCTTTTATGTTGCGCCCTGCGAAAGTCTCGCCAGCTTCGGATTTGGCGACCAGCTTGTCGACCAGACGCTTTAGGATGTCGTATTTTTCGGTATCCGCCGCGTAGGGTGACATGGTCGGGGTCGACCAAGTCTTTGGGAGGGCCTTGCGTAGATCAGACATGCTTTTGTCGGGGTTTCGATCCATAAGCTTGCAGATCTCAACCGCCACGCGCATCCCGCAATCATAACCACGCCCGATGGGTTCAGCCAAGAAGTAGTGGCCCGACTTTTCGAAACCAGCTAGCGCATTGATTTCCTTAACCCGCCGTTTCATATGGCTGTGGCCCGTCTTCCAGTAATCCGCTTTGACGCCGTGGGCCTGCAACTCGGGGTCACTGGCAAACAGGCCGGTGGATTTCACATCGGCCACAAAGGTGGAATTCGGGTACAGCTTGGCCAGATCGCGAGCCATGATCACTCCGACCTTGTCGGCAAATATCTCCTCGCCCTCGTCATCAACAACGCCGCAACGATCGCCATCACCGTCAAACCCGAGCGCCATGTCGGCACCGCTGGATTTCACGCTGTCGGCCATGTCGTGCAACATCTCCATGGCTTCGGGGTTGGGGTTGTAGTTGGGAAAGGTATAATCCAGCCGGTTATGACTGGGTACAACCTCGACCCCCATCCGTTCAAAGACCTCGGGTGCGAAGGCCGACGCAGTTCCATTGCCCGTCGCGCAGACGACTTTCAGCGGGCGGGACATTTTGAAATCGCCGACCAGATCGTCGATATACGCCTCTTTCACCCCGTCGACAAATTCATACGAACCGCCTTCGTGCGGCTGACCTTCGCCGTTCAGAACGATGTCGCGCAGCTCGGACATTTCATCGGGACCATGGGTCAACGGACGCTCAAACCCCATTTTGACCCCTGTCCAGCCGTTCGGGTTGTGGCTGGCCGTGACCATCGCAACCGCAGGCACATCCAGATGGAACTGCGCGAAGTAAGCCATCGGGCTAAGTGCCGGGCCGATATCCTTGACCTGTATCCCCGCCTGCATCAGCCCCAGGATCAGTGCGTTCTTAATCGCAAGAGAGTAGTCTCGATAGTCGTTGCCAACCGCGATCACCGGCGCGATTCCGCGGCGACGCATCTGTGTTCCAAGACCCAGACCCAGCGCTGTCATGCCCGGCAAGTTGATCTCTTCGGGGTATTTCCAACGCGCGTCGTATTCACGAAAACCCGTTGGCTTGATCATTGCGTCGCGCAGAAATGTCCAGGTATTCGGGGTCACCTCGGGGAGTGGTTTGGTCATCAAGAATCTCGGTTGTTAAATCTGAATCGGATTGGCTTTGGCAAGCGTATCAAATCGCATCAATGTATCAATCAGTTGAGGCATCTGATCCAGGTAAATCATATTCGGGCCATCACATGGCGCATTGTCCGGATCCTGATGCGTTTCCATAAAGACGCCAGCAACGCCAACAGCAACGGCCGAACGCGCCATAACAGGCGCAAATTCGCGCTGGCCACCTGATGCGCCGCCCAAACCGCCGGGTTGAGCCACAGTGTGCGTGGCGTCCATGATCACCGGATACCCGGTTCGCGCCATTTCCGGTAGCGATTGCATATCGACCACCAGACGGTTGTAGCCAAAGCTGACGCCACGCTCGGTCAACATGATGTTGTGGTTGTCGGTGCTTTCGATCTTGGTAGCAACATTTTGCATGTCCCAAGGGGCCAGGAACTGTCCTTTCTTGACGTTCACCACCGCGCCTGTTGCGCCTGCCGCCTTAAGCAAGGCAGTCTGGCGACACAGAAACGCAGGGATCTGAAGGATATCGCACACCTCGGCCACTGGGGCGCATTGTTCTTTCTCATGTACATCGGTAGTAACTGGCACCCCGATGCTGTCCTTGACCGATTGCAGAACGGACAACCCCTTTTCCAACCCCAAAGCAGGGGCGGCATTTATCGAGGTGCGGTTGGCCTTGTCGAACGAGCCCTTGAACACGTATTGCGCGCCCGCGGCATCGCACGCCTCTTTCATTTTACCGGCGATCATTTGGGCATGATCGGCGCTTTCAAGCTGGCAGGGGCCGGCAATGATTGTCAGAGGCAGATCATTGCCGACCGTGAGATCGGAGATTTTTACATGTTTCATGTGTCTTACGAGGATACCTGTTCACGAAGGACCGACGCGGTAAGCGAGATCAACAGGTAGATACCAGCAAACAACAGGAATGCCAAAATCGTATTTTCGAATTTGCGCGGGTAAGTGGGGTCCTGACTGGGCACAGGATTAACCGAGACTGTCAGATATCTAACCTTACGGTTTGCCTCGGTCCGGGTGGTTTCCATTTGCTGCATGGCGTTTTGCAGCATCATATCCCGGGCAATCAAATCGGCCTGAGCCATTTGAAGGCGCACGCTAAGCTGGGCAAGCGAATTTTCGCCTGCCGAGACATCCAGCATCTGTGCATTAAGCTCATCCAGGACTTGTTCAAGACGACGGATATCTGCACGCGCGCCATCGACCTTGGCTTGGTTGGGCCGCAGGTTGTCCAGCAAAGCAGCCAATTGCAGTTCTTTGTCTTGAATCTCGGTTTCCAGCGCGTTGATGCGCCCGCGAAGACCAGCGATCACGTTTTCAGGGTCCAGCAAAGCACCTTGCAACTGCAACTCGATCAAGTCTTCCTGCGCTTTTCGGCGCTCGGCCTGGGCCATCTCGAATCCGGCGCGGGCCTCGCGCATCTGGTCTTCACGTTTCAACTCGGTCAGTCCGTTGATCGTTTCTTCAGCATAGGACAACAAGCGCTCGGACAGACCGACGGCAAGCTCGGCCGATGGGGCGGCAACCTCCATCCGTATGATCCCGTCGCTTGGGTCATATCCGATCGTTATCATCCGTTTGAACAGCTTGTAGGTTTCTTCCAGACTGGCATCAGGCGACAGGCGCTGAATTGGATCAATCCACTCTTGTTTGAAGATTTCGGCGAAGCCCATGTCCCGATCCAACCGAAGAAGGGCATCTTTGGATTCCAGGAACTCCTGCGTCGCCACCGAGTCTTGCGCTGTGGCATATTGCGTACCGGCCAAAAACCCACGGAACGATGCGCCTCCGCCATCGGCCTGAAGAATCGAGAAAGCAGAATCGCTGGCATACATTGGGGTCGCGTAGCGATAGAAATAGGTGCCCACGATTAGCGTCGGAAGCAGAACAAATGCAGCGAGGCGCGCGAACAATGCCATCAGCTTGCGCCTGCGTCTGCGGGCAATGTCCCTTTGGATCTCCTTGATCTCAATCTCGCGACGCTCTGCCGGGTTCATTTCGGGACCAGGCAGGGTTTGAGCGGCTTCAGAAAACGTTTGGGGCAGTTGGATGGTGATTTTGTCCTTGGTCTCACCCTCAGTGCGTTTCTTTTCAGCGGCCAGATCTAAAAGGTTAGCCCGTTCAAACGGGTCGATACCTTTTTTCCGCAAAAGACGTACGGCATCATAATCCGAGGTCGCGGCAAGCCCGTTTTTCTGAACAAGACGTCGTGCCACCCTAAGCTGCCGTCCGGTCAGCTCTTCGCGTTTGATCTCGTCGATTTCAGTAGCAGTCTGCGACTCGTTTGCGGCGGCCGGAGCCTTCGTTGCCTTGCGAATACGCGAGATCGCCTCAGCGCGCGCTTCAGGGTCGCCAGAGCCTTTGCGTTTGCGGCGCAGGTTGTAGATGCTAGCCTTGGGTTTGGTAGTCATATAGCTGCTTAGCCTCTTCCAAGGTGTCAAACATGTAAAGCTGACCGTCCACGAGAACGGCAGCCTGACGGGCGAATTTTTCCAGCACTGCAGGGCTGTGGGATACGATGACCAACGTGGTCGTGCGCAACCTTTCCCTCAGAATGTCACCAGCTTTCCTGTTGAATTCGACATCCGTGGTGGCGGGCATGCCTTCGTCAATCAGATACATGTCGAAATCAAGTGCCAGCATCAAGGCAAAGGTGAAACGGGCCTTCATGCCCGATGAATACGTGGCCATTGGCTGGTCAAAATACTCGCCCAGATTGCACAGCCATTTACAATAGGCTTCGACGTAGTCGGGATCCATGCCATAGATTTTCGCGATATATCGCGCGTTTTCCAGTGCCGAAAGCTTGTTCGCAACGCCACCAGTGAACCCCATCGGAAACGAAATCCGGCAGGACTTGCGGATCACGCCCTCATCCGGTTTCTCTAACCCGGCCATCATGTTGATCAGTGTTGTTTTGCCGGTGCCGTTCGGAGCAAGCACGCCCAGAGATTTCCCAAGCTCAACCCGGAACGACACCCGGTCCAGGATCACCTTGCGGCGCGTCCCGGTCCAGAAAGACTTACTGACGTTCTCAAACTCAAGCATACTGGGCCTGCTACATATGTCTTTTTATTGCACCGACCAAGCCGGTGATGCCGCGTTCACGCGTGCTGCATTATGTCGAAAAATGCGGGGGGTGATCAATGCGTTCGCTTGCATGCTGTTGCTATTGTGACTTTTCCATCTGTTGGCGTCCAAAGGCGCGCTGTCTATCTTTTGATCTAACCGTCACTCATTTTGATGCAGGAAACCTTGCGATCTGATGAATACACTCGAGAAAGACATCGCAGCCTGCAGGATCTGCGCCGATAGGTTTGCCGACACGCACACTGCGCACGAACCTAGACCGGTGGTCTGGTTCCGCAAAGGAACTTCGGTTTTGATTGCAGGGCAGGCACCCGGCGCACGCGTTCACGAATCCGGTCGCCCTTTTACCGACCCCTCGGGAGATCGCCTGCGGGATTGGTTGGGGCTTGATGAACTGACATTCTATGACCGCTCAAAGGTGTCGATTGTGCCAATGGCATTCTGCTTTCCCGGATATGATGTGCGCAAAGCCGATCTGCCTCCACCGCCGATCTGCGGGCAAACCTGGCATGACCGGGTGATGCAAGCGCTGGGCGAAATGCCGTTAACGGTTCTGGTCGGGGGCCATGCGCATAAATATCACCTTGGCACCAAAACCTCGGTGACGGAAACGGTGCGCAACTGGCGGGACCATGCGCCGCGCGTCTTTGCCTTGCCTCATCCGTCTTGGCGGAATACGGCATGGATGAAGAAAAACCCCTGGTTCGAGGCTGACCTTCTGCCGGTCTTGCGTGCGCGGGTGCAAGAGGTTCTGAATGACTGACACAACAGCTCTAGATGCCGCCCATTCCGCGATGGAGGCTGCCCCACTGGACGATGCTGCCCGGCTGCGCTTTTTTGAACGACTGGCGGATAGCGAGTTGTTTCTTTTGCTGACCGAAGAGGCGAAAGGCAAAAACATCTCGCCTGAATTGTTTGATGTGGCTGACGGCCGGTTTGTTCTGGCCTTCGATCGGGAAGATCGGCTTGCCCGATTCGCGGAACGCCCGGTGCCTTATGTTGCTTTGTCGGGGCGGATTTTGTCCAACATGCTGGCCGGTCAGGGGATTGGTCTGGGTCTGAACCTTGAGGTCGCGCCATCGTCCATGCTGATCCCGTCCGAGGCCCTTGGATGGTTGGCCACGACTTTGCAGCACACGCCAGAGGAAGTGCAGCAACACCTGTCCGAGTTCCTGCCCCCCGTTGGGTTGCCCGACGATCTGTTAACGGCCCTGGACGCCAAATTGGCAACGGCCGTTGGTCTGGCGCAGGCGGCATATCTGGTCGGCACAAAGACGTCTGAGGGTGGCACAGGTCATCTGCTGGGTTTTGTCGGAGCGGTGAGCGGGGCTGAGGCTGCGCTGGCCAAAGCTGCGTCCGAAGCGTTGACCTTTTCGGGTATCGAAGCTGGGGCCATGGATGTCGGCTTTTTTGCAGCGCACGACCCGGCGGCCGCGGCGTTGGCCCGCGTTGGGCTAAGGTTCGATTTGCCCCAGCCGGAGACGTCCGAATATGCGCAGATCACACCGGGCAGCGACCCGGAGAAACCACCAATTCTGCGATAATAAGGCCCCGCAAATTAAGCTGCGAGGCCCATGCGTTACTCCGCTGCAGGTTCCAGTTTGTCCTGAGTGCGGGTCTCAAAGTCGCTGGCCTCGTGGCGTTCGTGAAGCTGCATGTGCTTTTCACCGAAGGGACGGTTGACCATGCGGCCGCGCAGTACTGCGGGGCGTTCGTCGACTGCTTTGGCCCAACGCATAACGTTCTTATAGGATTCAACGTCCAGGAACTCGGCGGCGTCATACAGACGTCCCAGAACCAACTGACCGTACCAGGGCCAGATGGCCATGTCGGCGATGCTGTAGTCGTCGCCTGCAATATAGGCATTTTCCGCCAGTTGCTTGTCCAGAACGTCTAACTGGCGCTTGGTTTCCATGGCAAACCGGTTGATCGGGTATTCCCATTTCTCGGGCGCATACGCATAGAAATGGCCGAACCCGCCGCCCAGATAAGGTGCGCTGCCCATCTGCCAGAACACCCAGTTCATCACCTCAGTCCGTCCGGGACCGGATTTCGGCAAAAAGGCGTCGAATTTCTCGGCCAAATGGAACAGGATCGAGGCGCTTTCGAACACGCGCACAGGTTCATCCCCCGACCGATCCCAAAGCGCGGGTATCTTTGAGTTCGGGTTTGCCCCGACAAAGCCCGAACCGAATTGATCGCCCTCGCCGATATTGATCAGCCAAGCGTTATACTCGGCCTCTTCATGGCCAAGGGCCAACAGTTCTTCCAGCATCACCGTGACTTTGACACCGTTTGGCGTTGCCAGCGAATACAACTGGAACGGATGGCGCCCTACGGGCAGGTCTTTGTCGTGCGTCGCGCCGGAAATGGGGCGGTTGATATTGGCGAATTGTCCGCCATTCTGACTGTCCCAAGTCCAAACCTTTGGCGGGGTATAGGTCGTTTGCTCGCTCATTTCTTGCCTTCCTCAGCAAATCTGGTGTGCATTGTCTGTCCGCAGCAACAGCTAATATTGCAAAGCGCCGAGTCCAACCCCGCATCTGTGGTTCATTTTGTAACATTCGGCGCCAATACTCTCACGTTTCTTCATCGGACGTCACAGCGCCGCGAGCAGGACTGCTCTGAGCCCTGAAATCGCTTATTGTCTGGTCAGACCCGGAATGCGGGTGACCTTGAAACCTGAGGACAAGAGGATTGACCTATATGAAACGTTTTGCCCTGACCCTTGCAGCAACGCTGGCATTTGCTGTTCCGGCATTCGCTGGTGATCAGTATGTTGATGGAACCGGTTATGCTGTTTCAGGCTATGATGTTGTGGCCTATCGCAGCCTGGATCAGTCACCGGTTGGTAAGGCGCAGCCGGCGGGCGTTCGTGGGCGTTCCGACATCACCGCTGAATACAATGGCGCAACCTGGGCATTCTCAACCGAAGAAAACCGAGACAAGTTTTTGGAAAACCCCGCGTACTACGCGCCGCAGTATGATGGCCATTGCGCCTATGGTGTGTCACGCGGCGGCAAAGTTCCGGCCAACCCGAACCTGTGGCGCATCGTTGATGACAAGCTGTACCTGAACATCACGGACGTGGTTGTTGGTTTCTTCGAGGAAGATATCCCGGGTAACATCAATCTGGCGGAAGGTAACTGGCCGGGTATCGAGCCTGCGAAAGCTTCGACTGCAGTTATCCCGAAATTTACTTCGGACGCTCCGATTTCCAACTAAATGGAATCTTACAAACGAAAACCCGGCTGACATCAGCCGGGTTTTTGCATTTCAGGTCTCAGCTTGCCAGTTCAAAGACATCCTGCATGGCCTGATCCGCATCGAACCGAATGCGAACACTTTTGGCGCCAGGAAACTTTCGGGCCATGATCGCGTCAGGGACAACGACTTCGCCGGCACCTGCGTTCTTGGATTGGAAATTCAGAACTTCAGTTTCCGTTTTGCGAAACCCGACCAGAACAGATGTCGGCAAAGCAACGCGGTTCGCACCTTTGCAAACCGGAGATTTCACGAAGTATATCAGGTTACGACCAAAACACTCGATAGCGCTGGGGATGTGGTCCGAGTCAGCAACGATTTGGTCGCCATCGTCAGTTGGCGCAATGTTGCCAGAATGGGCCAACGCCCGAGCAAGAAGATCACGACACGCGCTGACTTCGGTGTCTTTCAACCGGATCACGCGTTTGCGCAGCTTGGGCCTTTTGGGCTTGCCATGCATCCGGTTCTTGGTGGTCAGCCCCTCTTGCCGCAAAAGATCATAAGCGTCTTTGGCGCGGACAAAATCCGAGCAATCATTGTCAGCGCGGTCAGGATGTGCGCTGAAGGCAATCTTGCGCCAAGCGTTGCGGATGTCGTCGGAACTGGCAGTGTGGTCCAGCCCAAGCGCATACAAAGCATCTGTCCGCGCCTTGATCTTTTCAACTGCTTCCATACCCAAATCACTCACTAAACAACAACATGCCCTAGTGTTGTGACGGTCGCAATTTTGTCAAATTTGGTGAGTTTTTAGGGGGTATGTGGGAACAATTTCGAGTTAACTATTTTGATTGTTCCCACTATTGCGTCTGATTGGCCGGGTATCGTCCGGCCTTTCGCTAGGCCACGTTCTGCAACGAGGGCTTTGGTGTGATCCCAAGGGCAAAGCAGACATCGCGCGTCAGTTCTGGCCGGTTCAGTGTATAAAAATGCAGTTTGTCCACACCGCCTTCTATAAGGTCCGAGCACAGCTCGGTGCACAATGCAGTAGCCAGCAAATCCTCGCGGTCATCCCGGAGGGCCTTGTCAAATGCCTGCTCGATCCAGCCGGGAATGCGTGTGCCACAACGTTTGGCAAAGTTGCGCGCGCCTTTCCAGTTCTCGATTGGCAGGATGCCCGGCACGATGGGCTTGTCGATCCCGGCCTTTTCGCAGGCGTCGCGGAAGCGGAAAAAAGTCTCGGCCTCAAAGAAGAACTGCGTCAGCGCTTCGTCTGCGCCAGCGTCCAGCTTGGCTTTCAACCAGTCGACATCGGTGCGGGCGCATTGCGCTTCGGGGTGGATGTCTGGGTAGGCGCCCACGCGGATATTGAACGCGCCGGTGTCTGAAAGCGCTTCGATCAGTTCGACCGAATTGGCGAACCCGTCTGGGTGAGGGACGAACCGGTCCTGTCCTTTGGGGGGGTCGCCACGCAGTGCAACGATGTCTTTCACACCTGCCTTGGCGAAGGAATCCGCTATTTGCAGGGTCTCATCGCGGGTCGCATCGACGCACGTCAAATGTGCGGCCACCGGAAGGCCGGAAGAATTGTGCAAAGTCGCCACCGCATCGCGGGTCAATTCCCGCGTGGTGCCACCAGCACCATAGGTGACTGACACAAAGCGCGGGTCCAGCGGAGCCAGCGTTTGCACGGTGTCCCACAGGCGGAACGAGGCCTCGAGCGTTTGGGGCGGGAAGAATTCGAATGAAATCTCAGGTTGTGTCATCTCGGCCTCGTAAATACTGGTTGCAGGCCTTGTGCCATGACCTGCATTGTGAGACAAACTCATATTCCTCAAGAACAACATGAGTTCCATTGAATGCACATCGAATTCCGGCACCTGCGCACGATCAAGGCGATCCATGAATGCGGCGGCCTGGCCCGCGCGGCGGATCAGCTGAACATCACCCAATCGGCGTTGAGTCATCAGATCAAAGGGCTTGAGGATCAGGCCGGGGTTGAGCTGTTCCTGCGCCGCTCCAAGCCCATGAAGCTGTCGGCGGCGGGGTTGCGCCTGTTGCGGCTGGCCGAACAGATACTACCGCAGGTCGAAGCGACGCAGCACGAATTTTCTTCCCTGCGCGACGGGCGCACGGGCCGGATGCATATCGCGATCGAGTGCCATGCCTGTTTCGAATGGCTGTTTCCGGTGTTGGAGGCTTTCCGTAAATCCTGGGGCGATGTGGATGTCGATATCCGCCCCGGTCTGGCCTTTGACGCGTTGCCCGCGCTGCAGAAGGAAGAGGTCGATCTGGTCGTGTCCTCGGACCCCGAAGACCTGCCGGGGGTCGAGTTCATCAAGCTGTTCGACTATGACGCGGTGTTTGTTGCGGCCTCGGCCCACCCATTGGCACAAAAGGATTTCATCGAAGCCGAGGATTTCCGCGGCCAGACTCTGATCACCTATCCGGTCGAACGCACGCGTTTGGACGTGTTCAGCCAGTTGCTGATCCCAGCGCGGGTGGAACCGGCGGCCATCCGGCAGGTGGAGCTGACAGCAGTTATCCTTTTGCTGGTCGCTTCGAACCGGGGGATTTCGGTCCTACCCGACTGGGTGGTGCGCGAAGTCAAGTATAACTCGGACTATGTGACCCGGCCACTGACCAAGGACGGGATCACCCGCAGTCTGTATGCGGCGGTGCGGTCCGAGGACCTTGAAAAACCCTATGTGCAGGAACTGATCGAACTGGCCGGGACCGAGGCGCGCAAGCTGCAATCGCAATAGGCGCGAAACGCGGGGCTGCTATGCGCATCAAGCCTCTTGGCAAGGGCGCATTGCATCAGTATACGCGCGGTTTGACCGAACAGGAGCCTTGGGACAATGGTAGGCAGTGCTAACCTCAACATCATGATCAAAGCCGCGCGCAAGGCGGGGCGGTCTCTGGTCAAGGATTTCCGCGAAGTCGAGAACCTGCAGGTCTCGATGAAAGGTGCGGGTGACTTTGTCTCCAAGGCCGACATCGCCGCCGAGGCGATCCTGAAAGAGGAATTACTGGGCGCGCGCCCGACCTATGGCTGGCTGGGTGAAGAAGGCGGCGGGCAGGCGGGTGAAGACCCAACGCGCCGCTGGATTGTCGACCCGCTGGACGGCACCACGAACTTTCTGCACGGGCTGCCGCATTGGGCGATTTCGATCGCTCTGGAACACAAGAGCAAGATCGTTTCGGGCGTGATCTATGACCCTGCCAAGGACGAGATGTTCTTTGCCGAAAAGGGCGAAGGCGCGTGGATGAACGACACCCGCATCCGCGTTTCGGGCCGTCACCGTATGATCGAATCGATCTTTGCGACCGGTTTGCCTTTTGGTGGCCGTTCCGACCTGCCTGCTACCTTGCAGGATCTGGCTCGTATCATGCCCACCTGCGCTGGCGTGCGCCGTTGGGGATCGGCAGCGCTGGATTTGGCTTATGTCGCTGCAGGGCGTTACGAAGGCTATTGGGAGCGTCGACTGAACGCGTGGGACGTGGCAGCCGGGATCATCATCGTGAAAGAGGCTGGCGGATTTGTGCAAGCCATCAATCCAGAAGGCAGTGTCTTGGAGGATGGTGAGGTTATCTGTTCGAATGAGCCGATCTTTGAACAGTTCTCGAAGGTGATCCGGGGCTGATTTTCTTAAGCCAGTGCCGAACAAGCGCGCCCCGTACGAGGCGCGCTTTTTTTTATAACGCAATGCGTTGGGCTAACCCGCAGTCTTCAGCAAGCCGTGCGGCGACGGATGCGACCGCCAGGTCCTGCAGGCCGACGCCTGTTCCATCGAACAAGGTGATCTGATCCGCCGAAACCCGGCCAGGATGAACGCCATTGATCACAGCGCCGATGGGCGTAATAGCCTTCTCTGTAAGAGCCCCGTTGCCAACGGCGTGCTGCGCTTCACCAATCGAGACGGATTGCGCCACCTCATCCGTAAAGACCGAGGCCGCAGAGACCAGTGCCGGGTCGACTTCTTGCTTTCCTTTGGTGTCGGTGCCCATACAGGCCAGATGGGTGCCGGGTTCGATCCACTCCTTCATCAGCAAGGGCTCGAAAGCCGAGGTGATGGTGATGATCACGTCCGCCTGTGCGCCCAACTCCTGTGGGCTGACGCTTTCGAATTCCAACCCGATCTCGTCAGCGACGGAGGCCAATCGAGGCAGCATGTCCGGATGTGGATTCCACGCCACGACCTTTTCGAACGCGCGTTGCTCGGCGGCTGCGCGCAGTTGAAAGGTGGATTGATGGCCAGCCCCGACCATGCCCAGAACCTTGGCGTCCTTACGGGCCAGATGAGCGATGGACACAGCAGATGACGCCGCAGTGCGCACCGCCGTCAGATAGTTGCCGCCAACCAGTGCCGACAGCCGACCCGTGTCCGGGTCGAACAGGAACACTGTGGATTGATGGTTGGTCAGGCCGCGATCTGTATTCCCTGGCCAATACCCACCGGACTTCACGCCCAGCACTTGCCCTTCGCGGTCGAACCCTGACTTGAACCCATAAATCGCATCTGCGTGGCCCAAAGCCTCGCGGATCACGGGAAAGTTTCGCGCCCCGCCGCTGGCCATGGCGCCGAAGACGGCCTCGACAGCATCAAATGCTTGTTGACGGCCCACGAGTTGGGCACATAAATCCTCGGTCACGATCAGCGGTCCGTCTTGAGTAATCATGGCATCCCTCATCGCTTAATACGCCTTTCCGCGCGCCGACACTGGCCACAACGCTTCGACTTTGCCGCCGCGTACGCCGACATACCAGTCATGGACATTGCAAGTGGGGTCGCAGTGACCAGGCACCAGCCGTAGCTTGTCATTGACTTTCAAAACCCCGTCCGGGTCGCCAATCACGCCATGTTCGTCCGAACATTTGAGGTATTCCACGTCGTCACGCCCATATACGAAGGGCAGGCCGCTATCGACAGACTGGGCTTTTAGACCCGCATCGCAGACCGCAATATCAGGTTTGGAATGGCTCATGACACTGGTCAGAATGAACAGCGCGTTCTCCCATTCACCTTGGTCAATCCGGTTGCCGTCCTTGTCCAGAATGCGTCCGTAATCAGCATCCATGAACGCGTAAGACCCGCATTGCAATTCATTGTAAACGCCTGACTCGCTTTCAAAATAGTACGACCCAGTTCCCCCGCCCGAGACCAGTTCGCAGTCTATCCCTTCCGCTTTCAAACCGTCGACCGCGTCTTTGACCATCGCGATGGCGACGTCCAGTTTTTCCTTGCGGGCTTCATAACTGTCCATGTGCTGCATCGCACCCTGATAGGCCTGTATTCCTGTGAACTTAAGATTTGCGGCGGCGTGAACCGCTTGGGCGATTTCAACGACTGCTGCGGTCGAGGTCACGCCGCAACGTCCTGCGCCGCAGTCGATTTCGACAAAAACCTCCAACTCGGCGCCGTGCCGCGTGGCTGCCGACGACAGCTCGGCGACGTTGTCCACGTCATCTACGCAGACGATTGTGCGCGCACCCAGTTTGGGCAGACGCGCCAAGCGATCGATCTTGGCTGGGTCGCGCACCTGATTGGATACGAGGATGTCTTTGATACCACCACGGGCAAAGACTTCGGCCTCGGACACTTTCTGACAGCACACGCCGACCGCGCCACCCAGTTCTTCTTGTAGCTTGGCTACGTCCACGGACTTGTGCATTTTGCCATGCACCCTATGCCGCATCCCGTGCGCTTCGGCGTAGTCACCCATCTTCTTGATATTTCGTTCAAGCGCATCAAGGTCCAGGATCAGGCTTGGCGTCTGGATATCGCGTTCGTCCATCCCAATGGCGGCAGGGATGTCGAAGCCGATCTCGAGATCGTCAAATTTCGCGGATTTGTTCATATTCTCTCTCCTCATCCTTGCAGCCATGGCAACTTGTCTAGATCGACGTTCCCGCCTGTTATGATCACGCCTACACGTTTGCCGCGGAACACGTCTTGGTTCTTCAAGATGACCGCCAATGGCACTGCCGAAGATGGTTCCATCACCACCCGAAGGTGCTTCCACGTCAATTTCATAGCGGCGATGATCTCGTCGTCAGAGGCTGTGAAAATGTCCGTCACATGGTTCGAGACAAAGTGCCATGTGTTCTCTTTCAAGGGCACCAGCAAGCCGTCAGCGACGGTATTGGGTGCGTCGTCGGCAATTATGTACCCAGCCTTGAAGGACCGAAACGCATCATCCGCCTGCTCGGGTTCGGCCGCGTAAATCTCTGTGCCGGATGCAAGGTTCGAGACGGTCAGGCAGGTGCCCGAAACCATGCCGCCGCCGCCAATCGGAGCGATAACGGCGTCAACGCCGCCGGTTTGATCCAGCAATTCAGCCGAGCAAGTGGCTTGCCCTGCGATCACACGCGGATCGTTGTAGGGGTGGATGAACTCACCTCTTGTCCGGGCCTGAACCTCGGCAAAGGTAGCCTCGCGCGATGAGGTTGAAGGATCGCATTCCGTGATGGTACCGCCATACCTGCGTACCGCGTCTTTCTTGGCCTGAGGCGCGGTGCGGGGCATAACGACGTTGCACGGGATACCCCGGCGACCAGCAGCGTATGAGAGCGACAACGCGTGGTTGCCGCTGGAATGGGTGCACACCCCCTTGACGGCCTCTTCATCGCTGAGGCTGAAGACCGCGTTGCAAGCACCGCGCACTTTGAAAGCACCTGCCTCCTGAAAGTTCTCGCATTTAAAGAACAACTGCGCGCCGGTCAGGTCATTCAGGTAGTCCGACGTCATCAGTGGTGTGCGTCTGATATGAGGTGCGATCCGCCGTTGCGCCGCGCGCATGTCCGCGATCGTCAAGTTGGCGGCTTGTGAATGGTCCAACATCTCAACCCTCCTTATGCGGCTGCCTTGGCGTGGTCCGGTGACCCTTTGCGATAGAAATCCTGTGCGGCGGCGACTCCGCTGCCCAAGTTGATCGGATAGTGCAGATCGGCCATCGCCATCTCAATCGTCGACAGGCCGGACAGGACCATCGCATCCGTCAGGCTACCCAAATGACCAATGCGAAACGCCTTACCGTCAAGCTGGCCCAGGCCGATGCCGAATGACACCCCGTATGCGTTGAACGCATGATCTGTTAGCGC
Organism: Ruegeria sp. D3; assembly: GCF_056534465.1. Classification (NCBI taxonomy): domain Bacteria; kingdom Pseudomonadati; phylum Pseudomonadota; class Alphaproteobacteria; order Rhodobacterales; family Roseobacteraceae; genus Ruegeria; species Ruegeria sp. D3. Next base: position 158,120 of record NZ_JBQFPK010000004.1, read on the forward strand.
ATTGCTGTTGATACCATCCGGTACATAGATCGCGCTGACAGTGTCGGAATAAAGCTCAGGCGACTCGGCAACCAGTTGCAGGCCCCAGGCATCAACGGCGCGCCGAACGCCTTCAGCAAGACGGGTGTGGCGGGCATAGACATTCTCAAGCCCTTCCTCGAACAACATTTTCAGGCTTTCTCGCATCCCGTAGATCAGTTGCAGCGGTGGGGTATAAGGAAAGCCGCCAGACGAATTGGCTTGCATCATGTCGCGAAAATCGAAGTACGTGCGCGGCAGCGTCGCCGTTGCCGAAGCCGCCAGAGCCTTGGGGCTGACACAAAGGATCGCCATGCCGGTTGCCAGCATGAACCCTTTTTGCGACCCGGAAACTGCGATATCTACACCCCATTCATCAAACTCGAACGGCATAGAAGCTAGGGAACTAACACAATCCACGAATAGCATCGCGGGATGATCGGCTGCGTCTATTGCGCGCCGAACTGCACTGATGTCCGACCGAACGCCGGTTGCGGTTTCGTTATGGGTCACCAGAACTGCACGGATTTGGTGTGCATTGTCCTTGGACAGGGCGGTTTCAAACTGCTCGGCAGGGGCACCGCTGCCCCAAGGGCAGTCGATCACCTGAACGTCCAGTCCATGCCGTTGGCATAGGTCGATCCAACGGTGACTGAATAAGCCGTACCGCGCCACCAGCACCTTGCCACCGGGGTTGAGCGTGTTGGTCACCGCAGCTTCCCACCCGCCAGTTCCGCTGGCGGGGTAGGTGACGACCTGACCAGAGGTGGTGCCAAAAACTTTCTTTGTGTCTTCAAGAACGGGGGCAAAGGTTTCGATGAAATCAGGCGCGCGGTGGTCCTGAGTCTGGACCTGCATTGCAAGACGCAGCCTGTCCGGGATGTTAGTTGGGCCGGGAATGAAAACAGGGTTTTGGTTGGACATGACGTGTTCCTCCGCATTTGAAGTCAGTGTCCGGGAATGCTCGGCGCCATGCAATTTTCTTGAAAAATATTTTCATTTTTGCGATTTTAATACTAAGACGCTGATTTGATTTGAGTTTCTTTTTTTCATTTCTTGGGGAAGAAAAACGGGCCAAAAAAATTTGACGTCGCAAACCGGAGAAAATGGGATGGAATCCTCAAAAAGACAGCGCGGTAGACCGAAGTCCTTGTTCAAGGAAAGCACGGCCGGGACGATGCAGTCGCTGGATCGCGCTCTAGGTGTTTTGACCGAAACTGCCCGGCTGGAGCGCGCAGCATTAAGCGATCTGGCACGTGAGACTGGTGTACCTACGGCCACCACCCACCGCATTCTGATGACTTTGCAGAAACACGGGTTCGTGGCCTTCGACGAAGAACGACAGGAGTGGATGATCGGGATTGAGGCTTATCGGACCGGGGCCTCGTTCCTGCGACGTAATAGTGTGATCGAGATTGGGCGGCCAGTCCTGCGCAGATTGATGCAGGACAGCGGAGAAACGGCCAATCTGGCGGTCCCGGACGGGGCGCAGGTGGTGTTTGTCGGTCAGGTTGAAACAGCAAACCCGATCCGGGCGTTTTTCCCACCGGGCGCGCGGACGCCGATGTACGCCTCGGGGACGGGCAAGGCGATTCTGGCCGCGATGGGAAAGGCCGCGCTGACCAGATTGATGACCGGGGCCAAACCGGAACGCTTCACGCCTCATACTTTAATAGACGACACCCGGTTGCAGGCAGACTTGGATCAAACCCGCGCGCGGGGATGGTCATTAGACCGGGAGGAGCGATATCAGGGAATGTCCTGCATCGGAGCAGCCATATTCAACGACCGGGGCGAGCCTTGTGCAGGTATCTCGGTGTCTGGTCCAACGGTCCGGTTCAACGCTGAACGCGCGCCGGAACTGGGGGCGCTGGTTCAGGCCGCCGCGCAAGAGGTAACGCGGCAAAGCGGTGGTCACTTACCGGCGCGGGATGCGGGGAATGCGGGATTGTGACAGCTTGTATTCGTGCTCGGGGTGGGGCGGGTGGCCGTGGGTGCGGTTCCAATAAGACATCGCGCCGCGCCTTAGCCACAAGGGAACGCACAGGATCAGACCGACTAGGAACCCGCCGGTATGTGCCCAATAGGCGACACCGCCCTTGTCAGGATCGCTTGCCAGGCTGCCGAGGAACTGCATTCCCAACCACACCCCCAACATGACAAAGGCCGGGATAGTAAATACGCGGAAATAGACGACTAGGATCAACAGGATGTCGACCCGGGCTTTGGGGAACATCAGAAGATACCCGCCCATGACGCCAGCAATGGCACCAGACGCGCCAATCGTGGGGATCACTGAGTCAGGAGCCGTCACGACGTGGATCAACCCCGCTCCGATACCGGCCAGCACATAAAACAGCAGAAAGGGTAGATGCCCCATTTCGTCTTCAAGGTTGTCTCCGAAAATCCACAGAAACAGCATGTTGCCCGCCAGATGCATCCAACCGCCATGCAAAAACATTGAGGTCACAAGCGTTTCCAGCGCAAATCCGTCCGTGATACGGGCCGGGATTACCGCATAATCGAAGTAAAGTTGATTGAGTAACCGTGCGTTATCCATGATCCCCACATAGCTGAGGAAGATCACGATATTCGCTGCCATCAGCAGATAGACGACGTAAGGCGTGCGCCCCGAGGCGTTATGGTCACGGATTGGAAACATGGCGCGACGCTGGGCTTTTCGCGGCCCAGCGTCAAGGTCCGGTTACGCCGCACCCCCAAGCAGGGCGGCGTTGCCTCCTGCGGCGGTTGTGTCGACGCAAACGTGACGTTCACTCAGCACACGCGCGCGGTCGGGCAGGCCGGGAATCAGAGGCAGGATCGGGCCATGGCGACGGGCCAGATGCTGTTCGATCTGCCGCGCGGTGGCCTCATCGCCCCACCACAATACGCCTGAGATGTTCGCGATGTTCTCCAGTCGGTGCAAGTCGATCATGCCGGACGCACGGATCGCGGTGCCGCCAAGGGCCTCAACCGCTTGGGCCTGCGCCTGAACGGTATCTGTACCCGGACCCATGCACAGCAGAGGCGCGCGTGGTAATTCGCTGAGCCGGTTGGATTCGCCGGTGGGGCCGGGCAGCGACCGAGTGTGCAGCGGGGCCGGCCGGCCTGTGGGGTCGGGCAGGTCGCTGGCGGTGTTGTCCCATGTGGCTTCCACCTTTTGCCGGTCCGGCGCACTGAACCTCGCCATATAGTTTGGCCCGCCCGCCTTGGGCCCCGTGCCCGACAGCCCCTCGCCGCCGAAGGGTTGCGAGCCGACAATGGCGCCGATCTGATTGCGATTGACGTAGATATTTCCCGCGTGAACGGCCTCGGTGATGTGCTGCACGCGGTCGTCGATGCGGGTGTGCAGGCCGAATGTCAGGCCATAGCCCGTGGCGTTGATGTCTACGATGACCTGATCCAGATCTGAGGCCTTGAACCGCGCCACATGCAGCACGGGGCCGAATATTTCGCGCCCAAGTGCCGTAATGCCGGTGATTTCAATCAGGGTAGGGGCGATGAAAGTGCCCTCGGGCGGGGTTCTCAGTTCCTTCAGCACCCGACCTTCACTGCGAGCCTGTGCGATGTGGTCGGCGATGCCTTGCCGCGCGTCGCGGTCAATCACCGGGCCGCAATCGGTTGCGATCAGCCACGGATCGCCCGCCACCAGTGCCTCCATCGCGCCGGTCAGCATGGTCAGCAGATCGTCGGCGATATCCTCTTGCACATAGAGGCACCGCAGGGCCGAGCACCGCTGACCCGCCGACTGAAACGCGCTTTCGATGATGGATTGCACGGCTTGTTCGGGCAGGGCGGTGCTGTCGACGATCATCGCATTCAGACCGCCGGTTTCCGCGATCAGAGGCGTGCCGGGTTGCAGATGATCCGACATCGCCGCGCGGATTTTCAGCGCCGTGCCGGTCGAGCCGGTGAAGGCCACGCCCGACACGCGTGCATCGGATGTCAGCGCGGCCCCTACGTGCGGGCCACCCGGCAGCAATTGCAGCGCATCGCGCGGCACACCCGCCTCGTGCAGCAATTGCACGGCCCGATGTGCGATCAGAGGCGTCTGTGGTGCCGGTTTGGCCAGAACGGCATTGCCGGTGGCCAAAGCGGCCGAAATTTGCCCGGTGAAAATCGCCAGTGGGAAGTTCCACGGGCTGATACAGGTGAAAATACCCGCGGGGTCGGCATTGGGGATATTGGCGGCGTAATAGCGCAGGAAATCCACGGCCTCGCGCAGTTCTGCCACTGCGTCGGGCAGAGACTTCCCGGCCTCGCGCGCCAGCAGGGCGAACAGTTCGCCGAAATGCGCCTCGTAAAGATCAGCGGCTGCGTTCAGCACCTGCGCGCGCTGGGCGGCTGGGGCTTGCCACGGTGCGGCAGAGGCCAGCGCCAGTTCCACATCTGCGGTACTGGCCGGGGCGACCGCTCCGGGGCGGTCTTGTGGCTGGGCGGGGTTGGTGACGGGCTGATCGCCTTCGGGGCGGGCATCGTCCGACAGCAGGGGCTGCGCGTACCAGTGATGTGCACGAAAGGCATCGCGCGCGGCGTCGATCCGATCCAGCGTTGGCGTGTGGTGCAGGTCGAACCCGCGCGAATTGGGGCGCTCGGGCTGGAACAGGTCGGGGCCGGTGGGCAGGGGGCGGGCGGCGTCGATGATAGTGACAAAGGGATCGGCGGCGACCACTTCGGGCGGCACGTCCTCATCCACGATCTGGTTCACGAAGGAGGAATTCGCGCCATTTTCCAACAGCCGCCGCACCAAATAGGCCAGCAGGTCACGATGTGCGCCCACTGGCGCATAGATGCGGCAACGGGTGGCGTTCTGGTCCTTGACCAGCCCGTGCAGCGTCTCACCCATGCCGTGCAAGCGCTGGAATTCGAAGGGCTGTCCATCGGCCATATGCTGGATCGCGCTGACCGTATGGGCGTTATGGGTTGCGAACTGCGGATATATCCGATCGGTCATGCTCAGCAATTTGCGCGCATTGGCGATATAGGAAATATCGGTCGCCGCCTTGCGAGTGAAGACGGGAAAGCCATCGACGCCTTCGACCTGCGCGCGCTTGACCTCTGTATCCCAATAGGCGCCTTTCACCAGCCGCACCATCAGCTTGCGGTCGTGGCGTTGCGCCATGTCGTAGAGCGTATCCAGAACCACCCTGGCGCGGGGGCCATAGGCCTGCACCACGATCCCGAACCCGTCCCACCCGGCAAGGGCGGGTTCGGACATCACCGCTTCGATCACTTGCAGAGACAAAGACAGACGGTCGGCCTCCTCGGCGTCCACGTTCAGGCCCATCCCGGCGGCTTTGGCCAGCAGGCACAAGGCGCGCAGGCGGGGCACAAGCTCATCCATCACGCGCTGTTCCTGCGCCAGCTCATAGCGCGGGTGCAGGGCGGACAGCTTGACCGAGATCCCCGGATTGGCGCGAATGTCATCATGCGTGCAGGCATCGGCAATGGCCGCAATCGCGCGCGAATAAGATAGGTGATAGCGGGCGGCGTCAGCCTCGGTCCGGGCGGCCTCGCCCAGCATGTCATAGGAATAGGTATAGCCCTTGGCCTCCATCCCCTGAGCGCGGTCCATGGCGGATTGGATCGTCTCGCCCAGAACGAACTGACGGCCCATTTCCTTCATCGCGCGGCCCACTGCGGTGCGGATCACCGGCTCACCCAGCCGTTTGATCGCCCCGCGCAGGGCGCTGACTGGTGAGGCTTTGCCTTCGTCCAGAACCTTACCCGTAAGCATCAAAGCCCAGGTGGAAGCATTGACCAGCGAGGACGAGGATTGCCCCAGATGCTTGCCCCAGTCCGAAGGCGCGATTTTATCCTCGATCAGCGCGTCAATCGTATCGGCATCGGGCACCCGCAGCAGTGCCTCGGCCAGACACATCAGCGCGACGCCTTCATCGGTGGACAGGCCATACTCGGCCAGAAAGACCTCCATCATCCCCGGCGAGGTGCTGGCACGGATGTCGCGCACCAGTTGGGCTGCGGCCGTACAGATGGCGGCACGATCCGTGCCGCTCAGATCGGCCTGCGCGATCAGGCTGTCCAGAACGGCCGACGGGTCGGCATAGGTTTGGGCGTCAATATGGGTGCGCAGGCTGTGTGACATGAATCCTCCGGTGCTTTGGTTAAATATAGGGTCGCTTTAGGAGGTCGATTTCCTTAAATTTCGCTAAGTACAGTTAGTTGACCTGATTTGAGGGGTAAATGCGATGCAAATGGACTTTCCGGGGTTGGATCGGTTCGACCGCGCCATTCTGGCGATTCTGTCCGAGGATGGGCGCATCTCGGTCGCGGATCTTGCGCGGCGGATCGGGCTGTCGAAATCGCCCACTCAAGCACGTGTGAAGAAACTTGAGGCAGACGGGATCATCACCGGATACCGCGCCCTGCTGGATCCGATCCGCCTTGGACTGGATCATGTGGCCTTTGTAGAAGTGCGCCTGACCGACACCCGAGAAAAGGCACTGGCCGAGTTCAATGCCGCTGTACGGAAGGTGGGCGAGATCGAGCAAGCCCATATGATCGCGTCGAATTTCGACTATCTGCTGAAAATCCGCACCGGGTCGATGTCGGAATACCGCGCGGTTCTGGCCGAGAAAATCTCATCCTTGCCGCATGTGGCCAGCACCTCGACCTTTGTGGCGATGGAGGCCGTGAAGGAAACCGGCGTCTCGGGCGGGATCGATGCAGTGGGTTGACGAACGTGTATGGCGCGTCACCATTGAGACATGAAACAGATCGTTACAGCTTTTGCATTTCTGGTCTCGGGCACGATTGCGGCCCAGTCCGAGGGGTGCCCCGCTGCGCCGGACCACTCTGACGGAGTTGCCGGGATCATCACGCAAATCCAGCAAGCCGAGAATGAGCGCGCCGCGCAAATCCTTTCAAACCAGCTGTGGGAATTTTGGGCCGACGCACCGGACGACAGCGCACAGGCCGTGCTGGATCGTGGGATGACCCGCCGCAGCCAATGGGATCTGCTGGGCGCGATCGAGGATTTCGACAAACTGGTCGAATATTGTCCCTCTTACGCTGAAGGCTATAACCAGCGCGCCTTTGCGCATTTTCTGCGACAGGACTATCAGGCGGCGCTGCCTGATCTGGACCGTGCGATCGAACTGTCGCCCAACCATGTGGCTGCGATCAGCGGTAAGGCGCTGACCTTGTTGGGCTTAAAGCGGGTTGATGAAGCGCGTGAGACTTTGCAACAGGCGTTGAGGCTGAACCCGTGGTTGTCCGAACGTCATTTGCTGGACGCCGGGGGGCCACTTGCCCCGAAGGGCGAAGACATCTGAAGATCAACGCCCCCGAAAAGAACTCCGGGGGCGTTGGTGCGTTAGTTAGCCGACAAGACCGTTATCAGCGCGCTTGATCGCGATGACAGACGAGCGTGGCGTACCACCATCAGGCCAGTTGCTGCCGGGGTGCTGGATGCCAACAAACATGGTACGCAGGTCTGTGGACCACGCCAGACCGGTCACCTCACAGCCGTTCGGGCCGGTCATGAAGCGTGCAATTTCACCGGTCACGGGATCACCAACCAGCATCTGGTTGTTGCCGTTGCCTGCGAAATCTTCCTCGTTGTCGTCATTCCCGTCTGTCTGGATCCAGATCAGACCGGTCGAATCGATCACCATACCGTCGGGCGAGTTGAACAGGTTGCCCTCGTTCACGTTGGGCGAACCGGCGCGGTCATCGGAATGCACGGTGGGGTTGCCTGCCATGACGTACAGGTCCCAATCGAACGCTTGGGCGGCGTGGTCGTCATTGGCCGGACGCCAGCGCACGATCTGACCATACTTGTTGGCTTCACGCGGGTTGGCCGCGTTGACCGAGGTATCATCACCACCGGCGTTTGGCTTGACGCCCCGGTTCTTGTTGTTGGTCAGGCAGCAATAGGCTTCGACCGCAACCGGGCTGGAGGCGACCCATTCGGGGCGGTCCATGGTGGTGCCGCCCGCTTTGGAGGCCGCCATGCGGGTAAAGATGCGAATCTCGGCATCATCCATTCCGGTGGTTTCCGGGGTCAGAGCCAGCCATTCACCCTTCATGTCGTCGTTGAACTTGGCGACATAAAGCGTACCGTCGTTCAGCAGGCTCTCGGTTTCACCACCGGGCTGATAGGTGCCGTTCGAGACGAATTTGTACAGGTATTCGCCACGTTCATCGTCGCCCATGTAGACAACCACGCGACCGTCGGCAGCCAGGGTGACTTCGGCGTTTTCGTGCTTGAAGCGACCCAGACCGGTGTGCTTGACAGGCGTGCTGTCAGGTTTGGTCGGGTCGATTTCAACGATCCAGCCCGCACGGTGCGGCTCGTTGGGGTTTTTCGATGTGTCGAAACGGGGATCAAAGAACTCGTAACCGTTCCAGCTTTCGGCCTTGATACCGTAGCGCGCCATACCGTCCGCGACCTTCTGGTCATAGGCGGCATTTTCATCCGATGAGCCGAAGTAGCCATTGAAGTTCTCTTCGCAGGTCAGATAGGTGCCCCAGGGCGTCTTGCCCGCACCACAGTTATTCATGGTGCCCAGCGAGGTGGTGCCGGTCGGGTCAGCCTCAGTTTTCAGCAGGTCATGACCGGCTGCGGGGCCAACGATTTTCATCGGAGTGTTGTGATGAATACGGCGGTTGAAGGGGCTGTCTTTGACAACCGACCAGCCGTCAGGGCCTTCGGTGATTTCCATGACTGTCACGCCTTGGATGTTCTGCAGCTTCAGAACATCGTCTGCGTTTGCCGGAACACCTTCCGCAGCGGCCGGCAGGTTGATCTTGCGGTTGGGGTATTCGTGGTTGATCGCGATCAGTTCATGACCCTGGAACGAGAAGGTTTCCATCCCGTCAGTGTTCTCACCAAAGATACGGTCGGATTTTTCGACCGGACCGCCATCGGTGATGTCATAGCCATCGGCATCCGAGAACAGCGGATCGCCCCAGCGCATCATGACTTTCCATTCGTACCCTTCGGGGACGTGAACGGTGCCGTCGGTCTGGGCTGCGATCGGGGTAAAGGCAAAGCGCGACGCGTCAGCGGCCTGCGCCGAGGTCGAGCTGAGCAGACCTGTGCCCATTGCGGCAGCGCCTGATCCAAAGGCCACCACACCGGCCAGAAAACCACGGCGGGAAATGGCGCTTTCGACCACGCGGTCAAAGTCGTTCTCCTCGGGGCGGGGGAAGTGCAGCTCGTCCCAGTCGTCTGCGGAAAGTGTGGTGTTGTCGACGTCTTTCATGGATGGCTCCTGGCTAAAATGAAAGTTGATGAACGGGATTAAGAGGTCTTTGTGACAGGTTCTTAACAGCGCCATTAAAGCCGCTGTATTTCGACCTGAAAATAGATTCATTTTTGTTGCGCTAAATCGCGCCGAAGCCCTGCCTGCGCGACGCAGACAGGGTTTTACAATCATCAAAATTGATTGATCACATCGCCGTGATAGGGTTAACGCAGCCGCTGCCCATCGGCATTGAACCGATACGCTTTTTCGGGCGCGAACCCAAGGCGCAGGTCTTGGCCTTCGGATATTGCATGTTGCCCGAACAAGCGCGCCGTCACCGAATGGTTCTGAACGGTCGCAATGACGTTGGTATCACCGCCCAGCTTTTCGACATGGCTGACCTGCGCTGACAGAGGGCCGTCGTCAGACAGAAACAGATCCTCTGGCCGAATACCAAGGGTGTCTGACCCCTGATTCAGCAGGCTTTCGGGCAGGAAGTTCATCGAAGGAGATCCAAGGAATCCCGCGACAAACTGGTTGGCGGGGTTGTTATACAGCTCCATCGGGCTGCCAATCTGTTCGACCCGCCCATCGCGCAGCACGACGATCTTGTCGGCCAGCGTCATCGCCTCGGTCTGGTCGTGGGTGACATAGATCATCGAGGCATCCAGTGCCCGGTGCAGGTTTGCGATCTCAATCCGCGTGTTCATCCGCAGCGCCGCGTCGAGGTTCGAAAGCGGTTCGTCAAACAGGAACAGTTTCGGCTCGCGCACGATGGCCCGCCCGATGGCGACGCGTTGGCGCTGACCGCCGGACAACTCAGATGGATAACGGTCCAGATATTCCTCAAGGTTCAGCATCCGGCTGGCAGTGGCGACGCGCTCCTCGATCACCGCTTTGGGCTGCTTCTCTTGTTTCAGCGCCAGTGTCATGTTCCCGCGCACGTTCAGATGGGGATAGAGCGCATAGCTTTGAAAAACCATCGCGATGCCACGTTTCGACGGCGGCACCAGATTGACCTGCTGGCCGTCGATATTGATCTCACCCGAGGATGCATCCTCCAACCCCGCGATCACGCGCAGCAAGGTGGATTTGCCACAGCCCGAGGGGCCGACGAAAACGACAAACTCGCCTTCTTCCACCTCAAGCGAGATGTCTTTCAGGACATGCACCTCGCCAAAGGATTTGTTCACATTGGTCAAGGTCAGAGCAGTCATGTTGCGGACTCCTTAAGCGAAACGGGCTGGCCGGTGCGGATGCTTTCATCTGCGGCCAGACAAATGGCGAGGGATTGGACGGCGTCATTCATATGGCGCGTCAGGTCGATATCGTCAGCGATGGCGCGCAGCATATAGGCTTGTTCGGCGTCACAGAGTTCCTGATGGCCGGGCTCATCGGGCATCTCGACGGTGCGGTCGCCGCCCGGAGTGTGGATCAACAGCCCGCCAACCTTGGTGTGGCCGTCAATATCCGCCGATGCGCCCTTGTTGCCGTCGGTGATCGAGACTGAGCCGTTGGGCGAGACGATGTCTTTCACGAAAAACGCGGTTTCGGACATCATCGGGCCCCACCCGGCCTCATACCAGCCGACCGAGCCGTCCTCAAAAATTACCTGAAACTGGCCGTAATTGTACATGTCCTCGGCGATCTCATCCGACAGGCGCAGGCCCATGCCATGCACGCGGACGGGCTGCGCATCGGTGATCTGGCACATCACATCCACATAATGCACACCACAATCCACGATGGGGGATGTGGTCTGCATTAACGCCTTATGCGTCTCCCACTCCGCCCCCGAGGATTGCTGGTTCAGGTTCAGGCGGAACACATACGGTCCGCCCAGATCGCGCGCCTCGGCAATCAGGCGCATCCACGAGGGGTGATGGCGCAGGATATAGCCGACCACCAGTTTGCGGTTCAGACGAGTGGCGGTTTCCACCACGCGCCGTGCATCGGCCACGTTGGTGGCCAGCGGCTTTTCGACAAACACATGCGCGCCAGCCTCCATTGCGGCGCAGGCAAAATCGGCGTGGCTGTCGGAATAGGTGGCGACGACCACCAAATCGGGTTTGGTCTCGGCCAGTGAGGTGTGGAAATCCGAATAGGCGGGGTATTGGCCCAGCTCGGGGTGGTCTACGCGGCCTGACCGGTTCACCAGCCCCACGATTTGCGCGTCCGGGTGGTTGTGATGGGCCAACGCGTGGCTGAGGCCCATATTGCCAAGGCCAGCGATCAGAACTTTGGTCATTTGACAGCTCCGGATGTGATGCCGCGGATCAATTGGCGCGAGAAGATGACATACAGAACCAGCACCGGCAGGATCGCCATCGACAGGGCCGACAGAACCGCGTTCCAGTCGGTGACGAACTGCCCGATAAAGACCTGACTGCCCAACGTGAGCGTCTTGGTTTCCTCAGCCGGGGCAAGGATCAGCGGGAACCACAGGTCGTTCCAGATCGGGATCATGTTGAACACCGCCACAGTCGCCATCGCGGGCCGGACCAGAGGCAGAACCAGCCGGAAAAAGATCGTGTATTCCGACAGCCCGTCGATGCGGCCTGCGTTCTTCAGATCGTCACTGACCTGCCGCATGAACTCCGACAGGATGAACACCGCCAACGGCAGCCCCTGCGCCGTGTAAACCAGGATCAGCGCCCAGAGCGTGTTGACCAGCCCGGTCGCCACCATCATCTCAAGGATCGCCACGGTGCCGATGCGGATCGGGATCATGATCCCCAACGCCAGATACAGTCCCATCAGCAGGTTGCCCTTGAACTGATATTCAGACAGCGCATAGGCCGCCATTGCCCCGAACAGCAGGATGAAGAACAGCGACGCGACGGTGACGATCATCGAGTTCTGGAAGTAGAGGAAGAAATCCCCCTGCTTCATTACCGTCTCATACCCGATCATTGAGAAACTGTCGGCGTTCGGCAGCGCCAGCGGCTCGCGGAAGATCGCGCGGCGGGACTTGAAGCTGTTGATGATGATCACAAAAACCGGGAACAGGGCTATCAGCGTGTAGAGGATCAGCGCCCCGTGCATCGCGGCGGTATTCAGCGGGTTATGGCGAGCTTTGTTCATCTAAGCGCCCTCACAATTGATACCGGCGCATCCGGGTCTGGATGCCGAAGAGGTAGATGCAAACTCCCACCAGAATGATCGCGAACATGGCCCCGGCGATGGCCGATCCCATATGCGGGTCGCCCAATTGCAACTGGAAGCCAAAGAAGGTGCGGTACATGAACGTGCCCAGAATATCAGTCGAGAAATCCGGCCCGGCCAGCGCGCCTTGGGCGGCATAGATCAGGTCGAACGCGTTGAAGTTGCCCACAAAGGTCAGGATCGAGATGATGCCGATCGAGGGCAGGATCAGCGGCAGTTTGATCTTCCAGAAGGCCGAGGCCCCGGTTATGCCGTCGATCTCTCCGGCCTCAAGGATTTCCTCGGGGATGGTCAGCAGGGCGGCATAGATCAGCATCATCGGGATGCCCACAAATTGCCAGACCGAGATCAGCGCCAGCGTGGTGAGCGCATATTCCTCTTTCCCCAGCCACGGCGCGAACAGGGATTTCAGGCCGACAGCATCCAGCATCGAGGGCGCGATGCCCCAGATGGGCGACAGGATCAGTTTCCATGCAAAGCCAACGATCACAAAGCTCAGGATTGTCGGGATGAAAATCGCCGACCGATAGAGCGCCGAGAACCTCAGGCGCGGGTGGCTGAGTAGCGCCGCCAGCGCGATCCCGATGGGGTTTTGAACAAGCATATGGATCAGGAAGAACCAGAAGTTGTTGCCCAAAGCGTTCCAGAACTGCTCGGACCAGATGGGATCGAAAAACAGCGTTTGAAAGTTCTGCAAGCCAACGAACACGCGGCTCTGATCCACCTCGGAATAGAGCGCCAGCCGCAGCGTGTTGAACAGCGGGAAAATCATCACCGCCGTATAGACCAGCACGGCTGGGGCCAGAAACACGACGATATGCCAGCGGAAGCGGGGGCGATTCATGGGTCAGCTTTCAAAGGGGTGTCGGGTGTACCCGGGCGGGCGTTTCCGCCCGGGTAGGGATCAGCTTACTGATGCGGAGCGTACCAGGAGGCAAGACCTTCCTGCAGTTCGGCGCCCAGTTCTTCGGGCGATTTGGCACCCTTGATAGCCGCAACGGATGCGCCCCAGGTCTCATTCTCAAGGTTCGGCGTGCCGCGCGACAGGATTTGATAGGTCGAGCGGATGGTCGATTCACACTCATCACGCCAGCCGACGATTTCCTTGGCCAGCGGATCCTGCAGCTCAACCGGCGTGCTGGACAGCGGGAAGAAGCCGGGCAGCGCGTTGCCGAAGATTTCCGCGAACTCTGGGCTTGCGACCCAGGCCAGGAAAGTTTCGGCCGCCTCGGGATTCTCGGTGGCGGCGTTCATGCCGATGCCGATATCGGTGTGATCCGAGATATAGCAGGTGTCGCCCGCATTGCGGACCGGCGGCTTGAATGCGCCCATTTCGAAATCAGCCTGCGCGTTGAAGCCAGAGATTTCCCACGACCCGGCAGGGTAAACTGCCGCACGGCCCAGCGTGAAGATGTTCTGGCTGTCGGGATAGGTCTGCGCCTCATACCCGTCGCCCAGATACTCACCCCAGCGGGCCAGCGTGGCGTAAGGGGCGGTCCAGGCCTCATCGGTCAGCTTCTGCTCGCCTTTGATCAGCGCCTGACGGCCTTCCTCACCTTTCCAATAGTTCGGGCCGATGTTGTTATAGCCCATGGTGGCGGCTTCCCACTGGTCGTTGGTGCCCATCGCCATCGGGATATAGGTGCCGTCTTCCTTGATCTTGTCGAGGGCGGCAAAGAACTCATCCTCGGTGGTCGGCACGTCGATGCCAAGCTCGTTGAACGCGTCTTTGTTGTAGATGAACCCGTGAATCACCGAGGCCATCGGAACACAGAAACTGACCGCGCCATCATCGGTCTGCCACGCCGATTTGGCGACATCCGAGAAATTGCCCATCGCCTCGACGCCCGACAGATCAGTCAGGTGCCCGGCTTCGTACAGCGCCAGAGAGGCGTCAAAAGGACGGCACGTGATCAGGTCGCCAGCCGAGCCCGCGTCCAGTTTTGAGTTCAAAACAGCGTTGTATTCGGCGGGGGCCGAGGGCGTGAATTGTACCTTGATGCCGGGGTTTGCGGCCTCAAATGCAGGAATGATCTGATCCTGCCACAGGGTCAGGTCATCGTTGCGCCAGCTTTCGATGGTCAGCGTGACATCTTCGGCCATGGCAGCCGTACCCATAAGGGTTGAGCCCAGCAGAGCCAGCTTCAGACTTGTGCGTTTCATTTCATTCTCCCAGTTGGTTAGCAGTTGTTATTCATGTTTAGTGCGGTGCTCAGAATGCCGTCGGCTTCTTTAAGCCGCGCCACCGCGTCGCCCTTTGACACGCCAAGGGCAGCGATCAGGATGGCGGGTTTCACGTCGCCGTTCGTCTGCGCCAGCGCAGCCTGGGCTGCATCGGTGTCAACCTTGGCAATCCGTTCCACGATCCCGGCCGCGCGCGCACGTAGCTTGTGATTGTCAGCGCGCAAATTCACCATCATGCCGCCATGCACATGCCCCAGATCAAGCGCCATGAGCGAAGACAGCATATTGAGCGCGATCTTCTGCGCCGTCCCAGCCCCCATGCGGGTCGAGCCCGAGATCAACTCGGGTGGCGTGGCGAGCAGAATTGGTATGTCAGCGGTTTGAAGAAGAGGGCTTCCCGCGTTATTGGCGATGCCGATCAAGGTTGCCTTTTTGGCGCGCGCGATGTCACCCGCTGTCAGAGTATAGGGCGTGGATCCGCTAGCCGACACCGCGATGACGGTATCGGTAGGCTTTAAGTCGGACAGAGCTTCGGCAAGTCCTACGTCCGAGTCCTCTGTATCGCCGGGCATTTCAACACCAGTCGGTAAGCCGCCTGCCATGTGAATGCGTAAGTGACTTGGAAGGATCGAGAATGTACCGCCCAGTTCCTGCGCATCCGCTGCGGCCATCAAACCAGATGACCCGGCGGCGACGTAATGCAGCACGCCTCTGGTGCGGAGTGTTGCCGCCATTGCCGCAGCTCCTCGCGCGATCGCGGGTGCCGCACGCTCAACAGCCTGCGCAGCAGCGATTTGACCAGCGGCCAAGGCGCGGGCCGAGTTGGCCAGATCGCTCCGGTCAAGTTGGGCGGCATCAATGTGCAGTTGTTCAGTCGACGGCAGCGTCAAGAGAATCCCCCTTACAGTCCTTTTACAATACCTATGTAATACCACTTGTCTATAACTTTATTATTGCAAGCGATGTTTGGATATTTTTGCGCTAAACACCAGGAATTTGCGATTTGTGCCCGAATTTTGGTCTTTCCAGTGAAGTAAAGGTATTATAATGGTATTGCCATGACTGAGTCTCAAAACACCGCGTTTCTGGCCGTTGACGGTGGTGGAACCCGATGCAGGGTCGCTGCTGAGGTCCGTGGCGTCGTTCATTCGGTCGAGACCGGAGCGGCCAATGTATCAACGGATTTCGAGGGCGGGGTTCGTCAGATCGCTGCCGGTTTGTCTGAATTAGCAGCGGGGCTGGATACCTCTGTAGCAGAATTGGTGCGCTGGCCCGCCTTTATCGGGTTGGCCGGCGTAACGGGTGACAGCGTCGCCGATCGACTGCGAGTGGCGTTGGATATGCCCAACGCGCGGATCGAGGATGACCGACCTGCAGCGGTAAGGGGCGCATTGGGTTCCTCAGATGGCCTAATCGCGCATTGCGGGACCGGGTCATTTCTGGCTGTTCAGATCAACGGTGACATCCGCCTTGCCGGAGGGTGGGGGCCTATCTTAGGCGACGAAGCATCCGCGCAATGGGTCGGTCGACGTGCGCTGTCCGAAGTGCTGCACACGGTGGATCAGATCCAAGCGAAGTCGAGCTTGACGCAAGAGTTTTCTAACCAGTTCGGCGGTGTTGCTGGAATTGTCGAATTTGCGGGACAGGCCGCGCCGGGGGCGTTCGGCGCATTGGCACCTCAGGTCACAGCCGCTGCCGCCGATGGTGATCAGGTTGCGCGTCAGGTCATGCGGGCAGGTGCCGATTACATCGGTGGAATGGCGAAACGCCTTGGGTGGAAGGCGGGGTTAACCCTGTGTTTAACAGGCGGAATTGGCCCGCATTATGCCGATTATCTGCCCGCAGACATGCAAGCTGCGCTAAGACCAGCACATGGCGAACCGCTGATCGGGGCCTTGGCCTTGGCAAAGGAGGGCGCTCATGAGCATTGCTGATTTCTTGCGCGCAGAAGCGTGGCTGAGCCCCGAGAACGGCCCACGATATGTTCAGCTGCGCCGCCGCCTTCAGGAAGGGATAGATACGGGCGTGCTTGCACCGAATTCATCTCTTCCGTCAGAGCGGGAATTGGTGGACATCACTGATCTGTCCCGGGTCACGGTGCGAAAGGCTATTCAAGAGCTGGTGCAGGAAGGTGTGATCGAACAACGTCAGGGTTCAGGCTCGTTCATCCGCGAGCGCGTGCCCCGGGTCGAACAATCGCTGACACATTTGACGTCTTTTACCGAAGACATGTCGAGCCGCGGAATGCAGACCACGTCAAAGTGGTTGGAGCGGGGCGTATTTGCGGCGACGTCTCAAGAGATAGCTGCGCTGAACTTGCCGGAAGGCGCGCAGATTGCCCGCATCTATCGTCTGCGCGAGGCAGACGGCCGCCCTCTGGCGCTTGAGAAGGCAGCACTGCCGTTGGACATTCTGCCGAACCCGATTGAGGTGACTACCTCGCTCTATGAGGTTCTGGACGGGTTGGGGCGTCGTCCCGTTCGGGCGGTCCAGAAAATCTCTGCACTTAATCTTGCTGCGCGCGAGGCTGAGTTGCTGGATGTGCCGGAAGGGGCGGCAGGGTTGAACATCGAGCGTCTCTCATTTCTCAAAAACGGGCGGGTCGCGGAATTGACCCGCTCTCTCTATCGCGGTGACGCTTATGACTTCGTCGCCGAGCTGCGTTTATAATCGGAAGGATCAAAGGCCGATGTCCGACAATACATCCAAGATGCGTCAGGAGATTTTGGAAATCCCTGCCGCGGTTGACCGGCTGCTAGGCAGTGGCGCGGCCAGTATTCAAAACGCGGCCGCGCTGGTCCGGGAAACCGACCCGCGGTTCCTGATCACGGTGGCGCGCGGGTCATCCGACCACGCGTGTAGTTATCTGAAATATGCCAGCGAGCTATTGCTTGGGCTGCCTGTGGCCTCGGTTGGGCCGTCGGTTAGTTCGATCTATGGGGCCGACTTGATGGCGCGGGGCGCTGTATGCCTGTCGGTGTCTCAATCTGGCCAAAGTCCCGATATTGTCGGATTGACGCGCTCGCTGCGGTCATCAGGGGCTGTTGCGCTGGCGATCACCAACAACTCGGAATCGCGATTGGCAGACGTTGCGGATGCGATGCTGCCGCTGCACGCCGGCCCCGAGTTGAGCGTCGCCGCCACCAAGACATTTGTGACTTCGCTGGTGGCAGGGTTGTGGTTGCTGGCCGAAGTCAAGGGCGATGCTGAACTGTTGGGGGCGATACGGGCGCTTCCCGCCCAGTTGGAGCGCGCAGCACAGTGCGACTGGTCTGCAGCGGCGGCCACGATTACAGGGCGTTCGCTGTTTACTTTGGGCAGGGGGCCATCTTTTGCCATATCGGGCGAAGCGGCGTTGAAGATCAAGGAAACCTGTCAGATCCATGCAGAAAGCTATTCAGCTGCCGAGGTGCTGCATGGACCAGTCTCAATCGTCGAGGACGGGTTCCCAACCATTGTCTTTGCGGCTGGGGATGCCGCGGAGGACACCACGGCGCAGGCCGCTGACGCGCTGGCCGATAAGGGGGCCATAGTCTTCGCCACCACGGATCGCGTCACGCGGGCGCAGCAGTTGCCAGTAGAGCGTACGGATCATTGGATCACCGATCCGATCACGACGATCACCGCGTTTTACTCTATGGTCGAATCCGTCGCCAGTATGCGCGGCATTGACCCGGACGCGCCGCGTCACCTCAAGAAAGTGACCGAGACGGTATGACAACAGACAGAGTGATCTTTCGAAACGGTGCAATCTTTGACGGCAAGCGGTTGCTGAGTGATCATTCGCTTGTATTCAGCGGCGGTCAGAGTGTGGAAATCGTAGCTGACGCAGAGGTAGCGGCTGTTGGGGATCACATTGATCTGAACGGAGATATCGTCAGTCCGGGTTATGTGGACTTGCAGGTGAATGGCGGCGACGGTGTCATGCTGAACGATGACCCTTCGGTCGAAACGATCCGCCGGATCGCGCAGGCCCATCACCGGTTGGGAGTCGCGGCTTTGCTGCCGACTTTGATCACGGATACCAGCGAAAAGACTCGGGCGGCGATCGGAGCGGCCATTCAGTCAGTGAAAGAGGGCGTTCCGGGTGTCGCGGGATTGCATTTGGAAGGCCCCCATCTGTCGGTTACCCGCAAGGGGGCGCATGACGGTGATCTGATTTGCCCCATGTCTGATACCGACCTTTCCATGTTGCTTGAGGCGGTGCAGCATTTGCCTTGCCTTAAGGTAACTGTGGCACCTGAAACGGTCTCGGAACAGCAAGTTGGGGCGCTGAGTGATGCGGGCATTCTTGTCTCGCTTGGGCACACGGATGCAGATTTCGCGACCTGTCAACGTTACGCAGCAGCCGGGGCACGCTGTGTCACCCATTTGTTCAATGCCATGAGCCAATTGGGCAACCGCGAGCCCGGTTTGGTTGGCTCTGCTCTTGCTAACGGCGGTCTTTCTGCCGGGCTTATTGCGGACGGCATCCACGTCCATCCCGAAACGATGCGAGCCGCGTGGGCTGCAAAATCCGGCCCGGGCCAGATCTATCTGGTTAGCGATGCAATGGCCGTTGCAGGCACTGATTTGTCCGAGTTCAGATTGGAAGGTCGTCGGATCACGCGAACCGATGGGCGACTGACTCTGGAGGATGGCACTTTGGCTGGGGCCGACCTGGATTTGACGACAGCCATCCGCGTGCTGGTGACGCAGGTGGGTGTTCCCTTGCCAGATGCTCTGACAGCTGCCACGACCTATCCCGCCCAGTTGATCGGGCAAACGCATGGGCCGTCGATGAAGCGCGATCAGATGATCCGGATCAGTGCAAACCTTGAAAAATGCACGTGGTTGTTTCCTACTGAATGAACTGCTTGGGCAGGACTTGTCGGCTGCGCGATTTTTCGGCGCTGAATTTGAAAACAGCGACCGAAGGACGCTTGACGCCATCTGACGCATCGCTTAAACCGACCTCCGCTGAGCGGGCGTCGTATACTGGCTATTACCTCAGCCTTCCAAGCTGATGAAGCGGGTTCGATTCCCGCCGCCCGCTCCAAGTCAGCCCCAAAATTCTGCGTCAAAAGGCCCGTTTGGTGTTCGATTTTGCCATGGCAGCTTGACCCCACGCGCTGTCATCGCCAAGAAGCGCTGAAATAAACGCGAACACCACGTAAGGGCCAGTCATGGCAAGAAACGCCTCAGCCAGTCCATCGGCAAAATCCGCGCCCGGCGCCAGCGAAGAGCGCGCGCGTTCCAGAAAAATCGGCGTTCTGGGCTCGTTGTGGCCGT
Organism: Ruegeria sp. D3; assembly: GCF_056534465.1. Lineage (NCBI taxonomy): Bacteria > Pseudomonadati > Pseudomonadota > Alphaproteobacteria > Rhodobacterales > Roseobacteraceae > Ruegeria > Ruegeria sp. D3. The sequence continues at coordinate 177,970 of NZ_JBQFPK010000004.1, forward strand.
TTATGAAGCCCTATAAGCTGTTGATGATCGGCGCGACATTGGCATTGATCCTGACGGCCAGCATGACATTGACTCTGCCGTTGGCCGTGCGCCGCGTGGTGGACAACTTCCGTATCGAAGATGGCGAGTTGCTGGATTGGTACTTTCTGGCTGCGCTGGGCATCGCCGGTGTCTTGGCCATCGGAACAGGTATTCGCTATGCACTGGTGACACGGTTGGGTGAGCGCGTCGTGGCCGACATTCGTAAGGCCGTGTTCGACCGCGTCATCGGGATGAGCCCCGAATTCTATGAACGCATCATGACCGGAGAAGTCCTGAGCCGGATCACCACTGACACGACGTTGATCCAGTCTGTGCTGGGCTCTTCGGTATCGATCGCGTTGCGCAACATGCTGATGTTCATTGGCGGTTTGGTGCTGATGCTGCTGACTTCGGCCAAGCTGACCGCGATGGTTTTGTTGCTGATTCCGCTGGTTGTAGTGCCGATTTTGGTGTTGGGGCGCCGGTTGCGCGTGATCAGCCGCGAAAACCAGGACTGGATCGCAGCCTCGTCCGGAAACGCAGGCGAAGCGCTGGGTGCGGTTCAGACCGTTCAGGCCTTTACCCACGAACAGGCAAGCCGCGCCCAGTTCGGAGAGATGACGGAAACTTCGTATGAGGTTTCTTTGCGCCGTATCCAAACCCGTGCCGTTTTGACTGTGATCGTGATTTTTCTGGTCTTCTCCGGCATCGTGGGCGTTTTGTGGATGGGCGCGAATGACGTCCGCAACGGTGTGATGACCGAAGGTGTTTTGATCCAATTCGTGATCTATTCGATCATCATGGCCGGCTCTGTCGCGGCCTTGTCAGAGATCTGGAGCGAACTTCAACGTGCAGCCGGCGCAACCGAGCGTCTGGTCGAATTGCTGAACGCGCAGGACACTGTGAACGACCCCACGCAAGCCAAGGCCCTTCCCGCGCCCGTGCGGGGCGAGATAAGGTTCGACGGCGTCACGTTCCGCTATCCTGCGCGGCCGGATGTGGTCGCGCTGGATCAGATGACTCTAACAGTCAGCCCGGGCGAAACGGTCGCCTTTGTCGGGCCTTCGGGGGCGGGCAAAACGACTGTCATTCAGATGATTCAACGTTTTTACGACCCGGATGCCGGTGGGGTAAGCCTGGATGGCGTCAACCTGCGTGACTTGGACCGATCTGAATTTCGACGTCACATGGCGCTGGTCCCCCAAGACCCCACGATCTTTGCCGCTTCGGCCCGTGAGAACATCCGCTTTGGCCGATTGGACGCAACGGATGCCGAAGTCGAGGCTGCCGCCCGCGCCGCGGCCGCGCATGACTTCATTTCGGCATTGCCGGAAGGCTATGACAGTTTCGTAGGCGAACGGGGCGTCATGCTTTCGGGTGGTCAGAAACAGCGCATTGCCATCGCGCGCGCGATCTTGAGGGACGCTCCGGTTTTGTTGCTGGACGAGGCGACCTCGGCGCTGGATGCGGAAAGCGAGCGGGCGGTGCAGGGTGCTGTGGATCAGATGCGTGCGGGACGCACCACGTTGATCGTCGCACACCGGCTGGCCACCGTGAAAAAGGCGGACCGGATCGTAGTGATGGATGCAGGTCAAATTGTGGCGCAAGGTACTCATGATGATCTGGTGGCGCAGGATGGTCTGTATGCACGTCTGGCGCGGTTGCAGTTCACCGATGGTGTAGCTGCCGAGTAGTATGACGTCGGGGAAACGGATTTTCGCCGTAGCGTAATTTAGTTTTTTACCCCCGCCCTCTCTAACCCGTTGCTTGAACCCGCGTGGTTTTACTTCCATCCTGTGATGGAAAAAGCCGCGCGCAGAGTGCGAAATAAAACGGGAGGAGACGCATGTCGTTTGTTGGCATCGACGATAAGAAGGAACTTGAACAGGAAATGCCGTGGGAGGATCGGGACGTTCCGGTCACATTCCACCAGTTACTGTCGCGAACCGCGACCAAGTTTCCGAACAACAATGCGATCAGCTTTCAGTTGTTTTCTGGTCCCACAGACAAGGCCGAGACGCTGACATGGTCGGACCTGCTGGGCAAGGTCAATCAGGCCGCCAATCTCTTCCGGTCGTTAGGTATCGGGGAACAGGACGTAGTCGCCTATATCCTACCCAACTGTAACGAGACGCTGATCACCATGATGGGTGGCGCGGTTGCAGGTATCGTCAACCCGATCAACCCTTTGCTTGAACCCGAACAGATTGCAGCCATCCTGCGTGAAACCGGTGCCAAGGTTGTTGTCACGCTGAAATCCTTCCCCAAGACGGATGTGGCCCAAAAGGTCGAAGAGGCCGTGCGGCATGCGCCCAAGGTCAACACAATCCTCGAAATTGATCTGAACCGCTATTTGACCCCGCCCAAGTCATGGATCGTGCCTCTTTTGCGTCCCAAGATGGGCGACAAGGAACATCTGGCGCATGCGGATTACAAAAGCTTCAGTAAAGAGCTTGCCAAACAGCCGACCACTCTGACTTTCGAAGACAGTAAGGAAGACCGCGTCGCCTGCAATTTCCACACCGGTGGTACAACGGGTATGCCCAAAGTGGCGCAGCACAAGTACTCGGGCATGATCTATAACGGCTGGCTGGGCGACACGCTGCTGTTCTCGGACGAAGACGTTGTTATGTGCCCGCTTCCGATGTTCCACGTCTTTGCCGTACATGTGATCATGATGGCGGCAGTTTCGTCGGGTGCGCATGTGGTATTCCCGACGCCGCAAGGCTATCGCGGCGATGGCGTGTTCGATAATTTCTGGAAGCTGATCGAGCGTTGGAAGGTGACATTTATCATCACTGTCCCAACGGCGATTGCCGCCAAGATGCAGCGCCCTGTAGATGCCGATATCTCAAGCGTGAAAACTGCGTTCTCGGGCTCGGCCCCGCTGCCGGTCGAGCTGTTCCGCCGCTTTGAAGAGGCCACGGGCGTCACGATCATCGAAGGTTATGGCCTGACCGAGGCAACCTGTCTGGTGTCGTGTAACCCGACGGATGGTGAGAAAAAGATCGGTTCGATCGGGATTCCGTTCCCCTATACGGACGTAAAAATCCTCAACGACAGCCCGGACGGCCCGGTCGAGTCTGCTGCCAATGAGATCGGCGAGATCTGTATTTCGAACCCGGGTGTCTACGCTGGCAATACCTATACCGAAGCCGACAAGAACGTAGATCTTTATCATTTCGACGAATACCTGCGCACAGGCGATCTGGGCCGCTTTGACGAGGACGGATACCTGTGGATTACGGGCCGCGCCAAAGATCTGATCATTCGCGGAGGTCACAATATCGACCCGGCTGAGATCGAAGAGGCCCTGCTGGGCCATGAGGCAGTCGCATTCGCTGGTGCCATCGGTCAGCCCGACGCCTATGCGGGAGAGGTGCCTTGCGCCTTTGTCGAACTAGTCGATGGGGCCAAGGTCACCGAACAGGAACTGATGGAATACTGCGACGTCCACGTTCACGAACGCGCCGCACAACCCAAGCACATGACCATTTTGGACGAACTTCCGAAGACCGCCGTTGGAAAAGTGTTCAAACCCGAACTGCGCAAACAGGCGATCACCCGTATCTACAACGGTGCGCTGGAAAAAGCTGGTGTCGAGGCCCGTGTTGTCTCGGTGATTGATGATAAAAAACGCGGTTTGGTCGCACAGCTTGACGCGAACGGTTCCTCGGACGACGATGTCAGTAAAGTGCTGGGCTCATTCACCCGGCCATGGGAATGGGCTGCCTGATTGCGGAGGACACATGGATTATGAACGCCTGATCGACGAAGAAACTTGGGCGTTCATAAGACGTACCGCTGAAAGCTATCCAGATGATGCGGTTGATCTGTCCATCGCGGATCAGCGCAACGTGTATGACGCCATGTGCCGCGACTTTCGCCAACCGCGCCCGGCGGGCGTTGAAACAGAAGACAGGCACGCCGAGGGTGTGCCTGTTCGCATTTACACTGCCGGTGATCCGACGCGGACGGTCGTCTATCTGCACGGCGGTGGGTTTGTTGTCGGAGGACTGGACAGCCACGATGACGTCTGCGCCGAAATTTGCGCGCAGACTGGGTACCGAATTGTTGCCGTAGATTATCGGCTCTGCCCCGAACATGTGCATCCAGCGCAGTTTCAGGATGCGTGGACCGCAGTGCAATGGGCCGCGAGTGAATTCGGTGACCCGCTTGTTCTGGCCGGAGACAGCGCCGGAGGCAATCTGGTCGCCGCTGTATCTCATCACGCGAGGGGTCGGCTGGATGGGATTCTGGGGCAGGTTCTGATTTATCCGGGATTGGGCGGGGACCGCTCCGAAGGGTCATATATCGAACATGCCCATGCGCCGCTTTTAACGTTAGAAGACATAGTCTTTTACGAAAAGGTGCGTTGCGGTGGCACACCTCCGCAAAGTGACCCGACCTACGCGCCTTTGCAGGATACGGATTTCGCCGGGCTGCCGCCCACAGTGATTGTGACGGCGGATTGCGATCCGCTGCGGGATGACGGGCCAGACTATTGCGCACGGATCAAAAAGGCCGGAGGGAAGGCACATTGCATCAACGAAGCGGGACTGGTGCATGGCTATCTGCGGGCACGAAGCTCGGTCAAACGTGCCGCAGATAGTTTTGAGCGGATTTCGATCGCGATTGAAGCGCTGGGCCAGCAAATCTGGCCCTATGACTGATCACTTCAGAAAGGGTTGCGCCTTCATGGTCTCGGCCACCGGTGCGCCTATCCTCGTCAGGATCGTTGGTGCCAACTGAAGCTGGTCTATGACCGTATCCGCCTCGGGGCCTTCCGCGTCGCCGAAGTAATACAGCGCCGTTTCCTGTTGCAGTGGACTGCGCCCTCCGTGGTGGCCGCGGTCGTCCTGACCGTGGTCGGCGGTGACGATAACCTCGTACCCCAACTGGCGCCAGCGGGGAATAAATGGGGCCAGCATTTCGTCCATGACAAAACAAGCGTGGTCCATCTCTTCGCTTTCGTGGAAAAAACGGTGCCCCATGCTGTCCAGAGTGCAAGTGTGCAGGATTCCGTAATCCAGCCCGAACCGAAGGCACATGTTGGTGAGCTGGGCAAACAGATCCACATCGCAGGGCGTCATCTGATTGGCTTTGCCGTAGCCCGTCATGGTGTGGAACCGGCCGTGGTTGATCGTCTTGCTGTTGGGTTCGTCATATTCCACGTCGCGCACGTAGTCGAAGGGATGGCGGTTGAAGAACTGCGACCAAAAACTATGAGTGACTGCCCCTGTGACGCCCCCGGCCTCGCGTACCTGGCTGAACACATCCTTGTGACCGAGGCGGAAGACATTGCCATTGCCGGTGCAGCCATGTTCCTGCGGTGAGACACCTGTGTGGATCGAAGCGTAGCAACTGGCTGAGATTGACGGCAGCACCGCGCGGTGTTTCCACACGCGCGCCTCGCCGCTGTCGACCCAACCCTCGAGGTTGCCGAACAGGCGGCGGAAATTACGCCAAGGGACACCGTCAAGGATGATGAGAAGAAGTTTGCGGTCCATGGTTCGGCCTTTTCATGGGGTCTTTCGGCGACCCTACGAGATTCGCAGGGCAGGGGCAGCTTGTTCCCGCCCCAAATAGCAAAATCCCGACACCTGTTTGTGACAAGCGTCGGGATTTTATGATTGTTTTGCGTGGGATCAGTTCCCGGCGCTCTCCATCTTGCGGTGGGCGACAACCTCTTCCAGCCAACCCAGATGCATCTCGGGCACCGAGCTGAGCAGAAGGTCGGTATAGTCGTCGAACGGCGGGCTTAGAACCTGCGATTTCGGGCCGTAGCGGACCACACGGCCCTGGTACATCACTGCAATACTGTCGCTGATCGCGCGGACCGTCGCCAGATCGTGAGTGATGAACAAATAGGCCACATCCTCGATCTTTTGCAGGTCCAGAAGCAGCTTCAGGATGCCATCCGCAACCAAGGGGTCGAGGGCCGAGGTGACCTCATCGCAGATGATCATCTTGGGCTTTGCCGCCAGTGACCGCGCGATACAGACACGCTGTTTCTGCCCGCCCGACAGCTCCGCCGGATAACGGTCGATGAACTTCTCGCCCAACTCGATCTCGTCCAGCAGTTCCACGATCCGCTTGCGTTTTTCAGCGCCGCGCATGTTGAAGTAGAACTCCAGCGGGCGTCCGATGATGGTGCCCACGGTTTGACGAGGGTTCATCGCAACATCGGCCATCTGGTAGATCATCTGCAATTCACGCAGATCCTCGCGGGTGCGTCCCTTGAGGTCGGGCGACAGCTTGCGCCCGGCAAACGTGATCTCACCATCGCGCGGCGGCAGCAGGCCGGTGATCACCCGCGCCAGCGTGGACTTGCCCGAACCCGATTCACCCACAACCGCCAGCGTCTGCCCTGGATGAAGCTCGACATTGACGTTGTGCAGCACATCGAAATTCAGCCCCTTGTAACGCGCGGTGATGCCGTCGACGCTGAGCACCGGTTCAGGTGTGGCCTGCTTTTCCTCGTGTTCGATCGAACGCACGGAGACCAGGGCCTTGGTGTACTCTTCCTGTGGGTTGTTGATGATCTGGTCGGTGGTGCCGTATTCGACCGTATTGCCCATGCGCAGAACCATAATGTCATCACTGACCTGCGCAACGACCGCCAGATCGTGCGTGATATACAGCGCGGCAACGCCGGTATCTGCAATAGCCTCTTTGATGGCCATCAGAACGTCGATCTGCGTGGTCACGTCCAGTGCCGTAGTGGGTTCGTCGAACACCACCAGATCAGGCTCGGGGCATAGCGCCAGCGCCGTCATGCAGCGCTGTAGCTGACCGCCCGAGACCTGGTGCGGATAGCGCTCGCCGATATTGTCGGGGTCGGGCAGACCCAGCTTGGCGAACAGTTCGCGCGCGCGGGCCTCGGCCTCTTTGCGGCTGAATTTTTTCTGTTCAACCGCAGCCTCGACCACCTGATCCATGATCTTTTTGGCGGGGTTAAAGGACGCCGCAGCGGACTGAGACACATACGTCACCTCACCCCCGCGCAGCTTGCGGATATCGCCATAGGACGTCTTCAGGATATCACGCCCGTTGACCCAGACCTCGCCTCCGGTGATCTGAACTCCGCCCCGACCATAGGCCATTGAGGCCAGACCGATGGTGGACTTGCCAGCCCCGGATTCACCGATCAGCCCCAGCACCTTGCCGCGTTCAAGGTCAAAGCTGACCCCGTGCACGATTTCGATGTCATGGGGCTTTTCGCCCGGCGGATAGACGGTCGCGCCGATCTTGAGGTCGCGGACCTTGAGAAGGGTATCACTCATCCCCGGCCTCCTTTCAGCGATGTGGTTCGGTTCAGGACCCAGTCAGCCACGAGGTTGACCGAGATTGCCAGCGTCGCGATAGCCACAGCGGGGTAAAGCGCCGCGCCGATGCCATAGACGATGCCGTCCTTGTTTTCTTTCACGATCCCGCCCCAATCGGCCAGTGGCGGCTGAACGCCCAGCCCCAGGAACGACAGTGTCGAGACGAAGAGAACCGCAAAGATGAAACGCAAGCCCAGTTCCGCCACCAGCGGCGACAGAGCGTTAGGAAGGATTTCGCGGAAGATGATCCACGACTGCCCCTCACCGCGCAGCTTGGCGGCCTCGACATAGTCCATTACGGCGATATCTACCGCGACCGCGCGAGCCAGGCGATAGACGCGGGTGGAATCCAACAGACCCATGACGATGATCAGAACCGGAATGGTCACTGGCACCATCGCCAGCACCACCAGCGCGCTGATGAGCGTCGGGATCGACATGATCAGGTCAACTGTTCGGGACATGACCTGATCGGCCCATCCCCCCAGAACAGCGGCCAAAAATCCAAGGATCGAACCGGTCACAAAGCTGAGGATCGTCGCAGCCGTCGCGATAAAGATCGTTGTGCGTCCGCCATAGATCATGCGGCTGAGAAGGTCGCGCCCGATATTGTCGGTCCCAAGCCAGAACTGCGAACTTGACGGTTCCCAGACATCGCCCACGACCTCGGCCATACCGTATGGGGCCAGCACAGGAGCCAGCAGAGCAATCAGAAAATAGAGGGCTGTAAAGGCCAGCCCGATCATTGCAGAGATGGGGATGTTCTTCATTTCGGATGCCTCAGCCTTGGGTTGGCCAGAATGGCAACGATATCTGCAACCATGTTTAGTCCGATATAGATCGCGGCAAAGATCACGCCGCAGGCCAGAACCACGGGCACATCTCGCTTGGTTACGTGGTCCACAAGGTACTGCCCCATGCCGGGATAGACGAACACCACCTCAACCACGACAACGCCGACGACCAGATAAGCCAGGTTCAACATCACCACATTGACGATAGGTGCGACTGCATTGGGCAGCGCGTGGCGGTAGATGATTTTAAAGTTGGTCAGACCCTTCAGTTCAGCCGTTTCGACATAGGCCGACTGCATCACGTTCAGAATAGCGGCGCGCGTCATACGCATCATATGCGCCAAGACAACCATGGTCAGCACCATGACGGGCAGTGCGATCGAGTTCAGCTTTTGCCCAAGTGACATGCTGTCATTGATCATTGCCAGCGGCGAGAACATGCCCAGTTTTACGGCAACGAAATAGACCAGCACATAGCCGATCAGGAATTCCGGGATCGAGATTGTGGTCAGCGTGACAGCCGAAATCAGTTTGTCCGGCCACCGGTTGCGGTAGCGCACTGCCAGCAGGCCCAGAAAAATGGCCAGTGGAACCGAAACCAGCGCGGCCCAGAACGCCAAGAACAGAGTGTTGTTCAGACGGCCGCCAACAGATTCGGCGATGTCCAGCTTGTTTGTCAGGGACTGGCCCAGATCGCCTTGCACAATGCCACCCAGCCATTCGAAATAGCGGGTCAGGGCAGGGCGGTTCAGACCCATTTCTTCGCGTAGGTTAGCCAGAGCTTCAGGGGTTGCGGACTGCCCCAGGACGGCTTGCGCGGCGTCTCCGGGAAGGGCTTCGGTCAGGCCAAAAATCAGGGCCGAAGCGCCGAGCAGCAATAGGAGTCCCAGCGCCAGGCGCTGGGAAACCAGTTTCAGAATAGGATGCATTCGTCCGTGATCCGTATCAGACGAACCACATCTTACGAGACATCTGACCGTTCATCAGCTCTTGGGTCGGGTCGGTCTCCCAACCTTCCAGCTGGTTGCTGACGCCTTCGACAAAGTCGTTGAACATCGGGCAGATCAGGCCGCCTTCGTCGCGGACCATCTGGCCCATCTGGCTGTAGATGTTCTTGCGCTTGTCATTGTCCAGCTCGGCACGGGCTTGGAACAACATTTCGTCAAAGCTGGCAACCTTGAACCGCGTGTCGTTCCAGTCAGCGGTCGACAGATACGCGGTCGCGTACATCTGATCCTGAACCGGACGGCCACCCCAATACGAGGCGCAGAAGGGCTGAACGTTCCATACTTCGGACCAGTAGCCATCGTTGGGCTCACGCTTGATTTCCAGCGGGATACCGGCCTGAGCGGCGGTCTGCTGGAACAGAGCGGCGGCATCCACGGCACCCGGGAATGCACCATCTGCGACGCGCAAGATGATGGGCGATCCGTCATGGCCGGACTTCTTATAGTGCTCGGCGGCTTTTTCGATGCTGAATTCACGCTGTGGGATCGAGCCATCGAACAGAGGATATGCCGCGTTGATCGGCATGTCGTTCCCGATCGAGCCATAACCACGAAGAACCTTGTCGACCAGTTCCTGACGGTTGATTGCATATTTCAGTGCCAGACGCAGTTCGTTGTTGTCGAACGGTGCGGTGTCGCAATGCATGATGAACACATAGTGCCCACGACCAGCTGTTGAATGCACTGTCAGGTTGGGTGCGCGGCCCAGCAGGTCTGCCACTTTGGGCTCGACCCGGTTGATCGCGTGAACCTGGCCCGACTGCAATGCGGCTGTACGGGCGGTTGCGTCGTTGATTACAACCACTTCGACGCTGTCGAAGTTGCCAAAATCACTGTTCCAGTGGTTGGCAAATTTCTTGAACACATGGCGTACGCCGGGCTCGTCGACCTCCAGTTGGTAGGGGCCGGTGCCGATACCGGCGCCGGGGTTGTCCATGCCGCCGTCTGGCTGGATGATCAGGTGGTAGTCGGCCAGCAAATAGGGAAGGTCGGCATTCGCTTCGGTCAGTGTGACCTGGAAATACTCGCCATCGGCCTTCATGGACTCGATGCCCTTCATGATGCCCAGAGCACCGGACTTGGAGTCTTCGTTCGAATGGCGCTCCATGGTTTTCAGCACGTCTTCGCTGGTCATGGTCTTGCCATTGTGGAATTCCACGCCTTGGCGCAATTTGAAAGTCCAAACCTTAGCGTCCGCGCTGCCTTCAACGCTTTCGGCGACGCGTGGCTCGATCGAGCCATCGGGCGCGACCTCGACCAGCGTGTCACCGAACTGCTTGCCGTTCGCGAACGGAACCGAGCTGGCATAGGTTGCCGGGTCAAGCGAGTTGGTGGATTCGCCGCCCTGAAGGCCCAGCTTAAGATCGCCGCCCTTTTTTGGTCCCGCTGCGCGAGCTGCATCTGCAAACATGGTGCTGGCCATCGCTGCCGAAACACCCAATGCTGCCGCTTTTCCCATAAATTCGCGGCGGGTCAGTTTCCCGGCTGTGACCTGTTTGGTCATGTGAGTGAGTTGTTCGTTCATCCAAAGATCTCCCAGTTGATTGGATTCCAGCCCTTGCGCGGGCTTTTTATTGACGCATGAGTCAAAGTTGGCTGATTTTTGCCCACCGGGCAAGTTTTATTGTCATACATTTGCATCGCACTGAGTCACATCTGCTCGCGCGGGATCGAATCCTCCGTTTCCTTTGAAAATACCTCTGTCTCGCCCTCATAGGCGGTCAGTTTGGCTTTCAGGTAAAAGGTATTGATATCCGACCACATTTCACAAGTGGTCACGGTGCGCAGGTGAATGTCATCCCGGCGCATTTCCTGTGTCCAAACACATTGACCGCGCGCTGAAAGCGGATCTTCGGGGTGAATAGACCATTTTTCGGTGGCCGTGCCCCCGTGTGTCAGACCGTGGTGTTTATCTGTGATCAACCCAAAATCATCTTCGATGATCAAGTGCGTTTCGCCCGTGTTCATGTCTGTTTCTACACGGCGTTTGTTGCTGTCTGCACGCAGAGTGTCGACATCGCGAGGGGTTTCAGAATCGGCGGGTTCGAACACCCATTCGTCCCCGGATGACGGGCGAAGAGGGATATCGATCTCACCCTTGGTCATATGAAGCTCGGTCGCCTCGGGCGAGGGCCAGATCAGCGGCCAGTAAGTGCTTGAGATTGCGACACGCAAATGATGCCCTTTGGGAACGCGGTACGCGATATGGTCGAGGTCTAATTCTATCTCGAAGGGTGCGTTGGGTGTCAGGGCCGACGGGGTCGCGTGGCTGTCTCGGTGTGACAGATTAAGGACCCCATAGGTGATACGCGTCGACGCACCGTCGGGGTGCACGTGGTTCAGACGCACGGCAATCTGTGCTTGTGGTTTGTCGGCGCTGACGCGAAGCCGTAGTCGAGGTGCGCCAACGATATCCAAATCATCGGACAGTACTGCGCCGTCGAAACAAGCAGACAACGCGTCGTCCCTCCGCTGATCACCGGGCATGTCCGGGCCGAGCCAGATGGCGCAATACTCGCCGCCTTCCATCCCGCAGGTGTGCGGCGACCGGATGCGAGCGTCCAACGCGCCTGACGCGCCCAACCCGTCCTCGGTCAGCGCCAACGTCTGAACAGGCAAGTGCGTGGTCGCGCCCTTTTCTTCAGCGATCCAGCGGCCGGGACGTTCGGTGTACCAACGTTGCGGGCGAACGCCGTCCATAAGATAGGCACGGTAATCCGGGTCCTGGTCCACTCCGGTATTTCGGCCTTTTAACCAGTGGTCCCACCAGCGCAGCGCCTCTTGCAGGAAGCCAATCCGGGGCTCGGGGATCGCGAAATGCGGATACTTGTGCACCCATGGTCCCACGATCCCTTTGGCTGGGGCGTCAAGTTGTTCGACCAGCAGAGGAACAGTGTTTTTATAGGCGTCACCCCATCCTCCGACAGCGAGGGTTGCGGCCCGGATAGCACCGAAATCCTCGCAGACCGAGCCGTGCTGCCAATAGGCATCCCGAGTCTGATGCCGCAGCCAGACCGACGGCAGGAATGGTTCATTTTCCAGTCGATCCAGCCATAGTTCGCGCCAGTTCGGGCGCAGTGCCGGATCAGGAGCGCGTGACGAATACGACCACATTGTTGCCCCCCAGCCGAGGTTTTCGTTCAGCAGGCAACCGCCCTTGTAGTGGATGTCGTCGGCATAGCGGTCTGCGGTTGAGCAGAGGGTGATGATCGCCTTTAGGGCCTCGGGCTGCATTGCAGCGACCTGCAACGAATTGAAACCGCCCCAGCTGATCCCCATCATCCCAACTTGACCCGTGCACCAGGGTTGGTCGGCCAGCCACCGGATCGTCGAGACGGCGTCGTCCAACTCTTGTTGGGTGTACTCGTCCTCCATCAGCCCTTCGCTGTCGCCATTTCCGCGCATATCGACCCGGATGCAGGCGTAACCGCGCTTAGCGAACCAAGGATGTGTCAGGGCATCGCGCGTCGCGGTGCCGTCGCGTTTGCGGTAGGGCAGGAACTCCAGAATGGCAGGGACAGGATCGTCCTGCGCATCCACCGGTCGCCAAAGGCGGGCAGACAGGCGGCACCCATCTGGCATGTGAATACCGATATCTGGCAGGTCTTCGATCTCGCGCAGCGCATTGGAGGGATGAGTCATCGGATCAGTCTCGTGGTCTTGTGCGTTTCGGGTGAGATAAAAATCGTCAATTCAAGAGCGAATTGCGACAAGCAGATCCATCACGTTTGTTCCGGTGGGGCCGGTCACCAACAAAGCATCTGCACGCTCAAGGTAACTGCCGCTGTCGGCATTCTGAAGCGCTTGCTCTGCGCCGTCTGCCCAAGTGGTTCCATCGACAATACCGCCTGCCGCCTGCGTCGGACCGTCGGTGCCGTCAGTGCCGCCTACGACCACCGTCAGCCCTTCGACGCCAGCGATTTCCTTGGCCAATGCCAGCGCCAGCGCCTGATTGCGCCCGCCGCGTCCCGGATCGTCCGGCAGAACAACCGTCGGTTCGCCTCCAAAGATCATAACTCCCTTTGGCATGTCGCGCAGGCGTGGGCCGAGGGTCGCTGCCACGGCAAGAAAATCGTCGTGCAAAGCTTCTTCATCGGCAAATACCGCTGCGCCTTCGATTTCGGCCTGTCGGACAGCGGCCGCACGGGCGTGGGCGTTTGAGGCCACAATCTGTGCCGATGCTTCGAAATCACGGGCGTCGGGGAGCGCTCCAATCCCCGAGCCGATGACACTCAGATCATCCCCAGGCACATCCGAGATCGCCAGAACCGTTGCTTTGCGTCCTTTGAAATGGGACAGCAATCCGGCCCCCTTGATCCGGGATATCTTGCGACGTTCGACATTCATCGCAGTGATATCAAGCCCTTGGGACAAAAGCCGTTTGTTCAATCGCTCAAGATCATCCAGCGTCTGGCCCGGTACCAGATCTTCCGCCAGCGATGATGCGCCGCCTGACACGAGCAGTAGCAGGTGCGACGAAGCTCCCATTCCTTCCACGGTTTGTCGCAGCGCACGCCCACCGTCCAGACTGCGCGCGTCAGGAACAGGATGAGACGCCTCGATCACCGTTACATGATCAGGCAGGCCCCGTCCGTGATCGTCCTTGGTGACGACAAGGGTTGGCACCGGGCCGAAATGCTCAAGCGCGGCGAGGGCCATTGCCGCTGCAGGTTTTCCCACTGCCAGAATTTGGTCGGGCGCTGGGATATCACCAAGGGCTGTCTGCGTTGCGGCGTGGCCGCCAACGGCATCCACGCCTGCTTGCCAGATGCGTATTGCCTTTTGCGTTTGCTTCATCAGTTCTCCACCCAGATTGTGACCGGCCCGTCATTTACCAGTTCCACGGCCATATCCGCACCGAATTGCCCGGTTTCGACAGATATGCCTTGCGCGTACAGAAAGCGCGCGAATTCTTCGTACAGGTGCTTGCCAATCTCAGGCGGGGCAGCTTCTGAGAAACCTGGCCGGTTTCCCCGTGTCGTATCTGCCGCCAGCGTGAACTGGCTGATCACAAGCGCCGAGCCCCCAATATCCTGAACCGACCGATTCATCTTGCCGGCGTCGTCCTTGAAAATTCGCAGTTTTGCGATTTTGGTCGCCAACTGCTCTGCTTTAACCAAGTCATCGCCCTGCATGGCACAAACCAGAATCATCAGGCCGGGACCGGTCCGCCCAACGACAACACCATCTACGCTGACCTTGGCTTTGGAAACTCTTTGTAAAACGGCCCGCAAGTGCTGCTCCTTTAGTTAATCGGCCCAGGTGATAAATTCACTTGGTGCAGCGCGTGTTGTACGAAATCCATTTGCCGGATGCTCTGAATCCGCATAGCCGAAGGAAATTGCGCAAAGGATCAGCCGGTCGTCAGGGATGTTGAAAAACCGGTGCAGGAATGGGCCGTAGCTGGCCACGGCTGCCTGCGGGATGGTCGCCACGCCCACAGCCTGCGCCGCCAGCGTAAAAGCGGTGATAAAACCGCCACAATCCATTGCACCATATGGGCCCAGCTCGGCTGGGCTGGACACAATCGCGCAATGAGGCGCACCGAAAAGGGTAAAGTTCTGCATCATCTGTTTTGCGGAGGCGGATCGGTCTCCGCGTTCAACACCCACCGCTTCGTATAAAGCCCAGCCACATTCGCGGCGACGGTCCTTGTAAACGCCAGAATATGACGTCGGAAAGGGCAGATCAGGCGCAGGCGCGCCAGTGGTCGCCTCTTCTTGTAGCGTTTTTCGGAAGGTATCGGTTTGGGCACCGCTGGTAACGATAACATCCCATGGCTGTGCGTTGCACCAACTTGGCACACGTGCCGCGCTTGTCAGTATTTGCTCGATCTGGTCTTTCGGAATCGGATCAGGGCGAAAAGCGCGACAGGAATGGCGCTCGTCCAGCAATTTGTTCAATTCGGATAGCGTCACACTGGCCTCTCCCCTCGGCGTTGACGACGCGCAGGATGGCGTCTGACCAAAGGATGTTCAAGCAGTTATCCGGCGGGTAGTGTGTCTGTCTATTGCTGACCGGTCGCGATCAGATAGCCAACCCCCGCGGCAAACAGCAAACCAAGCGCAACGGCGATGGTGATCTTGATAGCAGACCAGGGGCGTTCGCCCTGTACCCGTCCCGTGCGGCCATTCACCACGAACCGATAGGTCTGGCCGCGATACTTGTAGGCCGCCATCCAGACGGGCAACAGGATGTGTTTGAAGGTGACATTCCGCACATCGGTATCAATCGCGTGTATGCGCTGACGGTCGCCGCCTATATCAAAGCGCACGTCCCGCTCGATCACGCGGGCCATATGGCCGCGCGCCTCGGTATAACCTTCCTTCAGCTCGACCGAGTACGCCTCGGCCCGGAACCCGGCCAGATATTCGGGCTGATAGGGTTCCAGCGCAGGCAGATCCCAAGGCTCCAACGCGTCGGTATAGGTTTTGGGTAAGGACCGAGAGGCCAGCACCAGCACATCGTCAAAGAAACGCGCCACCCGCCCGGATTTGGGCGACCATCGCACTTTGGGAACCTGCTGTTGCACCCGCTTGCCATCGCGCATGACAGTGCGGGTTTCGTAATAGACCGTGCCGCGCTCACCTCGGTAGCTGGACTGGGTGTTGGCATCAAAGGTCCAGTAGGGCACATAGATACCCTGCATTTTCCGGCCCTTGCGGGCATAGTCCTTGAGCCCGTTAGGCGCAAACCACAGCCGGCCCAACCAATCGCCCATCGCCTTATGCGCAGCCCGCTCATCCAGCGCAAAAGGCAGCACGCCGCGCGGCTTGATGTGCCGGTTGACTCCGGTATCCGTCACCACGGGCGTGGCGCAGAATGGGCATTCTGCGGCATGGGTGGCTGGGTCGAATTCGACCTGGGCCGCACAATTGGGACAAGAAAGAACGCGCGTTTCCTCGATCTCGGTATCGGGCAGCCGGTCGGCGATGGCGGTGTCGAAATCCAGCTCTTTCAGGCTGGCCCCGCCCCACGGACCTGCGCCGATGGGTTCCGAATGGCCGCAATGGTCGCAGGTCAAAGTGCCATCGCCCGGGTTGAAACGGTAATCCGCGCCGCATTGGTCACAGGGGAAACGGTGTTCTTCTGTCATAGCTTGGCCTCTGTGTTCGTGGCGCTGCTCCCGGGGCCAATTATCAAACGAACAACCAAGGCCGAGAGGATGCAGATTGCGACGAAATTCAGAGAGTTCTTTGCAAATACCCACCAACCATAGTCGGTGTAGACACCGTTGATCGAGATGGTGTCAGTCCCGTCGCCATAGCTGGATGTGCTTTTAGGATCCTGCGACATTAGCCAGCTTCTGAAGAACCTGAAGGTCAGTCGAATGGCGATGAGGTTTACCGCAATCCCTGCGCCCCAAATGGCCGCACGTATATAATTGATCCGGCGGCGCATCATGAAGCGCAGAAAGGGTTTGACCAACAGCCAGCAAATAAAAAACGATATTGGCAGGCCAAACAACGCGTACCAAAACACAAGGAACACAGAGTCCACGTCCAGAGCTTCACGGCTCAGGCTGGCAAACAACGGTACGCCGATAACGCCCACCCAGCCCAACAGCGCAGACAGTTTCACCGCACATCCCAGATCGCGCTGAGAATACGGAGACTCCGCCTTGACGTCGGCCACCGATTACGCCCCCGGCGGCGGTGGCGGCAGGATGGTGAACAGCTGTGCCAGTTCCTGCACCTCGCCCGCCTTTTTCCAGCCGTCCTGACCGGCGGTCCAGACATGGGTGTCACGGGTTAGCTCTCCGTCAGTGGCCATTCGGCCCATCTTGGCCTTGGAAAACGGCCCGCTGGTCTGCCCGTCGACGGCGATATGCCAAACATGCTCAACCGGAGGCGGGGGCGGCGGTGCCGCATGTGCAACTGTTTGCGGGGCAGCGGGGGCGGAGCTGCCCCACGGGCCGCTCGGTTGACCCGCTGCCATGTTCGCCATCTGCTGCGCCATCGCCATTCCCATGCCCATACCAAGACCGGCGCCCATGCCACCGCCCTGACCGGGGTTGTTGGCGGCTGCGGTCATCGCCTCGGCTGCAGAATACTGGGTGAACTTGCCCAAATCACCGGCCAGACCCATAGATGTGCGCTTATCCAGCGCCGCTTCGACCGCCGGCGGCAATGAGATGTTTTCGATGTAAAACTCAGGCATCTCCAACCCGTACCCATCCAGCACGGGCGAGACCTCAGCCGCGATCAGTTTGCCTAGATCGGCGGTGTTGGCCGCCATGTCCAGAACCGGAATGCCCGATCCCGCAATCACGCGGCTGAATTCCTGCACAATGATGTTGCGGATCTGAAAGCTGATCTCATCCATGGTGAATTCGCCATCGGTGCCGACGATCTCGACCAGAAACTTCGCGGCGTCCTTCACCCGCACCGTATAGGTGCCAAAGGCCCGAATGCGGGTTGGCCCAAATTCGGGATCGCGCAGCATGATCGGGTTCTTGGTGCCCCATTTCAGATCGTTGAACCGGGTCGTGTTGACGAAATAGACCTCGGATTTGAACGGAGACTGAAAACCGTGATCCCAATGCTGCAGGGTCGTCAGGATCGGCATGTTGTTGGTTTCAAGCATATAAAGGCCCGGCGTGAACACATCCGCCAGTTGCCCTTCATGCACAAAAACGGCGGCCTGACCTTCGCGCACGGTCAGCTTGGCACCGTATTTGATCGCATGGCCTTCGCGCTCGAACCGCCAGACCATTGTGTCACGGGTGTCGTCGACCCAGTGAATGACGTCGATGAATTCTCCGGTCAGAAAATCGAAAATACCCATTGGGGCCTCCTTATCCTTGGGCCTATAGCGGCTGGCCCATCAATTCACGTGCCAGTATCCGCACCACGGGGCGGGCATCCTGTGCCGTCACGCCCGGTTGCAGGCGCGGATCGTAAAGCATTGAAAGCAGTTTCTCGTCATGGCTGGTCAGCAGAGCAAACTCGTCATCGTCGTTAAAGATCGAAGGCCGTGCGGCCGGACTGTCGTTGGACAGGCCAAGACCCTGCGCCATTTCTTCATGGATGCAACTGCGGCGCAGCAGGTCCGGCAATTCCGTTCGGATGAGTACCACGGCCCGCACGAACTGGTTCGGCGCCCGGTTAGTGGGGGACGCAATTACAAAGCAATCAATATTGGCCCGAGGGTTTGCGACCAGTTCAATGACCGGTTGGCTGATCCCCGGCGCGAGCTCCTTGAGGCGTGACACCACGTATGCGCTGTCGTCTTTGCCTGCAAAAAAGACATGAAAATTCGGTTTTCTTGTGACGACAGAAATCGGGTGGCTGGTAAGTCTCGCTAACCTTTCGGTGTAGGCGTTGACCTGAGCGGTATCCTGTTCGCGCAACTGTGGTTCCACGGTGGGCGCAAACTCAATTTGGACACGAACCGGGGTGGTCCAGCGGCTGAGTTGCCCCTCGGTGCTGTACGTCGTCGCGGTGACGGCGTGGTCGGGATACTCGTTGTAAAACGCAATCACGTCGAAATTGCGCTCAAGGTCGCTGGCGTCGTAGGGCGTATCTGGCCCCCCGCCATCTGTGCGCAGCAGGCCGCGCGTGACCAGATCGCGCTCGACCCGCTGGTAAAACCGCGCAAGATCCTGACTGGCGGCCGAGGGCGCGACATATGCGTTGGGCGCGGGCGTTGCCGGCGCAGGGCGGGGTTCAGGCACTGCAGACGCGGTCAGGGTTTCGTCGCAACTGGCCAAGGCCCAAAGCGCAACGCACCCCAACGCATATCTGAGTGTCCTTAGTCCTGCCACCGTATCAGTCCGGAACAGCGGTGCCGGAATTGTCGCCGATGCCGTCCTTGCGGGCCTTGGCAGCGGCCAGCGTGTCGCGCAGCTCGGCCTCCATCTTCTGAAGCTCTTCTTCGGCGGCCGCACGTTTGGCTTTGCCCTCATCGGCAATAGCAAGGCTTTCATTGATCGTTCCGATCAGATCAGCATTGGCCTGTTTTACAGCTTCGATGTCGAACACGCCGCGCTCCATCTCTTCGCGGATCATCTTGTTCGACTGCCGCAGATTGGCCGCGTTCGAGGTCAGCAACTCATTCGTCAGGTCGTTGGCCTCACGAACGGCCGAGGCAGCCTCGGCACTGCGCTGGATAGTAACCGCCTGCGCCAGTTGGGTTTCCCACAGCGGTACGGTGTTCACCAATGTCGAATTGATCTTGGTCACCAGCGACTTGTCGTTTTCCTGTACCAAGCGGATTGAGGGCAGCGACTGCATCGTCACCTGTCGGGTCAGTTTCAGGTCATGCACGCGGCGTTCCAAATCATCCCGCGCGGCGCGCAGGTCGCGCAATTCCTGCGCTTTCATGACCTGATCATCTTCGGGGGCGGCCTGAACGGCGGCCTCTTTTTCGGGAATATCGTGGCTGTCCAGTTCGGTCAGCTTTTCCTCACCCGCCGCGATATACAGCGCCAGCTCATCGTAAAAACCCAGCGTCTTTTCATAGAGCATATCCAGCGATTTGATGTCTTTCAGCAGCGTATGCTCATGCGCCAACAAATCGTCAGTAATGCGGTCTATCTGGCCCTGTACTTGTTCGTATTGCGCGGTGAACTTGGCAAATGGCGCCGCGCGGCCCATTAGTTTTTCCCACCAGCTTCGTTCGCGCCGTACGTCCAGCTCGCTGACCGAGAAACCGCGAATGGTGGTCACGATGTTGCGCAGGCTGTCTCCGGCTGGTCCAACATCCTTGTTGCGTACGTCGGCCAACATGGCTTGGCTTATTTCCTGCAGTTCGGCTTGCGCCGAAGATCCGAACGCGACGATCGAGTTGGTGTTGTCCATGTCGATCTCTTCCATCCGCTTGCGAATTTCGGCACTGACAGGCTCGTCGGCATCCTCCAGCGAGATGACCTCGGCGGTGGGGTCGGGAAGGGCAACTGCAGTAACTTCCTGCACCATCGTCTCGGCTTCGACCGCCTTATTCTTGATTTCGTCGGACATGGGGAAATCCTC
The DNA here is from genome assembly GCF_056534465.1 of Ruegeria sp. D3. Taxonomy (NCBI): domain Bacteria; kingdom Pseudomonadati; phylum Pseudomonadota; class Alphaproteobacteria; order Rhodobacterales; family Roseobacteraceae; genus Ruegeria; species Ruegeria sp. D3. The sequence continues at coordinate 198,093 of NZ_JBQFPK010000004.1, forward strand.
TCTTGCAATAGTGGCCGGTCAGTCCAACCGGACGCCTTCGCGCTGCAACCGTTCGCGCAACACGTCAATTTCAACCGTCAGATCACTGCGGTCATCCAATAGCATCTTGCGGGTTCGAGCCGCGAAATTCTGCTCCAAATCGTCTAGCAATTCCGAGTAACCGGCAAGGGCTTGTGCGTCCCGCGTGCGGGCATAGACATCCGAGAATTTGACGGTCGCATCACGTGCACCTTGCAGATAGACGGTCAGGTATTTGCGCGCACCCGCGAGATCGCGCGGGTCCTCTTCGACCGTACGAAATAACTCGCGCGCAGTGTCCTGAAATCGTTCAACGCGGGCCTCGATCTGTCGGTCGCCTGCGCGTTTGATTGCATCCGTCATCTCGGCCAGATGGGTCTCGGCATCTTCGATCACGCGGGCCACGCGGTCCTGTTGAAAGGTGTCGATGCCCTCCATTCCCTTGTCTTTCATCGGATCCAGTCCGAAAGACACGGAATGCAGCGCCGCGGCAGCGAGACCAAACAGAACAGGCGCGATGATACCGGCGTCTGACGCCGCTGCTGCGTCCAGAAATTCCACTCTGTAAGACGCCAACGCCGTGCCAAGCCCCGTGAGAACACTGGCAAAGATCTTGCGCGGAATAGCGGGCCGTCGCGCCGTTCGACGGGCGTTATAAGCCGCTTCGGCGCGCAGACCCTCGCGCAGAAGAAACGCCGCGCCGGTTAGCAGCGCCGCTGCAATCAGGCCAATGGTCATGCCAAGTGCGCCATCGTTCAGCGACAGAAACACCAATGGTATGGGAGGGATGAACAGAATGTTGGCGCGGGCACCTGCAGGTTCTACCCGGGCGCCGTCGAACTGACCTCGCGACGGCTGTTCGGTCGGGTCGGCTTCACCGTGTGGGCTATATTTTCCGCCATAGCGTTTGGCCATGCGTCTACAAGCCCCCCAGAAGGCCGGTGCACACGCCAAACAACAGCACCACCAGGGCCGCGTAGGCCAGTTTCTGCACTCCGGTTCCGGACATGATGCCCCCAAAAGACGATCCTCACATAAAATTTAGGGCATGAGGGGCGTGTACGCTAGGGGGAAGGTTGCCTAACCCGCGTCACTTGCGAGATTTCTTGCCGATCGGTGCCCGTTTTCTTTGCGGTCGAGCCTTGGGTTTGGCTTGCGTTTCCGGGGCCGCGTCCAAACCCAATTGGTCGCGCATCACGCGGCGACGAATTTCTTCGACCTCGCCGGGCTTCAAGCTGCCCAGTTGAAACGGCCCATAGGATACGCGAAGCAGGCGATTCACGGCGTAACCGATATCCTCCATCGCGCGGCGAATTTCGCGGTTCTTGCCTTCGCGCAAGCCGATGGTCAGCCATGCGTTCGCGCCCTGTTGACGGTCCAGCGAGACGTCCATGGGTAAAAACCGCTCACCTTCAATGACCAGACCTTTGCGCAAGGGGGCAAAATCCTCGTCCTTGGGGCGGCCATTCACCCGCACGCGGTATTTGCGCAGCCATCCGGTCGAGGGCAGCTCCAGCTTGCGCTTGATGCCGCCATCATTGGTTAACAGCAGCAACCCTTCGGAATTTAGGTCCAACCGCCCGACGCTCATGACTCGGGGCATGTCCTCGGGCAGGTTGTCGAAGATCGTCGCGCGGCCCTTTTCGTCCCGCGTCGTCGTCACCAGACCAGGGGGCTTGTGATACAGCCAAAGGCGCGAGGGTTCGGGCTCGGACACCGGCTTGCCGTCAACGGTGATACTGTCTTTGCCGGTGACGTTCAGGGCGGGGCTGGTGATGGCCTTGCCATTTACGGTCACGCGGCCAGCTTCGATCATGCGTTCGGCTTCACGGCGCGAGGCGACACCCGCGCGGGCAAGCACTTTGGCGATCCGGTCGCCGGGAGGAGGGGTTTGTGTCATCCGCAGCCCATAGCGCATCCCGCCGCCTTGCGAAAGACAGGTTTCTGATGCAGTCAGGGGCATGGCATTCAGGTCTTACATGAATATCGCGATAGATCAGGCGCGCGCGGCGGCCGAACGCGGCGAGGTTCCCGTGGGCGCCGTCATTGTGCAGGGTGGCCGGGTGGTTGCAGCAACGGGAAACCGAACACGAGAACTGAATGACCCGACTGCACATGCCGAGATACTCGCTTTGCGCGTAGCCTGTGCCGGGGCTGGGTCCGAACGTCTGCCCGAGCATGACTTGTACGTCACGTTGGAGCCCTGCGCGATGTGTGCTGCGGCCTTGTCTGCTGCGCGTATACGTCGGGTGTATTATGGTGCAGCCGATCCCAAATCGGGCGGCGTGGCGCATGGCGCGCGGGTGTTTTCGCATCCACAAGCGCATCACAAGCCCGAAGTATTCGACGGTATTGCTGCGGCCGAGTGTGAAGATCTGTTGCGCCGGTTTTTTGCTGAAAAAAGAGAGCAAAAATAACTTGATCTTTACTTCAATTCGCAGACCAATCCAGTTGATAGACAACTTGCTGCCCGCCGAATCCTTTCAGCGAAACTGACGCAGGTGGTCTGAATACTAAGTTATCCTCTGCCCCGACCAAAAGGCGCGTTACGTCAGTGACGTGAATTTCGTTTGGCCCGCTGATATCGGTGACGCGGGCTGCCTTGTTGACGACCGATCCGAAAAAATCCTCGTTCCGCTGTATGACATCTCCGGTGTGAATGCCGATCCGCAGCCCAAATGGGGCGTCGGAAGCTGCTGCCGCGTTTCGGCTCTGGATTTCGATCGCCGCCCTTAACGCGTTTTGAGGAGAGGCGAAAATCGACATGGTTCCGTCTCCAAGCGATTTGATCATCCGGCCGCGATTCGCCTCGATCATCTGCGAGGTCAGGGCAAAATGGTCCGCAATAACCTCTGCCCATCTGCGATCACCCAATCGCCGGGTGATCACCGACGAATTCGCGATGTCAGTAAACATGACCGAAGCGGTGCCTTCGGTCTGGTCATGATGAAATTCGTGACGCGCTGCGTCGATCAGGGCGTTCAGCGCAGTGTGCTCGATCCCGATTTTTTCCATGTTCGAGGTGGGATTGGACACATGCGCCTGCACGACTTTCCAAACGCCGTCCTCAAGATGCAAAACAAATGTAAACCGGTGAAATGCAGACTTTCCATTCGAGGCAAAGGTCAATGTCGCGGTGCAATGCGCCCAGCCCGCGTTGCCGCATTCAAACGCTTCCAGGGAGTGTTCATCCCACTCAAAGTCGGGGATTTCTTTCGTGTGATCGGCAAACCCTCGGCGGAAAACTTGCCCCGACCACTCTTCGTTTTCCGCTGATCCTTGATACCGCAGATGCTCAGAAGACGAGAGCATATTGACCAAGGTCGCGCGGTCCTTGAGGCGTACGGCATCGTTCCACCGTCTGACAACGGCGATCAATTCGGGAGAAGGAACGATGCCTTGGCTCATTCGTGCGCTATAGTTTGATCGGCTGCATCACCACGGGCTCGATCACATTTACGCCGGGCAGCCTGTCGATCAGCATTTGCGCGGATTGTTCCAGGATCGGGAATGTTTTGTAGTGGCATGGAATCACGGTTTTGAAATTGAAATACCGCTTGGCAGCGTATGTAGCCCCCTTCATATCCATGGTGAAATGCCCGCCCGCCGACAGGATGCCGATATCGGGTTTGTAGTAGTCGCCCATCCAGTCCATGTCGGCCATTATGTCAGTATCCCCAGACACATATAGCATGTGCCCATTACCCGCGATCATGAACCCAACTTCGCTGCCACCGGTGCGCAAACCATCGGGCGTAGAGAAGGTCGAGCTGTGCGACGCGGGAACCATCGACACCATCACGCCGTTCAGGTTTACCGTGCCACCTTTGTTGAAGCCCACGGTTTCGATCCCTTCGGATTCGCTCCAATACCCCATCAAATCGTATTGGCCGACGACTGGAACCTTAAGGTGCTTGGCCAGTGACACAACATCCGCGACATGGTCGAAATGTGTGTGCGTCAACAGGATGTGAGTTGCCCCCTCAAGGGCTGCGTCGTGCTGGTCTTCGGGCAAAACCGGGTTTCCGGTCAGCCACGGGTCGATCAGCAACACTTGCCCTTCGGTCTCGATGCGAAAGCTGCCGTGACCCAGCCAGATGATATTCATGAAAAAACCTCCCAATCAGTCTGTTGGCTTCAACCTAGCATCGGCTATGTAAAAATTCATGGACTGGTTTCAGGAAATTGACGGGTATTGCGAACGGTTGTCGCCCGCTTATTGGGCCGAGCCGATAAATGCGGTCACGAACGCGGCCTTTCTGGTTGCCGCGTTGATTATGTGGATGCGCGTTCGGGGGCAGGGGATGCCGCTGGCCGTAGCCCTGGTGGCGATTCTGGCTGCGATCGGCGTGGGCAGCTATCTGTTCCACACACATGCACAGGTCTGGGCGGCGCTGGCGGATGTCGCGCCTATCCTGCTGTATATTCTGGTCTACATTTTCGCGATCAACCGTGATGTCTGGCAGATGCGGCCGCTTTTTGCCGCCATCGCTACGGCGTTGTTTATCCCGTATGCAGCCGCGACCATACCTGTGTTCCAACTCGTGCCGGGTCTCGGCGGGTCGGCGGCCTATGCGCCGGTCCCGTTGCTGATCCTGATCTACGCTTTCTTGTTGCGCACGCGCGTTCCGGAAACGGCCAAAGGGCTGGCCATCGGCGCGATAATCCTGATCGCCTCAATTACATTCCGGGCGCTGGATGAACCGATCTGCGGCCATCTGCCGTTGGGTACACATTTCGTGTGGCACATCCTGAATGCGACCATGCTGGGCTGGATGATCGAGGTCTATCGCAGGTACATGATACGTCTACGTTAGTTTTCGAAAGCGGCGGCAAGCTCTTTGGGTAGGTCAAATTCCGTCAATACCCGCGTGCGACCCTCGTCAGACATCTTACGGGCGGTCTTTTCGACGATGCTTTGGATTTTCTCGGCAGAGTGCTTTGCGGCGAAGGGTGCAAAATACCACTTTAGAAACACGAAACAGATCACATCTTCCAGCGCCTGAACCTCGTCGTCGCGCTTGATGCCCTGTTTGCGCAGCATTCGCTCAGCCGCTTCGATGTCGCCGGCGCCATATTCACTAAGCTCCATCAACCCGGCGACGACTTCAGCGTGATGAACCGCTTGCGCTTTGCGCCATGCCAGATAGCCCGCACGACCTTCGGGGTATTCACTGCGCGCAAGCTTCCAACGTTCCACATGCTGACCGCGCGCCGCGATTTGCAGTGGGTCCGAGGCGTTTGGAAACAGCCGGTCCAACTCGGCGGTCATGCGCTGACCGTAGAGCAGGGCGGCAGGTTGGCCATCTTCCAGATTGGGGTCTTGTGCGTTGGCCGCGTCAATCGCGTCCAGAACTGCTTGTTTGCGCGGGTTCATCTTGTGCTCCGTCGAATGGCTGACTTTGTGTCCATCCTAGCGTGTCGTCAGATTAAGCGCAGCAGGCGATTGTATAAAATCCGGGTCGGGGAGAGGAGGACCCGACCCGGACGAAGGGGGTCACATCACTTACCGACCTTCGTTTTATCTTGAGAGACAGGTTCCGAGACCGTTTCGGGGAAGGTCAGGTCGCGGGTCAGGCTGCCCATGGTCGGCCCGAATGCCTGTGCCTGCGCTGCCAGAAGGGTCGAGGTCAGTACAAGGGCGGTCATGAACGTTTTCATCGTCTTACTCCGATTGTGCGTTTCCGTGAGTATGAAGTGAACAGTTCAGTTTAGTTTTTCAAGAGGCAAAGTGAACTAATCGGTTTATTTTTTGCATGGCGGGTATGCTTCATTTGCAGTCGGCTTGGGTCGCCGGGGCGAAAGGCGGGTAAATCCGCCCCCTGCCGCTCTTGCGACCGGGGCGGCAGACAGGTAAACGCCACCTAACGCATATGAGGTTTTCCGATGTCGATTGACCAAAGCACCGCCGCCAAGGTGGCCAAACTGGCCCGGATCAAGGTCGAGGATGACGCGCTGCCCGCGCTGGCATCCGAATTCAACACCATCCTTGGGTTCATCGAGCAACTGAACGAAGTAGATGTTGAAGGTGTCGAGCCCATGGTCTCGGTCGAGCCGATGCGCCTGAAACGGCGCGAGGATGTGGTCACCGACGGAAACCAGCAGGACAAGGTTCTGGCCAACGCCCCCGACGCGCGCGAGGGCTTTTTCGCAGTCCCCAAAGTGGTGGAGTAAGACATGAGCGATCTGAACAAACTGGGCCTGGCCGAGGCCCGCGACGCGCTGCGCAAGGGTGACGTAACCTCGGTCGAGCTGACCGAAGCCTGCTTGAAAGCGATTGATGACGCTGACGCGCTGAACGCTTTTGTCCACAAGACGCCCGAGATCGCGCTGGAACGCGCCAAGACGGCGGATGCCCGGATCAAGGAAGGCGATGCGCCTGCCATGTGCGGTCTGCCGATCGGCATCAAGGATCTGTTCTGCACCAAAGGCGTGCCTTCGCAGGCCGCCTCGAAGATTCTGGAAGGCTTCAAGCCCGAATACGAATCCACCGTGTCTCAGCAATTGGCCGACGCCGGGGCTGTTATGCTGGGCAAGTTGAACATGGACGAATTCGCCATGGGCTCGTCCAACGAAACCTCGGTTTACGGAAACGCGGTCAGCCCGTGGCGGCGCGGCAATGACGACGCGCAACTGACACCTGGCGGCTCGTCGGGAGGCTCGGCGTCTGCTGTGGCGGCTGACCTGTGTCTGGCCGCAACCGGCACCGACACTGGCGGTTCGATCCGTCAGCCCGCCGCGTTTACCGGCATCACCGGCATCAAGCCGACCTACGGCCGTTGCTCTCGCTGGGGCATTGTGGCCTTTGCGTCCTCGCTGGATCAGGCCGGTCCTATGACCAAGAACGTGCGCGATGCGGCGATCATGCTGGAAACCATGTGTGGCCATGACCCCAAGGATTCCACCAGCGCCGAATTGGCTGTGCCGAACTTTGAGGCGATGCTGACCGGCGACATCAAGGGCAAGAAAATCGGCATCCCTAAGGAATACCGTATGGACGGTATGCCGGCCGAGATCGAAAAGCTCTGGGCGGATGGCGCTGAGATGCTCAAAGCTGCTGGGGCCGAGATCGTCGATATCTCGCTGCCGCACACCAAATACGCGCTGCCTGCGTACTATGTGATTGCCCCGGCCGAGGCGTCCTCGAATCTGGCGCGCTATGACGGCGTCCGCTATGGCCGCCGCGCCACGCTGGCGCAGGGCGATGGCATCACCGAAATGTACGAGAAAACTCGCGCTGAAGGCTTCGGTCACGAAGTTCAGCGCCGCGTGATGGTCGGCACCTATGTGCTGTCGGCGGGCTTCTACGACGCCTACTACAACCGCGCCCGCCGCGTACGTACCCTGATCAAGAAAGACTTCGAAGACGTCTTTGCCGCAGGTGTCGACGCAATCCTGACGCCCGCCACCCCGTCAGCGTCGTTTGGGCTGGGTGAGATGACCGAAGCCGATCCGGTGCAGATGTATCTGAACGACGTCTTCACCGTCACCGTGAACCTTGCTGGCCTGCCCGGTGTCTCTGTCCCGGCAGGTCTGGACGCACAGGGCCTGCCGTTGGGTCTGCAGTTGATCGGACGTCCTTGGGAAGAGGGTGATTTGCTCAACACGGCCTACGCGCTGGAAAACGCCGCCGGGTTTGTGGCCAAGCCGGGCAAATGGTGGTAGGTCTGTGCGCAGGCAAGACAACACGGAGCAGCCGGATGCGATTTACGTTTCTGATCCCCGCAATCGGGTTTGTGGCCGCCTGCAACACGGTGGCCCCAATCCAGGGGACCGACTTCAATACACCGTCTTATCAGGCGCAGCGTGAGGCCCAATTGGCTGGCCAAGGCTACACGGGCAACCCTCTGGTCGGCCCAGTAGACGTGTCAGAGCAGGCGCTTGGCGCGCCGGGTACAGCACTGCCCCCATCGGGAGACAACGCAGACCTGGCCTCTGCTACTGCGGCGGCATTGGCTAGTACTTCTGCCTCTGGTGCACCTTTGACCGCTCCGGTTGCGACAGAGCTTCCGAGCAACAACGCCATCTCGGATGAGCAGGATTTTGGGGCTGTATCTGACCGCCGATCCATCGAGTCAGATGCGGCACGGATCGAACAGAATCGTCAAACCTACGAGGTGGTTGCCCCAACAGCGATCCCTCAGCGGGGCACTGATGGACAGCCCAACATTGTGCAATACGCGTTAAGCACTTCAAATCCGGTTGGTACGCAGCTCTATAGTCGGGCAGGGTTCAACCTACAGGCCAAGGCGCAAAGAAATTGCGCAAAATTCCCGTCGGCGGATCAAGCACAGATCGAGTTCCTATCCAATGGTGGCCCGCAGCGCGACCGTAAGGGGTTGGACCCAGACGGAGACGGGTATGCCTGCGGCTGGAACCCCAGCGCGTTTCGCAGTGCCGTCAACAACTGACCTGACTCCGATCTGGCACCCTTCCCCCAATTTCGGCTCACGCAGGGACGGGTTGGTGCCGTCGCTGGTCGTTCTGCACTATACCGCAATGAACAGCGCCCAGGCAGCGTTGGATCGCCTCTGCGACCCGCAATATGAGGTGTCCGCCCACTACCTGATCGGTTGTGGCGGCACGCTCTGGCAGATGGTGCGCGAAGAAGACCGTGCCTGGCACGCCGGGGCAGGTGAGTGGCGCGGCCAAACTGACATCAACTCGCGCTCGATCGGGATCGAGCTGGACAATCGCGGCGACCACCCCTTTTCCGAGCCGCAACTGGTGACACTCGAAACCCTTCTGCTCGCAATTTTGTCGCGCTGGAAAATCCCGCCATCCGGCGTGCTCGGTCATTCCGACATGGCTCCGGGTCGCAAGATCGACCCCGGCCCGCGCTTTCCTTGGTCTCGGCTGGAACACCAAGCCCTTGCCGCCCAATCGGGCGCAGGCGATTGCCCACAAAACCTCACACAAGACGCGTTCCGCGCTGCTGCCCGCGCCGCAGGCTATACTGCCCAAACCGACGACGATACGCTGCTGGCAACTGTGCGCCTGCGTCACCGTCCAAGTGCAACAGGCCCCTTGCACCCTGCCGATTTTGCCGCGCTTATCCCCTAGGACCTGATCCGTCCTTCATCTGGCCAAAAACACCTCGGGGTTGAATTGGCCGTAGGCCAAGAAGGGGCTGGCCCCTTCTACCAACCAATCCACCCTTGACGCCGCCTGGCCCAAAGCCTAACCAGCCCACGCGCGGAGGGCCGGATGGCCGCTGGGGTCGCAAGGCCCGAGAGGAAAGTCCGGACTCCACAAGACAACGGTGCCGGGTAATGCCCGGGCGGGGTAACCCGACGGAAAGCGCCACAGAAATCAGACCGCCACACGCGTGTGGTAAGGGTGAAACGGTGGGGTAAGAGCCCACCGCGCCGCTGGCAACAGCGGTGGCACGGCAAGCCCCACCGGGAGCAATGCCAAATAGGGTCCCCGCGCGGGCCGGTCGGCGCCCGCCGATACCGCCGCTAAGCCTGTCTTGGCCCAGAGGGACCGGGTTGGCAGCTTGAGCCGCGCAGCAATGCACGGCCTAGAGGAATGGTCATCGAAGGGGGTAACTCCGGAACAAGATCCGGCTTACAGGCCCTCCGCGCATATTCCCCGCTCACTTGCCCGGGGGTGAATAGGCTCCGGCAAGTTTGGCAGCTTTTTTCTGAATCGCGACAAAATCCTTGGCCTTCCATGCGCGAACAGTCTCGACCTTGGAAACTGCGCCCGAGGCTGCGACGGCCATGCCGACGGCGACCGCATCAGTTCCGTCCGGTGCCTCGCTGATAACAACCACGTCGTTTTCGCCAGTTGTCACATAAAAAGCCAATAACTTGCCTCCGACTTTCTTTAAAAGAGCTTTCACCGGTCCCGTCCGATCCGCCGGCTTCTTAAGCATCCCACGGACACCGTTCTGCGAATAAGTGGCATATGTAATGAAAATTGGCATGTCTACCTCCTGAAAAAATGAAGGGGACCCTTAAGTTGGCCGGCCCCGAAAGCCGAGTATTTTGATCACGTCACCGGAATCGAAAGCCCTGCGATCAACCAAGCACCGAATACGATCAAGACAATGCCGGTCAGGGGAACCAGCCATCTTGCATGCGGGATAAGTTTTTCCAGCGCGACATACACGGCGATCCCGACAATCCAATAAAGGTTCATAACGCCGCCAACAAACAGCAGCAGCATCAGCGCCCAGCAGCACCCAAGGCAATACGCCCCATGCAGTGCGCCGGTACGAAAGGCGCCAACTGCACCCGGTCTGCTGTGGTCGGCCAAAAAATGCGCAGGGTTGCGGCAATGACGCAGGCATGCAGTTTTCAGGCTGGACAGTTGATAGAGCCCGGCCGCCAACAGAATAATCCCGGCAAAGGTTCGGGATCGGATCGTCATCATCGGCCCGTCGGATAACCCGGCTTGTTCCAACCCCCATTGCGCTCCTGTTGCCAATGCGCTGAAGGCCGCCCAAGTCACCAGATACCCGCTCAGAAAAACCATGCTCAGGACAGCGGACCGGGCCTTTTCTGGCCCCATGCGTTTGATCGCGGTATAAAGCAAAACGGTAGGAGCAGCGCTGGGTGTCATCATGGCGACCATCATCACCCACCACATTAGAAAAATAAGGATGGCGTAGGGCAGGGACCACGCCGTTTGACCTGCCATTGTCATTGGCTCTCCGATCGGTCCGGCCATGCGGGTCATGTCCACTGCGGACATGTTCATACCAATGCCAACTGTTGTGTACCACGCAGCGCCAAGGACGACCGCGAGGACACTCAGCAACACGATTAGTCGGTCATGGCGTAAAACACGATCAATGGCTCCGGCCGAGGCCGGGTCGTTCTCAGAGGTCATGATCGCACCTGTTCACGCGCCAAGAACGCCGTGGCCTGATATGTTAAGATGCGCCAAATGCGCGTGGGTGGCGTCAAAGCTCAGGCTGATCTCGCCACCCGTTGTCTGTGCTTTCCCCGAGGCGGCCTCGGCCTGACGATATTCAAAACCATTCGGTAATTGTATGGATGCCCGATGGGGCAGACCCGATACGATATGTGGAATCGGATTGACCTCAAGATCGAAGACACCATGAACCTTTGCGTGGCCTGTGCGGTCTTCGCGGGACCAGCTCAACTCGATCGGTACATAGAGTGTTTCGTGTTTGTTTGGTGCCATGGCGCTGTAGACGAACCAGAATGTCGCCATTTCATCCGTGTCCTGACCAGTCATGATAGCTTGCATCGCCGCCCGCTGATCGGCCGAGGCCGAGACGTCGATCACCAATTGCATTTGGCCGTTGCCTTCGTGAATCGGGCCCGGCCAATAGTAGACGCCTGCCGCGCGGATTCCCGCAAGATCGGTGTCTCCGTAGTGGCCGCTTTGGATATCATAAACAACAACCGCTTCGCAGTTGCCATGCGTCGGCAAAACGCTGAATTGGCACGGGCAACCGAAGTTGCAGTTGCAATTGGCCAATTCCTCGGCCTGAAGTTCCCATTCCGTCATAATAGCCCCCCAAGTGTACGGCATGATAAAACCGCGCTGCCCCAGGGTTTTGCCTGTGATCCGATGCCTCGTGCATCCCGCCGGAATGCAGCCTTTTGGCCTGCTCCGACCACAGAACTGTATCACGGAACCGTGATCCCGCCAAATCGACACAGTTCGGCTGACGCGCGCCAGATGGAATTGTGCGGAAAAGACACCGATTCAGGTTGACTCGGCTGTGCGACCGGGTAAAAGCGCACGCTCATAGGAATTCAACCGAAAGGCCCCTGCCTTTTCGGACGCAGGAGATAACCATGGCGAAGCCGACGACAATCAAGATCCGTCTGAACTCGACCGCGGGCACGGGCCACTTCTACGTGACCAAGAAAAACGCGCGTACCATGACCGAGAAAATGACCATTCGTAAATACGATCCGGTCGCTCGGAAACATGTCGAGTACAAGGAAGGCAAGATTAAGTAATCTGCCGTCCCTCTTGGACAGCTTAGAAGGCCTCGTGTTTACGGGGCCTTTTTTCGTTTGAAACTGGTTGGATGGTGGATCTCGGACGACCTTGTGCTGCATCTGTGCCGTTGCAACGGCGCATCAGGCGTAAAGCTATTCGCTACGGCTGCGGGTTGCTTTTTGGAACGCCTTTCTCATACGCTTCAGCTAATCGTTCCAAAATGTTGGCCGTCATGAAAAAAATCTTGTTATCCACAGCTACCGTTCTGGCCCTTGCGGCCTGTGAAGACCCTTACAACCGCTCAGGTGTCGGCTTTACCGGCATTGATGGTGAGCCCCGGACAATTGCGGATGTTCCGGGTGCGGTCGCCTTCCTGCCTGAGGCAACGAACGTACCCGCAGAACTCGCCGTCTTGCCGGCGGTGCCCGTGACGACAAGCGAAACCGATCCGCAGAAAATCGCACGGATCGCGATTGACAATGGCGGCCGCAGTGACGCCAATTCAGTCGTGCTGACCGGTTCAGACACAAACCTGTTCCTTAGCACAGTCAGCGTAAACGGAACGCTTTATGGTGTGTTGCGCACCGCGAATAACTCGACCCGTATCGACAACGAAATCGGAGCAGCCTTCGGTCGTAACGCCGAACAGTTCACTGGTTGTTTGCCTGCAGGTAATGTGTTCCGCAAAGGGTCGTCGCAGCGCAGCTCGGGGTTTGCTGTTCCTCTGAACTGCAGCTGATCTTTTCTTTAAGCCGTCTAAGACAAAAGGCCCTCACCGGATAGTGGGGGCCTTTTTTGGTGTACTAAATAGTCCGCGAAAAAAAAGGGCGAGCCATTGGCTCGCCCTGAATTGCGTGGTCTGAAGACCGCTTTACTCGCGGTTGCCGAACAACTGCAACAGGAACATAAACATGTTGATAAAGTCGAGATACAGGCTCAGTGCGCCCATGATCGCTGCTTTACCCAACCATTCCTGATCACCCGAATGGGCCATTTGCAGGTAAGTGGTTTTGATGTTCTGCGTGTCGTATGCGGTCAGTCCAGCGAAGATCAGTACACCGATGACCGAGATTGCAAAGGCCATGGCCGAGGATGCGATGAAAATGTTCACGATCGATGCTACGATCAGACCAATCACGCCCATGATCAGGAACGTGCCCATCGCCGACAGATCTTTCTTGGTCGTGTAGCCATACAGCGACAGCCCCGCAAAGGCGATGGCGGTGATAAGGAAGACCTGAATGATCGACTCGCCGGTAAAGACCAAGAAGATCCAGCTGATCGAAACGCCCATAACGGCTGCGAACAGGTAGAATACCGTCTGCGCAGCTGCTGCCGACATACGGTTGATCCCAGCGCTAAAGCCAAAAACAAAGGCCAGCGGCGCGAACATGATCACCCATCTCAGCGGCGATGAAAACAGGGCGGCACCTAGCGATGTCAGGTATTTGTCAGCACTCAGTTGCGCCGCTGCCGCCGATGGGTCGGTTGTTGTTGCCAGGCCGGCAATTGCCCAAGCCGCCGCAAATGTTATCAGCATGCCGACGGACATGGTGCCGTAGACTTTATTCATGTGGGCGCGCAGGCCCTCGTCAATCTGGGCAGCGCGCGCGCCGGCCGCCGTCCGGATCGTGTCAAATTGTGCCATAAAAGGGTCTCCCTTCGTTAATTCCTTGCGCGCCCGCGAGAGGGCGGCGTTCCCCGCAAATATCGGCAACTGCGGGCAAGCTTTCAAGGGTTTAGCGCAGGATTCCGGTTAAAACTGACAACAAAAATGGCAACCTGCTGATGCGGATCGCCATTCCAGGAAAAAAGATCAATTTAAAAATCATCTTTGCCAGAATTCCGGCGCATCCCAGATTTTGCGCGAGGCCTCTGCCTCGGCCTGTTCGCGGGTGATTCCGATGTCTTCCAACGCGCGGGCATCCAGTCGAGCCAGAGTGCAGCGCTGGCGATACAAAGACACGGCGTCCAGCAACGTTTTCAAGCCAAACCGGCGGCGCGGTGGACAGGGCTGGTGGAGTGCAACTTGGGTCATAATTTATGTCCTTTCCTTTATTTGCGATGAATATCGCCTGTCTCATCAACTTCCTTGATTTATATGGCGTGGTATGACACATTTTAAAAATGAATGTTTTTGATCTGATCCATAAGGAATCGTGAAGATGCGAAATCTCGATATTACGACGCTGCGATCCTTCGTGGCTGTAGCCGACCAAGGCGGAGTAACCCGCGCTGCCGGGTTCCTGCATCTGACGCAATCTGCCGTCTCAATGCAGCTGAAGCGTTTGGAAGAGCTTTTGGGTCTGGATCTGTTGGACCGCAGCGGTCGGACCATTGCCCTGACACCCTCGGGCGAACAGCTGTTGGCGTACGCACGGCGTATGGTCGCTTTGAATGATGAGGTGATCTCGAAGCTGACGGACCAAGCCTATGAGGGAGAAGTCGTGCTTGGTGTACCGCATGACATCGTATACCCGGCCATTCCGCGTGTTTTGAAGCAGTTCAATGCAGATTTCCCTCGGGTGCGCATCCAACTGGTGTCGTCTTTCTCATTGCAGCTCAAGGATATGTTCAAGAAAGGCGAATGTGATTTGATCCTGACAACCGAGGGCGGGGCGGCCGATGGTGCTGAATCGATCGCAGAATTGCCTTTGCGCTGGGTCGGTGCGCCGAATGGGTCTGCTTGGCGTAAGCGTCCATTGCCCTTGGCCGAGGGGCGCCGGTGCCTTTTCCGACCCAAGGTGATCAGCGCCCTTGACGCACAGGACATTCCCTGGGAACTGACCGTCGACGCCGAAGATGATCGTACAATCGAGGCAACGGTCAGTGCCGACTTGGCTGTAAGCGCGATGCTGGAAGGGACCGAGGCCGCACATCTCGAGCTTATCGACTCCGGCGGTGCTTTGCCCGATCTGCCTGTGCAGATGATCAACCTATACGGTGGAGAGGCGGGCCGAGGTGATGTGGTCGAGGCCTTGGCTGCTTTGGTCCGTCAAAATTTCCGCATGTTGGTCGGCACGCCCTTGAAGGCGGTCGCGGGGTAGGGTGGTCAGATAGTGATCACGACCTTTCCGGTCGCGGTCCGATCCCGTAGCATCTGCAAACCTCTGGCTGCTTCGGTCAGCGGAAACGTATGACTGATATGAGGTTTTATGCGCCCTTCGGTATGCCACTGGAACAGGGTTTGAAAGCTCTGCTGCACGATTTCCGGGCGGAAGTTCAGATACCCACCGATGTAAAAACCTATAACGGTCAGGTTTTTGACCAGCAGATGATTCGCTGGGATTTGCGGGACTTCGCCGCCGGCAAAGCCGATTGGCACTAATCTTCCTTCGGGGTTTGTGGCGCGAAATGCGGCTTTGAACACATCGCCGCCGATTGCATCATAGACGACATCAGCGCCGCCCAATTCCTTGACCCGCATGCGAAGGTCCTCAGAGCTATCAATCAAGTGATCCGCTCCCGCCTTGCGGGCCACCTCCAGCTTTTCAGAGCCACGTGCCTGCGCGATGACGGTAGCCCCCATAAGTTTGCCGATTTCAACCGCAGTTAAGCCAACGCCTCCGGCGGCGCCGGTGACTAAAAGTGTTTCGCCCGGTTGCAGCTGCGCTCTGTGATCCAAAGCCATATGCCCTGTTCCGTAGGCAATCTGGATCGCGGCGGCGTCTTCAAAGCTCATGTTGCCTGGCATCGGGATCGCCCGCGCAGCCTCGAATACACCATACTCGGCTAGCCCACCTTGGCCTGAATAAATGGCGATGCGATCGCCCGGATTAAGGTGCGTGACGTCGGGCCCGCAGCTGTCGACAAGCCCAGCGATTTCCATGCCCTGGGTGAATGGGGCCGGAGGCGTGTCCTGATACGTACCCTTTTGCATCAACAGGTCGGCAAAATTCAGGCCACAGGCTTTGATGGCAACGCGAATCTGTCCTGGACCGGGCTCGGGTATGTCCAGATTGCACAGCCGGGGTTCGGCCCCGGTGGTTTCGATTCTAAAAGCCTGCATCATCTTGCTCCGTGTTTGCGGCATAGATTCGGTTTGTCCGACCGTTGTCAATTCATTACCGGACGAGACAACCTAAGGCAGCGCGAGAATTACATAATATTGCAATGCGTGTATGCGTTTATGTCTATTTCGATTGCACAACCATAAACCATTGTTGGGCAATCTCGATTCAACCCGCTTGAAAAAATCACCAAAAGGCGCAATATTGCGCTATGGTGCTGATTTGGGGGCATGTTCCAAATTAGGGAGTGGTAAAGCGCGACTCGCTAGTGATGCGGTGGTGGTGTACGCCGTGCGTCCCTGGGAGTTGTGTGTAGTAGAGGAGAATACCGATGACCCATCACGTCGATGTCCATGTGGGCAAGCGCGTACGGCATCGCCGTTGGCTGATTGGGATGACTCAACAGCAGCTGGCGCAGCAGGTTGGTATCAAGTTTCAGCAAATCCAGAAGTATGAAACAGGGGCTAACCGAATCAGCGCATCCCGCCTGTGGGACATTGCCGAGGCACTAGATGTTCCGGTCAGCTTTTTCTTTGAAGGTCTGGAAGAGGCTGAAAAAGAAACCGCTGGCAAGAAATCGGTTCCTGCGGATCTGATGGGGGACAAGGAAGCACTGGATCTGGTCCGCTCGTATTATGCGATTCCTGAAAACCAGCGCCGCCGTCTTTTCGAACTGGCTCGGGTTCTCAGCGACGTCGCTTGAATTAGCGGGTTGACTCTGATGCCTGTGATCCTCACGGGTGTCGCATGCAACAGATCTCGCTCAGTGATATAGAAGTAGCACAGGAAATGGCCGACGCCGCGCGCGAGGTCATTCTTCCTTTTTTCCGGAAACCGGATCTGGAAACCTCGAACAAGCTGACTGACGGGTTTGACCCGGTCACTGTCGCGGATCGGGCGGCGGAACAAGCCATGCGGGCGGTTCTGGCGCGTCACCGTCCAGACGATGGCATTTTTGGCGAAGAATATGGGCAGGTCGAGGGTCTCAGCGGTCGAACCTGGGTGTTGGATCCGATCGACGGAACCCGAGGCTTCATCAGTGGTACTCCGACTTGGGGGGTTCTGATTGCCCTCAGCACTCAGGACGGACCCGTCATGGGGGTGATTGATCAGCCCTATATTGGCGAGCGTTTCATAGGGTCGGCGGATATTGCCGAGGTCTCAGGTCCGACTGGTACGCAACCTTTGAAGACGCGCGCGACAGAAACGCTGGATCAAGCCGTTTTGTTTACCACGTTCCCCGAGGTGGGAACTTCGGAAGAACGCGCAGGATTTGAATCCGTAGCGCAGCACGTACGCCTGACACGTTACGGCATGGATTGTTATGCCTACGCGTTGTTGGCAGCGGGGCAGGTCGATCTGGTGATTGAATGCGGCTTGAATGCCTATGATATTCAGGCACCCATCGCAGTGATCGAGGCTGCAGGCGGTATCGTGACTGACTGGCAAGGTGGCCCGGCACATCAGGGTGGACGCGTGCTTGCTGTGGCGAATGCTGACCTGCATGCCAAGGCGCTGGCCATTCTGCACGACGTTTGAAACAGGTTGATGCGGGGGCGATGGTCAGGTAGCGTTCATCCCGCTGGTTCTTGAGCCCGTTTTCCGCCAGCCATCGCACTCCATGCATGAAACGGGCATGTGCAAGGAGGGCGAAGTGACAGAATTCCTTATCAAAAACGCAGATTCAATCCTGACCATGGATGACGCGCGCCGTGAACTGGCGGGTGCGGATATCTTGGTCCGGGGCGGTCAGATTGCAGCGATTGGCCATGGGCTGACAGCGCTGGGGGACGTGCACGATGCAGCCGGATGCGTCGTCACGCCGGGTCTGGTTAATACGCACCACCACCTCTATCAGACGCTCACGCGGGCGGTTCCCAATGGGCAGAATGCATTGCTGTTTGGGTGGTTGCAGACGCTCTACCCGATCTGGTCACGATTTGGGCCGGAAGAGATGTTTGTCTCGGCTCAGATCGGGCTGGCCGAGCTTGCTTTGTCGGGCTGCACCCTGAGTTCGGATCACCTGTATCTTTACCCCAACGGCGCAAGATTGGACGATACCATAGCCGCGGCGGCCGAGATTGGCCTGCGTTTTCACCCGACCCGAGGCGCGATGAGCATTGGCGAAAGCGACGGGGGCTTGCCACCGGACGCTTTGGTTGAAAAGGAACAGGCAATCCTAGACGACATGATCCGCGTGGTGGACGCCTTCCATGATCCGTCCGAAGGCGCAATGTGCCGCGTCGGGCTGGCCCCCTGTTCGCCGTTCTCGGTCAGCCGCGACTTGATGCGGGATACAGCTGTTCTGGCGCGGGACAAGGGCGTGATGCTGCACACCCATCTGGCCGAGAATGACGAGGATATCGTCTATTCTCAGGCCCAATTCGGCTGCCGTCCGGGGCAATATGCCGAGGATCTGGGCTGGACGGGTTCGGACGTCTGGCACGCCCATTGCGTTAAGCTGGACGGGGCCGAGATTGACCTGTTCGCCCGCACGCAAACCGGCGTCTCCCATTGTCCCTGTTCGAATTGCCGTCTGGGGTCTGGGATCGCCCCGGTCCGGGCGATGCGGGATCGCGGCGTTCCGGTGGGTCTGGGCGCGGACGGCTCGGCCAGCAATGACAATGGCAGCCTGATCCTTGAAGCCCGGCAAACCATGCTGCTGCAACGGGTCGCAAACGGAGCCGATGCGATGTCTTCCCGCGAGGCACTGGAAATCGCCACGCGCGGCGGTGCGGATGTGCTGAACCGCCCTGATTGTGGCCGGCTAGAGCCCGGAAAACGCGCCGACATTGCGATCTGGGACACGCGTGGCATCGAAAGCGCAGGCAGCTGGGACAAGGCCGCGCTGTTGTTGTCCGGTCCGATGAAGGTCAAACACCTGTTCGTCGAAGGCCGCCAAATCGTGCGCGATGGGCAGATCACAACGCTGGACCTGCCCAAAATCATCGAAACCCAAAACCGCCTCGCCCGCGCGTTGGCGGGCTAGGTGCGGATCCGCTTTTCATCTGACCAAAAATATCCCCGCCGGAGGCATGGGCCGCA
Source organism: Ruegeria sp. D3 (assembly GCF_056534465.1). NCBI lineage: Bacteria > Pseudomonadati > Pseudomonadota > Alphaproteobacteria > Rhodobacterales > Roseobacteraceae > Ruegeria > Ruegeria sp. D3. Next base: position 217,097 of record NZ_JBQFPK010000004.1, read on the forward strand.
AGCCCATCAAACTGAAACAGCCCGCCCCCCGACCCAGACCTCTGCTATGGCGCGGTCGTCACCCATCATGATGGTGGGAAAGATCGCCTCCCATATATCGTCCGCACAAGCTTCGCGCTGGGCGATAGCAGGGGTTGAGGCCAGATCAAGCACAACCAGATCCGCTTCCATACCCGGCTCAACGTTTCCGATCCGGTCGTCCAGCCGCAGCGACCGCGCCGATCCCACGGTGCCCAACCACAACAGCTGCGCCGCGTGCAGGGGCGCGCCGCGCAGCTGGCCGATTTCATAGGCCGAGGCCATCGTGTGCAGCATCGAAAAGCTCGACCCGCCGCCCGTATCCGTGGCCAGCCCTACCCGGTGCCCGTCGCGCATCAACCCGGTCATGTCGAACAGGCCCGAGCCAATGAACGTATTCGAGGTCGGGCAATGGATCAGCGCCGCGTCCACCTCGCGCAGACGATCCCGTTCGCGCGCCTCCAAATGGATGACATGGCCGTAGACGCCATGCGATCCCAGCAGGCCGAATTTCTCGTAGGTATCCAGATAATCCCGCGCCTCGGGGAACAGATCGCGGACCCATTTGATCTCATCGGTCTGCTCGCTCAGATGGGTCTGCATCAGGCAATGAGGATGCTCGGCCCAAAGCGCGCCCATGGCCTCAAGCTGTTCAGGGGTCGAGGTGGGTGAAAAGCGCGGCGTGATGGCATAGGACAACCGGTCGATGCCGTGCCATTTCTCCAACAGCGCTTGCGACTGGTCATAGGCGGTCTGCGCCGTGTCCCGCAGCCCGTCGGGCGCGTTGCGATCCATACAGGTTTTCCCCGCGACCACCCGCTGATTGCGGGCCTGGGCTGCGGTGAAAAACGCGTCCACACTTTCGGGATGAATGGTGCAGAAACTGCACATGGTCGTTGTGCCGTGTGCCGCCGTCAGGTCCAAATAGCGGTTGGCAATCTCGGCGGCATAGGTCGGGTCGCCGAACTTCATCTCTTCGGGGAAGGTATAGGTGTTCAGCCAGTCGATCAGGCGTTTGCCCCAGCTGGCGATCATCGCTGTCTGCGGGTAATGCACATGCGCATCCACGAACCCCGCCATGATCACGTGCTGTCCGTGATCGACGACCGCCGCCTCAGGGTGATCTGCGCGCAGGCGAGTGGCCTCCCCTACGCCAGCAATGCGGTCGCCGTCTATCAGAACCGCCTCACTGATTTTCACCGCATCAGTTGGGTTGCCGTCAAAGGGCGAGCCCTCAAAGCTCAGCACACGGCCTTTCAGCAGCGTTTTTTGCGCCATTTTTTGTCATCTCCGCCTGTATGGGGTGTGGAAACACCATAGGGCGGCGAAACTTGTCGGTAAATCGCCGCATTGTCATTGTTTTCCGGTAGCTGCTTCTTCTAATTAGAGGCCAATGACCAGAACACGGGGGCAGACATGACCACAGGCTTTGATGAACCCGTAACCGAGACAACCAGCGACGAGGACGTCTATGCGCTGGACCGGCGGACCGTGGCGGCCATTCTCTACGCGGTTGATGTAGATGACCGCGACAAGCTGGTCGAGCTGATGGAGCCGCTGCACGCCGCCGACATCGCCGACCTGCTGGAACAGATCAACCCTTACGACCGTGCCCGCCTGATCCGGCTATATGACAAGGAATTCGACGGTGACATCCTGTCGGAACTGGATGAGGCGATCCGCGAAGAGGTGATCGGCGTCCTGCGCCCGGACGTTCTGGCCGACGCTGTGCGCGACATGGAAAGCGATGATGTTGTCGACCTGCTGGAAGACCTCGAAGAACCGCAGCAGGAAGCCATTCTTGACGTACTGGAGGATTCCGAACGTGTCGCTGCCGAGCAGGCGCTGTCCTACCCCGAGAACTCAGCCGGTCGCCTCATGCAGCGCGAGGTGGTCATGGCCCCCGAGCATTGGTCGGTAGGGCAGGCCATCGACTTCATGCGCGCCAACGATGATCTGCCCGAGCAGTTCTATCACGTGGTGCTGGTCGACCCGCGCCTTAAGCCTGTGGCGCAGGTGACTTTGGGCAAGCTGATGGCGACACGTCGCGATGTTCCCCTGCATGACATCGCCGAAGAAGAGTTTCACACGATCCCCGTAGATCAGGACGAGGAAGACGTGGCTTATGCGTTCAACCAATACCACCTGATCTCAGCCCCGGTGGTGGATGGAGATGGGCGGTTGGTCGGCGTGATCACCATCGACGACGCCATGGTCGTGCTGGATGAAGAACACGAGGAAGATATCCTGCGTCTGGCTGGGGTCAGTGACGAAAGCTCGATCTCGGACAGTGTGGCGGCGACCAGCAAGCGGCGTCTGCCGTGGCTGGCCGTGAACCTTTGTACGGCTATTTGTGCCTCGTTGGTGATTTCGCAGTTCGAGGCGGCGATTGATCAACTGGTGGCGCTGGCCATTCTGATGCCGATTGTGGCCTCGATGGGCGGCAATGCGGGCACGCAGTCGCTGACAGTGGCGGTACGGGCGCTGGCCACGCGCGACTTGACGGCGGCAAACGTGATGCGGGTGATCCGGCGGGAATTGCTGGTGGGGATGCTGAACGGGCTGTGTTTTGCCGTCGTGCTGGGCACAGTGGGGATGATGTGGTTCGATTCTCCGATGCTGGGTGTCGTGATCGGGTCGGCCTTGGTCGTGAACATGGTCATCGCGGGCTTTGCAGGTACGGTAGTACCGGTCGTGCTGGACCGTCTGGGCGTTGACCCTGCGCTGGCGTCGGGGACTTTTGTGACCACCACTACGGATGTCATGGGGTTCTTCATCTTTCTGGGGCTTGCCAGCGTGGTGCTACTGTGATCGATCTGACCGAAATCAAAGCCGCCGCGCGTAAGGCGGCTTTTGCGCGCCGCAAGGCCGCGTTTGACGCGCGGCTGCCCGGTGCGGCCGGACGTTTATCCGAAGTGCTGGCTGGGTACCGGGGCGTACCGATCTCGGGCTATATGCCCATCCGCACCGAGATTGATCCACTGCCCGCTATGGCCGAGGCTTCGGCCTATGGCCCGGTCGGGGTGCCGGTCATTCAAGCCGCCGCGCAGCCGCTAAAGTTTTCCCGCTGGACGCCCGAGGGCGCACTGAAAGACGGCCCGTTCGGCGCCAAAGTGCCCGAGGTCGACGACTATTTCGACCCCGAGATACTGATCGTGCCGCTGGTAGCGTTTGATGCACAGGGCGGGCGTCTGGGCTATGGGGGCGGGTTTTATGACCGCACGCTGGAATGGCTGCGGGCCCAACGCCCGACGCTGGCCATCGGGTTCGCCTTTCATGCTCAAGAAGCGGAAGGGCTGCCGCTGGAACCGACAGATCAACCGCTGGATATGGTGATCACCGAAAGCCGGGTTCTGACGTTTTAAGTTAGCCCATGTTTTCTGCGCGGAAGAACTCCCACGCGTCTTGTTTTGACCCGTCGGGCAGGGTGCAGGTTCCGGTCTGTCCCTCGGCGCCGTCCACGATATCATATGTGCCGCCTTTTTCGACGCAGAACGTAGCCGCAGGATTGGCCAGTCCGACCTCAGGCCCGGGGGTGGGGTCACAGGCGGCCAACGGGGTCAGTAAAGCGGCCGAGAGGATGTAGCGGGTCATGAATGTCTCCTGATGCAATATGTTTCCCTGCGTTATGGCGGCAGTTTAACCACTTGTGCTTGGCCGAGGCCACACTTAGGACGGTTCGTATGAGAATATTGTTTCTGGGTGACGTTATGGGCCGTGCAGGACGCACGGCCATTCAACAACATTTGCCACGTCTGCGCGATGAATGGCGGCTGGATTTTGTTGTGGTCAATGGCGAGAACGCGTCGAACGGGATGGGGCTGACCGGCGATCACGCCAAGCTGCTGCTGGATGCAGGGGCCGATTGCCTGACGCTGGGCGATCATGCGTTCGACCAGAAAGACATGCTGCAATTCATCGAGAAAGAGCCGCGCGTCGTGCGCCCCGTAAACTTCGCCAAGGGGGCGCCCGGGCGGGGGCATCGTTTGTTCAACGCGCCGGGGGGGCGCAAGGTGCTGGTGGTGCAGGTGCTGGGGCAAGTCTTTATGAAGCGGCCCTTTGATGATCCGTTCTCGGGTGTTGAACCGATCCTGAAGTCCCACCCGCGCGGCGGGCAGGCGAATGCGATCATTGTCGATATGCATTGCGAGGCGACGTCGGAAAAGATGGCGATGGGCCACTATTGCGATAAACGCGCCAGCCTTGTGGTCGGCACGCACACGCATGTGCCTACGGGTGACGCGCAGATATTGCCCGGCGGCACCGCCTATCTGACCGATGCGGGGATGTGCGGCGACTACGACTCGGTCATCGGTATGGATAAGGTCGAGCCAATGCGCCGCTTTATCACCGGGATGCCCAAGGCGCGGTTCACCCCGGCCAATGGTGAGGCCACCTTAAGCGGCGTGTTTGTCGAGACCGATGATCGCGACGGGCAGGCAAAATCTGTGCATATGGTGCGTGTTGGCGGGCGATTGCAGCAGGCGGGGCCGCAGTAAGGCTTGCTCTGTCTCGCGCAATGCGTGAAACTGACCGCCGGGCCAGAGGTCGGACACACCAGGAATGCAATTCATCCAACTGACAGAGACGGGCAGCGCGATACTGGCGCTGATGGTTGTCGCGGGCATGTTCATCATGTTCCTGCGCGAGATCTACCCAACTGAAGTGGTGGCTATTGGCGGCGTGGCCGTCATGCTGCTGACCGGTATCTTGCCTTACCAAAGCGCGCTGGCCGTGCTGTCCAACCCCGCGCCGTGGACCATTGCGGCGATGTTCATCATCATGGGGGCGCTTGTGCGTACCGGCGCGCTGGATGCGTTTACCTCCACCGCGCAAAAGCAGGCGCAGGTGAACCCGCGCTTTGCTATCGGTCTTCTGATGGCTTTTGTCGTTTTGGCTTCGGCCGTGGTGTCGAATACGCCCGTGGTCGTGGTGATGATCCCGGTCTTTGTGCAGATTGCGCGGACGCTGAACGTGCCGGCCTCAAAGCTGCTGATCCCGCTCAGCTACGCTGCGATTCTGGGCGGAACGCTGACCCTGATCGGCACGTCGACCAACCTGTTGGTGGATGGTGTGGCCCGGTCGCAGGGCATGGCCCCGTTTACCATCTTCGAGGTCACGCCATTGGGCATCGCACTAGTGATCTACGGCATGGTCTATCTGCGGTTCATTGCGCCGCGCCTGCTACCGGATCGCGACAGCATGGCTTCACTTCTAAGCGACCGCTCGAAGATGAAGTTCTTTACCGAGGCAGTTATTCCCCCAGAAAGCAACCTGATCGGGCGCGAAGTGACAGGCGTGCAGCTGTTCAAACGTCCCGGCGTGCGTCTGATCGACGTGGTTAGGGGCGATGAATCGTTGCGTCGCAACCTCAAGGGCGTTGAGCTTAAGCTGGGTGACCGCGTGGTTTTGCGCACCGAGATGACCGAGTTGCTGAGCCTTCAGAGCAACAAGGAATTGAAGCGCGTCGATCAGGTTTCGGCGGTCGAAACCAAGACGGTCGAAGTTTTGATTACCCCCGGTTGCCGAATGGTGGGCAGAACTCTGGGCGCGATGCGTCTGCGCCGGCGCTATGGTGTGTATGTGCTGGCTGTGCACCGTCGGAACCAGAATATCGGACGACAGTTGGATGATCTGGTTGTGCGCGTGGGGGATACGCTGCTGTTGGAAGGCTCGCCTGAGGATGTTCAGAAACTGGCCGCAGATATGGATATGGTAGACGTCTCGCAGCCTTCGGCTCGGGCTTTCCGTCGCAGTCACGCGCCTATTGCGATCGGGTCACTTGTTGGCATCGTCGTGCTGGCGGCGCTTGGCGTTGCTCCGATCCTGCTGTTGTCGATCATCGCGGTTGCGGTGGTGTTGCTGACGCGCTGCATCGACGCGGATGAGGCGTTTTCCTTTGTCGAAGGCCGTCTGCTGGCGCTGATTTTCTCGATGCTGGCGATTGGCGCGGCGCTGGATAAATCTGGTGCGGTGTCCCTGATTGTCGAAGCGGTTGCGCCCGGCTTAAGCTCTCTACCGCCCTTCCTGATCATTTGGGCCGTGTACCTGCTGACCTCGGTGTTGACCGAGCTTGTGTCAAATAACGCGGTGGCCGTGGTCGTGACGCCGATTGCCATCGGTCTGGCGCAGGCGGTGGGCATTGATGCGCGCCCGCTCGTGGTGGCGGTTATGGTGGCGGCCTCGGCCTCGTTTGCGACGCCAATCGGGTATCAGACCAACATGATGGTCTACGGCCCCGGCGGGTATCGGTTCACCGATTTTCTGAAGGTGGGTGTGCCGTTGAACCTGACCGTGGGGCTTCTGGCGTCGCTACTGATTCCGCTGATCTGGCCGCTGTAGCGACGGCACGTAATTGCCGAATAAAATGCCGGGGGCTTGTAAACGCTGATCAAGTCACGATCTTTTTATCAAATAGGAATGTGAAAGGATTGGAACATGCCTTTTCCGAAGCTCGGCCAGGCCATCGTCGTTGGCGCAGTTGCGCTGACCATTCTGGGAAGTCAAAGCCATGCGGGCACCGTTACCGGGACCGCCACATATCGCGAGCGGATCGCAGTGCTTCCGGACGCGACTCTTTACGTCGAACTGCAGGATATTTCTCTGGCTGATGCGCCTGCAGTGACGCTTGCGTCTCAGCGCTATGCGTTGACCAGTGTCCCTGCCGACTACCAGCTGACCTATGATGACGCGCTGATTCAAGATGGCCGGACATATGCCGTCCGAGGCTCAATCTACCATGGCAACAAACTGCTGTTCACGACGGATACGGTGAACCCTGTGCTGACGCGAGGAGCCGGGGATACGGCAGATCTTTTGTTGGTGAAGGTGCCTTCGCAACCAGCCGCAAGTCTGGATGGCACCAACTGGACAGCAATCGGCATTAACGGAGAAGTGGTGGACGCGAAACGCCCGCCTCAGATTACCTTTGCGCAGGGCGGCGCGTTCGGCGGTACCGGCGGGTGCAACAGGTTCTCGGGCCAGGCCGAAATCAGTGGTGACAGCCTGAATTTCCCTGACAACATGGCTGCGACCCTGATGGCATGCCCGCCCGAGCTTGAAGAGGTCGAAGATCAATTCCTTGCCGCGCTCCAGACTGTGACCCGCTATACAATGGCCGGAGACAGCCTTGTGCTGTTGGACGCGGCAGGACAGCCCGTTCTGAAATTCGTCCGCGCGCAGTAATCAGGCCACAGCGCGCGAGCGTCCCGCATTGCGGCCCGAGAAGATGCAACCGCCCAGAAACGTGCCCTCCAGCGCGTTGTATCCGTGGTATCCACCGCCGCCAAAGCCCGCGACTTCTCCGGCCGCGAACAGGCCGGGGACGACCTGACCATCCGTACCGATCATTTGGCTGTCGAGGTTGGTCTGCAGCCCGCCCAACGTCTTGCGCGTCAGAACGTGCAGTTTGACCGCGATCAGCGGACCGTTGTTCGAATCAAGGAACTTATGCGGTTTGGCGGTGCGGATCAGCCGGTCGCCACGATAGTTGCGCGCGGCCAGAATGGCAGCCATCTGGGCATCTTTGGTGAAGGGATTATCAACCTGTGAATCGCGCGCTTCGATCTGGGCGCGCAGATGGTCCTCGTCGATTGGGGCGTCGCCCATCTGGTTCATGCCACGCACCAACTCGCTGAGCGTATTGGCGACAATGAAATCCTCGCCATGCTGTTTGAACGCCTCGACCGGGGCGGTGGCTTTTGATCCGGTCAGTATCCGCTGCAACAGCACTTCGCGCCAACCGCCTTCGGTCATGTCGGGGTTCTGTTCGGACCCAGATAGTGCGAATTCCTTCTTGATCACCTTCTGGGTCAGCACGAACCAGCTGTATTCATAGCCGGTTTTCAGGATTTCCTTTAGCGTACCCAGCGTGTCAAACCCCGGTAAACAGGGCGGCTTCATCCGGTTGCCGGTCGCGTCAAACCACATAGAGCTTGGTCCGGGAAGGATGCGGATGCCATGCGATGGCCAGATCGGATCCCAGTTCCGCACGCCTTCGGTGTAGTGCCACATCCTATCGCCATTGATCACGTGACCGCCCGCCTTCTCGCTGATGGCAATCATACGGCCATCAACGTGAAACGGCACACCGGCCACCATGTCTTTTGGCGGCTCTCCCAGCCGTTCACGGGGCCAGTTCTTACGTACCATCTCGAAATTGCCGCCAATCCCGCCGGAACTTACGATGATCGAGGGCGCGTAGACCTCGAACTCACCCACTTCGTCGCGGTTGGTCTTGGCCCCGTGCTGGGCGGTGTCATCAGCCAGAACCTCGCCCGAGACACCCTTGGCGCAGCCGTTCTGCATGATGATATGGCTGACCTGATGGCGGAACTTCATCTGGATCAGCCCGTTATCCTCATGTTCGCGCACGCGGCGGATGAAATGTTCCAGCACACCCGGACCGGTGCCCCATGTGATGTGGAACCGAGGGACCGAGTTGCCATGTCCATCCGCATATGACCCGCCGCGCTCGGCCCAGCCGACCACGGGGAACCAGCGCAGACCCATATCGTGCAGCCACGGACGCATCTCGCCTGCGGCGAATTCCACATAAGCCTCGGCCCATTTGCGCGGCCATGCGTCCTCATCCCGGTGGAACTGCGCGCTGCCCATCCAATCGCGCAAGGCCAGGTCGTGGCTGTCGCGGATACCCATGCGGCGCTGTTCCGGGGTGTCGATCATGAACAGCCCGCCAAGGCTCCAGAATGCTTGCCCGCCCAGAAAGTGCGCCGGTTCCTGATCGACGATGATGACCTTTTTACCCCGGTCTCCCAGCTCGGCAGCTGCGGCAAGCCCCGCCAGCCCAGCCCCCACTACGATGGCATCTGCAGTGTTATTGGTCATGCGACGTCCTTTCGGCGGAACCATAGGAGGAACGGCACGGCCACGACATACATCGTGATCCCGTAAACGGCCGACGGAAGGGCCAGCGGGCTAAATCCGCTTTCGGTGCCAGTGATCAAAGCAGCTAACGTGATGCCCAGGGTCGAGTTCTGAATGCCTGTTTCTATCGAAACGGTCTTGGCCTCATCCCATGACAAGTTCGCGGCTATGGCAATCCCCAGACCGATCAGCAGTAGTGCAATGTTCAGGGTGATCAGGCCGCCGCCCATGATCCCGAGATTTTCGGTGAATGTCTGCCAATTGGCGGCCAATGCAGCCAGAACCACGAGCACGAACAAGACCGTTGCCAACTTGGACAAGCCGCTCTCGATCCGGTTTGCAAATCCAGTTGCGAAATGGCGGATGCTAATACCGATTGCGACGGGCAGGGTGGTTATCAGGAACATGGCGATTGCCAGTCCGGTGATCGAGACCTCGGGGGCGTCGGCCCCCATGAAATGCGCGATCGACCACGCAGCCAGAAACGGCACTGTCAGCATCGACAACAGGCTGATCACTGCCGTCAGGCTGACCGACAGGGCCACGTCCCCCTTGGCCAGTTTGGAAAGGATATTGCTAGTCACACCGCCGGGGCAGAAGCTGAGGATCATAAACCCCACCGCAATTTCGGGCGGCAGCGCGAACAGTTTGACTGTGGCAAAGGCCGATATTGGCAGCAGCACGACCTGACACAGCGCGCCGATAGCAAAGGGGTAGCCGCGTGTCAGGACGCGGCGAAAATCTGCAATCTCAAGTCCTACGCCCAGAGATAGCATGATAATGGCCAGCGACAGGGGCAGGCCGACAGAAATAAGCAAATCCAAGAACAACTCCTCCCAAAGCCGTTCTGGTCAGCCTATGCGAGCGGTCCGCAATTGCGCAACCGCGCCGTTGGGTCAGCCATAGCGTTCCGCAAAACGGCGCAGGATCAGTGCCGGCTGGGTGACATCGGCCGCATGGCAAATGTCGATCAGGCGCTGGGCATCCTCTGGTGGAAAATAGCCGTGATGCTTGTAGATATTGATACGTTCCTCAAAGTCCTTTGCCTCGGCCTCGGGATGGAACTGCGTCGCATAGACGTTCTGGCCGAAACGGATCATCTGAAACGGGCAGGGGTCAGAAGCCAGCAAGTGCACGCATCCTTCGGGCAGTGCCTGAACCGCCTCTTTGTGGCCGACAAACGCGTCGAAAGTTACGGGCAGCCCTACCGTTAGCTGGTCCTGCATACCGTCCTCGGTCACGTGGCAGGTCGAAGGCCCGACGGGTTCACCGTATTTTTCTTTACTGACCGCCCCGCCAAGGTGGGCGGCCAGAATGCCTAAGCCATAGCAACACCCCATGAAGGGATGGTCCTGCGCAGTTATCTGCGGCATCAATCCCATGATCGACGCCTCGACGCGGGCATCTATGTCAGATTTCGTTGCGGGGTCATCGCTGACACATCCGGGGCCTCCGCCGACGATCACCCCAGCGTAATCGGTTACGTCGAGCCCCTCAGGCAGAGTTTCGCAATCCAGACGGATGCGATGCGTTCGCTCGGGCGTTAACCCGGTTTTGTCCAGGATCGAGGCATACTCAGCGCCCGAGGCGTCTGTCTCAGGGCGCAATTGCAGGATCAGAAATCGTTTCATACGCAGCCTTTACCCGTCACAGCGGCCAGAACACAAGGATCGAGGGGATTGAAACGGCGATGATCAGAACCTCCAACGGCAGTCCCATGCGCCAGTAATCGCCAAAGCGATAGCCGCCGGGGCCAAGCACCAGTGTGTTGTTCTTGTGCCCTATGGGGGTCAGGAACGCCGCCGAGGCCGCCACGGCAACCGTCATCAGGAACGGATCGGGCGAGACCTCCAGCGTGCGGGCCATTTGGATGCCCACGGGTGCGGCGACAATGGCGGTGGCGGTATTGTTCAACACATCCGACAAGGTCATCGTGACCACCATCAGCACCGTCAGAATGGCCCATGCAGGCAGGCCGTTGGTCAGCTGGATCAGACCATTCGCAATCAGTTCTGTTCCGCCCGAGCTCTCCAGCGCGCTGCCCAGCGGGATCATCGAGCCCAGCAGTACCACGACGGGCCATTCGATATGGTTGTAGATCTCGGCAATAGGCATGATCTTGGTCAGTACATAGGCCACCACGACCAGACCCAGCGCAATCGGCAGGTAGATCAGCCCGATACTGGCCGCCAGCACGGCCGCCCCGAACAGACCGATCGCCAGCCACGCCTTGTCATTTGCGGTCACGTTCAGGCCGCGCCCAGCCAATGGTAGGCAGCCCAGCCACTCGGTCACATCCACACTGCGGTCACGAGGGCAGAGCAGCAGCAGGATATCACCCGCCTCGACCTCGGTCTTGCGGACTTGTTCGGTGATCTGTCGGCCTTGGCGCGAGATGCCCATCAGCACTGTGCTTTGTCGCCATGCCAGCCCCAACCCTTGGGCGGTGCGCCCGGTGATGCGGGCGTTCTCGGTGGCGACGACCTCGATCACTTCTAGTCCGTCACCCTCGGCAGTCAGCAATTCCTGCCGTCGCGTGTCCGAGAAATCCAGGTTCAGCGCCGCGCGGAATTCGTCCAGCGCCTCGGGTCTGGCCTCCAGCACCAGCGCATCGCCCGCGTGCAGGGTGGCATGGGCTGAGCGCCCGTAGCGACGCTTGCCGTCGCGGATCAGGCCGATGATGGCGACGTCGGATTTCTCGGCCACCTCGTACAACTCGCTGACGCGTTTGCCGATCTGAGGGGATTCCGGCGGGATGGTCAGCTCGGCGATGTATTCGGCCAGCGCCTCAGAGCTTTCGGTTTGCGGCCCGCGATCGGGGATGAACCGCCATCCGATCAGCGCGACAAAAGCCAGACCGGCAATGGCTGCGATCCCGCCCACGGGGGCGAAATCGAACATATGGAACGGCTCACCCAGAGTTTCGGCTCGGATCGAGGCGATGATGATGTTGGGTGGCGTACCGATCAGCGTGACCATGCCACCCAGAATGGTAGCGAAACTCAACGGCATGAGTGACAGGCCCACAGACCGTCCGGCCTTGCGTGCGGTCTGGATATCGACCGGCATCAAAAGCGCAAGCGCCGCCACGTTGTTCATGAAGGCCGACAGGACCGCTCCGATCCCGCCCATCAGCGCAATGTGCGCGCCCAGCCCGCGCGAGGCATCGACCAGCGAGCGCGTAATCAGGAATACCGCGCCCGAGCGCACCAGCCCGGCAGACACAACCAGAACCAGCGCCACGATGATGGTTGCGGGATGGCCGAACCCGGCGAATGCGTTGTCCACGGGCACAACGCCCAGCACAACACCAATCATCAACGCCGAAAAGGCAACAAGATCATATCGGAATCGCCCCCATAGCAGCATTCCAAAAACTGTGGCGAAAAGGGCAAAAAGAATAATTTGATCACTTGTCATGTCGCCACCATACCCGCGACGGGATATCGGGCAAGCCGCTCTCTTGATCCTGCCCCCCGCAAACGTCTATATGAGCGCCGAACACGCAAACATGATGACGAGGACGCACTATGGCAGGCCACTCCAAATGGGCCAACATCCAGCACCGCAAGGGACGTCAGGACGCCGCGCGGTCCAAACTGTTTTCCAAACTGTCGAAAGAGATCACCGTGGCCGCCAAAATGGGCGATCCCGATCCCGACAAGAACCCGCGCCTGCGTCTGGCGGTGAAAGAGGCCAAGTCGAATTCGGTCCCCAAGGACGTGATCGACCGCGCTATCAAGAAATCGGTGGCCGGTGAAGGCGACGAATACGAAGAAATCCGGTACGAGGGCTATGGCCCGAACGGTGTCGCCGTGATCGTCGAGACGATGACCGACAACCGCAACCGGACCGCCTCAACCGTGCGCTCGACCTTTTCGAAGAACGGCGGCAATCTGGGCGAGACCGGTTCGGTCGGGTTCATGTTCGACCGCAAGGGAGAGGTTGTCTATCAGGCGGACGCTGGCGATGCAGACACGATCTTTGAGGCCGCGATCGAGGCGGGCGCCGAAGATGTCGAAAGCTCGGAAGACGGTCACATCATCTGGTGCGCCGATACCGATCTGAACGACGTATCCAACGCGCTGGAAGAGGCCTTGGGCGAATCCGAATCCACCAAGCTGGTCTGGAAACCCACGACCACGACCGAGCTGGGTCTGGAAGATATGCAAAAGCTGATGAAGCTGGTCGATGCGCTGGAAGACGATGACGACGTGCAGCGCGTGACGACCAATTTCGAAGCGACGGATGAGGTCATGGCGCAGCTGTGATCCTGTCGTTAATCGATCAGGAAAACCCGGCCTCTGGTCGGGTTTTTTTATGCGCCTTTTCAGTGTACTTGGCGGAATGCGTTAAACTCGGTAAACTGTTCGTAAAACAGCAATGAGAGCATGACGGACAGTCCCCCGATCCCTGCTAAACGAAACCTGCCTGTGTTGACCGGGCAAAGCATCCTGTCGCAAATCGCCTGGACGCTTGGCAGCCCCTCCATCGTGCTGCCGTTTCTTGCTGTCTCGCTGGAATTGCCGATGTTCATAGCAGGCGCGCTGGTCTCGGTTCGCATGGTGGGCAGCGTGATTGCGGATGTGTTCCTGGCGCGTTCGATTTCGGCCCACGACCGCAAGAAACGTGGCATTGCGCTGACCGAAGTCGCGGTCGGCCTCTGCCTTCTGATTGCACTGGGGGTTGCGACGACGGGTTATGTGCCACTGATCGCGGCGGCGTTTGTCCTTGTTTTCTTCATCATCGGGTTGGTCGATGAGACGCAGATGCTGATGTATACGGATTTATTGGGCGATCACGTTCAATCCAAATCCCGCATGATCATGCGCTATCTGCAACTAGGGGTCGGAGGGCTTGGCGCCATTGGGCTGGCGCTTTTGGTGCATGAGATCGTTAAAGAAAACCCACCTTTCTCGCGCCATTCGGCAATCATCTTCGTGTCCGTGGGCTTTTTTATCCTGTCGGGCCTGGCCATTCTGGCGATGTTCGAAGGCGCGAGCGGTGATGAAAGCACCCGCGATACCGCGCCCGGGCCGAAACGCAAATTCATCACCTATTTCACCGACATCACCGCGATGTTCAACGAGGCATGGTTCCGGCGCTACATGATCATGCGCTTGCCTCTGGTCGCGGCCACGCTTTCAGTGCCCTTTTTCGCCCTGATCGCGGCTGAGGCGCACCATGCTTCGGCCAAAGGGCTGACGGCCATGATCATTTCCTCGGCGTCTGGATATCTGGTTTCCGCTCCGTTGTGGCAGGTGGTGAACATGAAGTCCCATAGGGCGGTCATGGTGACGGGCAACCTGATGGTCGCCATCACTGGGGCGGTGCTTTTGACCTTTCATTTCTTGCACTTGGATCATAATGTTCATCTGCACGCGATCGCGCTGTTCATCGTGACGGTGGCCGTGACCGGCATCAGCAGCGCACGAAAACTGTATTATCTGGACGTGGCCCCAAAGGATCAGCGGGTCAAAGGTGCGGCAGCGATTAAGAGCGTCAGTCGCCTGGTCGCAGTCATCCTTTCGGCCGCGCTAGCCGCGGTGGCGCATATGCACGAGGTCGCCTGGGCCATTGCTTTTATCGTCGTGGTGGCCGTATTCGCGGCCTTTGCCTGCTATCGCCTGGTTTTGCCGGTGGCAGAAAGCTCGGCTTCGGCTTGACCTATGCCGGCTGCAACGCCTTGCTTGCGCTGCGTTTCACCGCTTGGGTCAACGGGTGCAGCGCCGGGGCCAGAATGCGCCCGACTTGCCATGTCAGGGGAACATCGTAAGGCGCATCCGGAAGCAACAGGGACAGGCTGCCATCGCGCAACGCTGGCTTTACAAGGCTTTCGGGGTTCATCCCCCATCCCAGCCCGGCAATCGCGGCTTCGACAAAGCCATGCGAAGAAGCCAGATAGTGAGAGGGTGGCGAAAGACGCCGCCCGGTTTGATGAGTGATCCAGGCTCTTTGCAGGCCGTCTTTACGGTTAAATGTCAGGTTTGGCGCTTTGCCAAGACTGTCGATGTTTACCCCTTTCGGAAACCACCTTTGCATGAATGCCGGACTTGCTGTCGCCAAGTACCTCAACGACCCAAGCGCGATTGCATCACAGCCCGCGACAGGCTGACCTCCGATAGTGACGGCTGCGCTGACCTCTCCGCGTTTTAACCAGTCAGCGGAATAATCCTGATCGTCGATCACAAGATCAAACAGCATGTCGTCCACCTGCGCCATGGCGTCGATAAACCAAGTTGCCAGCACGTCGGCAGGCACTGCAATCCGAACGCGCGTAGGGTTTGTGTTTTGGTCCAGCGTCAATTCACGTGCCAGTTGGGCCTCCAGCAATCCGATGTCCTCGGCGTGTTGGGCGATGCGCAGGCCAGCCGGAGTGGCGGTGCAGGGTGTGCCGCGAAGTATCAATGCGGCACCGACCCGGTCCTCTAACGCTTTAATTCGCTGGGAAATAGCGGAAGGGGTGACCGATAGCTCGGACGCGGCGGCCTCAAAGCTGCCATGACGCAGAATGGCAGACAAAGCGGACAGGTGATTGGGGTCGAGCAGCATTAGTAAAACTTAATCGGGATAAACATCTTTAATTTGATAGGCAGCCTTGGGCATCGTAGTCAACTGGCCAACAGCTTAAGGAGTTCTAATGCCCACGTCTCTGATTGCCGGTTTTGCGCTCGGCTTTAGCCTGATCCTTGCTATTGGGGCGCAGAATGCTTTTGTTTTGAGGCAGGGCTTGCGGCGCGAGCATGTATTTCCCCTTTGTCTAACCTGCGCAGTGTCGGATGCGATCCTGATCGCAGCGGGTGTGGCCGGTTTCGGATCGCTGGCGCAGATGGTTCCTTGGTTCGAAACCGCGATGCGGTATGGGGGCGCGATTTTTCTGACCTGGTACGGGTTGCGAAGCCTGAATTCCGCGTGGCGCGGGGGCGCAGTGATGGAGGTAGAGGGCGTTCAGCGATCTAGCTTGCGGTCTGTGCTGCTGACGGTGCTGGCTTTCACCTGGCTGAACCCGCACGTTTATCTGGATACGGTTGTGCTAATCGGGTCGATTTCAGCCCAATACGAGGACCGTTTGGCTTTTGCTGTTGGTGCGATGACCGCAAGCTTTGTCTTCTTTTTCTCGCTCGGCTACGGGGCAGGGTTTTTGTCTCCGATATTCGCCCGTGCCAAGTCGTGGCAGGTCTTGGATATGATTATCGGTGTGGTGATGTTGGCGATCGCGGCCAAACTTGTCGTGATCTGAGGGCTTGTCCCCAAGCGGTATTCAGTGTTGAACCGTTAACATGACAACTCTCACCGCCCCCGCTCGGCCTGTTGCTGGCATGTTCTGGATGTTCTCGGCCGGGTTGTCTTTTGTGGTCATGACAGCGTTGGTCAAGTCGTTGGGGTCCAGCATGGATCCGATACAGGCTGCTTTCCTGCGGTTCGTTTTTGGGTTGGTCTTCCTCTTGCCCGCGCTGCGCCTGATCGTCTCGACACCGTTGTCGCGCAAGCACCTGACCCTGTTCGGGATACGCGGGATTGTTCACGCAGTATCGGTGATGTTCTGGTTCTATTCCATGACCCAGATACCCTTGGCCGAAGTCACAGCGATGAACTACATGACCCCGGTCTACGTGACACTTGGTGCGGCGCTGTTTCTGGGCGAGCCACTGGCGTTTCGCCGCATCGCTGCCATTGGAGTAGCCCTGATTGGGGTTGCCATCATCCTCAGGCCCGGCTTTCGAGAGGTTTCGCCGGGACATATCGCTATGCTGATGACCTCGCTGACGTTAGGGGCGTCATATCTGCTGGCCAAACGGCTAGTGCAGGACCTGCCGCCCTCAGTCGTAGTGGCGCATATGTCTATCTGGGTGACACTCGCACTGATCCCTTTCGCGGTGGCCGTCTGGACGCCGCCTAGTCTGTATGACCTCGGCGTGCTGTTTCTGGTCGCCAGTTTTGCCACTCTGGGCCATTACTTCATGACGCTGGCACTGCAGGCGGCACCCGTGGCGGTGACGCAGCCGGTCACGTTTCTGCAGCTGATCTGGGCGACCCTCATGGGTGCGCTGGTGTTTCACGAAAGCGTCGACATCTGGGTCGTTGCCGGAGGCACTCTGATTCTGTCCGCCGTCAGCTTTATTGCCTGGCGCGAAGCCGTTCTGAACCGCAGCAGCCTGACGACACCCAGTATCGCTCCGAAACTGTAGCTGTTTCCGAAGGAATAAGGTGTTATTGATTGACGGGTCAATAAAAACCTCTTAGCGTTTTTTCATCTTGCGCAGTGGAGGGGTAACGATGCCAAAACTCGGAATGGAGCCGATCCGTCGGGATGCGATCGTCAAAGCCACGATTGCCGAATTGGGGGCGAAGAAATCCCTTGATGTCACTGTTAGCCAGATCGCCAAACGGGCCGGTATGTCCAGCGCGCTGGCGCATCACTATTTCGGAGGCAAGGACCAGATTTTTCTAGCCGCTATGCGCCGTATCCTTTCGGATTTCGGGGCCGAGGCCCGGCAGGAGTTGAAAGGCGCCGCACCCAATGAGCGTGCTCAGGCGATTATCCGGTCCTGTTTTGCCCCGTCCTGCTTTACGCCTGACGTGATCGCAGCTTGGATGACCTTTTACGTGCTGGCACAAACCAATGATGAGGCGCTGCGTCTGTGGCAAATCTATCAGGCGCGTATTCGGTCGAACTTGATTTATGCGTTGCGCCCTTTGCTGTCCGATCCGATTGAGGCGGCAGAGGATATGGTCGCGCTGATCGACGGCCTGTATATCCACGCCGCCCTTAACGCGCCTGAAAAGCCGGAACGTGCGGTCAACCACGCGATGCGTGTGCTCGATACTTTTCTTGAGGCTGAAACATGACACAACCTAACATTCTGATCCTGATGGTGGATCAGTTGAACGGGACCCTCTTTCCGGATGGTCCCGCAGACTGGCTGCATGCACCGAACCTCAAGAAACTGGCAGCGCGGTCCACGCGGTTTGCCAATGCCTACACAGCCTCACCTTTGTGTGCGCCGGGTCGGGCCAGTTTCATGTCCGGGCAGTTGCCTTCGCGCACCGGCGTCTATGACAACGCGGCCGAGTTCCGCAGCGACATCCCCACTTATGCGCACCATTTGCGCCGGGCTGGGTACTATACCTGCTTGTCAGGCAAGATGCATTTCGTTGGTCCCGATCAATTGCACGGGTTCGAGGACCGCCTGACCACTGACATCTACCCCGCCGATTTCGGCTGGACGCCCGATTATCGCAAACCGGGCGAGCGGATCGACTGGTGGTATCACAACATGGGTTCGGTGACGGGTGCCGGCGTGGCCGAGATTTCCAACCAGATGGAATATGACGACGAGGTCGCATATAACGCCAAGGCCAAGCTCTATGATCTGGCGCGCGGCAAGGACGATCGCCCATGGTGCTTGACCGTCAGCTTTACCCATCCGCATGATCCCTACGTGGCGCGTCGGAAATATTGGGATCTGTATGAGGATTGCGAGCATCTGCTGCCCGAAGTTTCGGACCTTGGCTATGACAATCAGGACGCGCATTCCAAACGGATTTTCGACGCGAATGACTGGCGTAGCTTTGACATCTCTGAGGACGATATCCGAAAGTCCCGCCGGGCCTATTTCGCCAATATCTCGTATCTGGACGATAAGATCGGCGAAATTCTCGAAGTGTTGGAAACCACGCGGCAAGAGGCAACGATCCTGTTTGTCTCGGACCACGGCGACATGCTGGGTGAGCGGGGCCTGTGGTTCAAGATGGCCTTCTTCGAGGGCTCGTCGCGGGTGCCGCTGATGATCTCTTCGCCCGATTTACCAGCGGGTCGGATTGAGGCGCCGGTCTCGACCATCGACGTCACGCCGACGCTTGGCGCGCTTGCAGGTGTCGACATGGCCGAAATCGCACCATGGACCGATGGCGAAGACCTCGTGCCGCTGGCTAAAGGCGCCGAGCGGACTGCGCCCGTGGCGATGGAATATGCGGCCGAGGCGTCATACTCGCCGCTGGTTTCGCTGCGGTATGGCAAGTGGAAATACAACCGTTGCGCGTTGGACCCCGACCAGTTGTTCGACCTTGAGGCCGATCCGCATGAGTTGGAAAATCTCGCCGAAAAACCTGAACATGCAGGCACCTTGCAAACCCTGCGTGCCAAGTCCGAGGCGCGTTGGGATCTAAACCGGTTCGACGAAGATGTACGTGCCAGTCAAGCCCGCAGATGGGTGGTGTATGAGGCGCTGCGGCAGGGGGGGTACTACCCTTGGGATTATCAGCCCCTGCAAAAGGCATCCGAGCGTTACATGCGCAACCACATGGACCTGAATGTCGTCGAGGAAAGCCAACGCTTTCCCCGCGGAGAATAACAAACTGATTTAGTAATACCCCCTTCGGTTCGGCCAAGGTTTTTCGACGGAAAATCTTGGTGCACCGGTGGGAAACGGAGACCCGAAAATGGAAGCAGATTTCGTCATCGTCGGCGCAGGTTCCGCAGGCTGCGCGATGGCATATCGGTTGAGCGAGGCAGGGGCCTCGGTTCTGGTGATCGAGCATGGCGGAACGGATGCTGGGCCGTTCATCCAGATGCCGGCTGCACTGAGCTATCCGATGAATATGTCGCGCTACGACTGGGGCTATCAGTCCGAGCCTGAGCCGCATCTGAACAACCGTCGTTTGGCCTGTCCACGCGGCAAGGTGATCGGAGGGTCTTCCTCGATCAACGGCATGGTCTATGTGCGCGGCCACGCGCGGGACTTTGATACCTGGGCCGAGATGGGGGCGGATGGGTGGTCCTATTCGGATGTGCTGCCCTATTACAAACGCATGGAGACCTGGCACGACGGTGGGCACGGGGGCGACACGGCGTGGCGCGGCACCGATGGTCCGCTGCATGTGTCGCGTGGGCCGCGCGAGAATCCGCTGTTCAAAGCGTTCGTCGATGCGGGCCAGCAGGCAGGGTACGAGGTCACGGGCGACTATAACGGCGAAAAGCAGGAAGGCTTTGGCCCAATGGAGCAAACCGTTTGGAAGGGGCGGCGCTGGTCGGCGGCGAATGCGTATCTGAAGCCTGCGCTCAAGCGCGACAATTGCGATATTGTGCGGGGTCTGGCGTCGAAGGTCGTAATCGAGAATGGCCGTGCGACCGGAGTTGAACTTGTGCGCGGTGGTAAGACTGAGGTCATTCGCGCCCGGCGCGAGGTGGTGTTGGCGGCGTCGTCCATCAACTCACCCAAGCTGCTGATGTTGTCAGGGATTGGCCCGTCGGCGCATCTGGCCGGGCATGGGATTGAGGTGGTCGCCGATCGTCCGGGTGTAGGTGCGAACCTTCAGGACCATCTTGAGCTGTACATCCAGCAGGCATCGCTGCAGCCGATCACGCTGTATAAACACTGGAACCTGATCAGCAAGGGCTTGATCGGCGCGCAGTGGCTGTTTACCAAAACCGGGCTTGGCGCATCGAACCAGTTTGAAAGCGCGGCGTTCATTCGCTCGCAGCCGGGTGTCGAATATCCTGACATTCAGTACCACTTCCTGCCGATTGCCGTACGCTATGACGGGCAGGCGGCGGCCGAGGGGCATGGGTTCCAGGCGCATGTTGGGCCGATGCGGTCGCCGTCGCGGGGTGCTGTGACATTGCGATCCAAAAGGGCCGAGGATGCCCCTGTGATCAAGTTCAACTACATGAGTCATGAGGCGGATTGGGAAGACTTCCGCACCTGTATCCGCCTGACCCGCGAGATTTTCGGGCAGGAGGCGTTCAAACCTTATGCCGGCAAGGAAATCCAGCCCGGTGCTGACGTTCAAACAGATGATGAATTGAACGCTTTCATCGCCGAACATGCCGAGAGCGCCTATCACCCATGCGGAACTTGTCGGATGGGGCGTGCGGATGATCCAAACGCGGTTGTCGATCCTGAAGGCCGCGTGATCGGTGTGGATGGGCTGCGGGTGGCCGATAGTTCGGTTTTTCCTCAGATTACCAATGGCAACCTCAATGCGCCTTCCATAATGGTCGGGGAGAAGGTCTCGGATCATGTGTTGGGGCGTAACCCGTTGCCCAAGGCCAATGACCGGCCATGGATTCATCCTAAATGGGCGACAGCACAGCGGTGATTTGATCCGCGTCAAAGCGGGGTAGCGCAGACATCTATAAACCTGAATCGCAACGACTAATCTAAGGAGCGAACAGGAATGTCCAACACCCCGCATGAACTGGCCGAAGAGTTTCCGGATAAAGTTGAGGTGATGAGCCAGCTCAAGCAATCAGACGCTCACTTTGCGCGGCTGGCAGAGGAGTACCATGAGATCAACCGCGTGGTGCACCGAGCCGAAACCAATGTCGAGCCCATGGAGGATTTGGCCGAAGGTGAATTGCGCAAGAAGCGCGCGGTTCTAAAAGATGAGATCTGGGCGATTTTGTCCAAAGCATAAGCCAAAAAGGCGGGGGCTCTGCCCCCGTCGCGGCACGCAGCGCCTCCCCCGGGATATTTCAGGCTAAGTGAAGTTCAGGTGACTTCGTAAGGCAAGGTATTGCGGGTATGGGCGTCGATGGTCAGGCGACGTTCGAGTGGTGGAACCGAACGCTGGTGGCAGTTCTGCCTTTCACAGATACGGCAGGATATTCCGATTGGTTCGTAGGCGCTGGCGTTACTGATATCCAGATTATCTGCATAGACGAGCGCTTCGGCGTGCCGGACTTCACATCCAAGCGCGATGGCGTAGCGACGCACAGGCGCGCCGAAGGATCCCCCGGATTTCGAAACGTCCCGCGCCAACGAGATGTATTGAACGCCATCGGGGGTTTCCGCTAGTTGCCGCAGGAAATGGCCCGGTGTTTCAAAGGCGCGGTGCACGTTCCAAAGGGGGCAGGCGCCGCCAAAGCGGGCGAATTGCAGGCGTGTGGCCGAGTGGCGTTTGGTGATTGTACCGGCCTGATCGACACGGACAAAGAAAAACGGAATACCCTTGGCACCGGGACGTTGCAGTGTCGAAAGGCGGTGAGCGACCTGTTCGATTGAAGCCCCAAAGCGGTTGCTGAGCAGTTCCAGATCATGGCGGTAGTCTTGCGCGGCCCCAAGGAATGCGCTGTAGGGCATTAGGGATGCGCCTGCGAAGTAGTTGGCGAGGCCGATCTTGGCGATGGCGCGGGCTTCATCCGTTTGGAATTTGGCAAAGTCCAACGTCGCTTCCAGCAGCTTGTCCTGGTTTATCAGGGCGACTTGCAGCAAAAGCTGGAACACCTGCGTTTGAGGCGTGCTGCGCGAGGACAGAGACAGGGTTTTGCTGTCAGCGTCATACCGTCGGGTTTCTTTGATATCAGCAATGTGTACCCGAATATCCCTTTCTCGCAGGCTGCTGATCGCCGCATCGCGAATGCCGCCGGTTTCTTGTGCGATTGACGCGAAACGCTCGGCCGCCCGATCCACGGCGTCAATGTAGTTGTCGCAATAGTGGAAGAAATCCCGGACCTCTTCCCAGGGGCTGGCTTGAATTTGCGCATCTTCACGCCCCAATGCTTCGTCCAGCGATGCAAGCCGTTCGTGGGTCTGCCGATAAGTTCGGTGCAAAGCGATAAACGCGCGGGCCAACGCAGGCGCATTTGATGCCGCCAGCCGCAGATCGGCCAACGGGGGCATTGCATCGTCAAAGACCGGATCGGCGAGTGCTTCGCGCATGTCTGACACAAGGCGTTCGCTGTCGCCGGTGCTTAACTCGGTCACGTCCATGCCGAATTCCTGCGCCAATGCCAGAACAACCGTGGTCGAGATGGGACGGTTGTTGTTCTCCATCTGATTAAGATAAGGGAGCGAAACCCCAAGCTTGGCGGCGAATTCCTTTTGGGTCAGGGTCAGGCGCGTACGCATCTCGCGCAGTTTCGCGCCTGCATAGAGTTTCTGGGTCGCCATGGCGCGCCTTTGCAACTATTCCGTTGTGGGAAATTAACTTTGCAAATCGCGGGGCGCAAGCATTGCTAGAGTCCCAGATGACGTTCCCGCCGGATTACAGATGTAATTGCAAAGACAGCCAGCAAGGCGGTTATCAGCATCAGCCATAGCAAGGGCATCGCCCCTGTTTCGCGGGTCAACAGCGACCCGGCCAGTGCGCTGAGACCAGCCCCACCCGCCAGCATGATAGCGCCGCTCAGCCCCGCGGCCGTTGCTGCCAGATGTGGGCGCACTGACAGAGCGCCCGAAGTGGCGTTCGGGATTGTCATGCCATTTCCAAGGCCAACGAATGTCATAAGCCCAAAGAAACTAAGGGGTGTGCCTAGCCCAAACAGGAACAAAAGCGCCGACAGAAAAACGCCAGCGGCATTCAGGATGCAGCCCCGCAGGACCATTCGGTTGACACCAAATCGGACGGAATACCGACCGCTTAGGAAGTTGCCGGCAAAATACCCAATCGCAGGCGCGCCAAAATACACGCCAACTTCTGCGGCTGACATTCCGAATATCTCGGTCCCGATAAATGGAGCTCCACCGAGGTAGGCGAAGAAGGCACCTGACGACAACGCAGAGGATAGCGAATACCCCCAAAAGCGAGGAGACGTCAGCAGTTCAGGATACTCTCGAAACTGTTGCAGCAGGGTCTTTCCGCTTTTGGCTGAGGTTTCTCCGAAGTCTTTGAAGCACAGGATCAGCGTCAATGCGCCCAAACCGAAAGGCAGCCAGAAATTAGCCTTCCATCCGAGGGATTCTTCCAGCAGCCCTCCGATCGCGGGGGCAATCATCGGGACGACCGCCATCCCCATAGTCACGTAGCCAATCATCGAGGCAGCCTGATCCTGATCGTAAAGATCCCGCACGGCAGCCCGGCTAAGCACCATGCCGACGACTATTATCGCCTGAGACATCCGAAACGCCAGAAAGACCGTGGCGTTCGGCGCGTAGATGCAGCCCAATGTCACCACCAGGAACAGGGTAAGGCCATACAACAAAACTGGCCTGCGGCCGGCCTTGTCTGCGATCGGTCCGATAAGAATCTGCAACACCGCGCTGACCATAAGGTACAGGGCGATCGAAAGCTGCATGACCTTGTAGTCTGTCTGGAAATAAACAGCCATGTTTGGCAGGCTGGGAAGATAGAGATTCAGACTAAGTGCCGACAGCCCTGACAATAGCACAAGCGTGGCAATAGATGGGGGTGAGCGTCGAGTGGAAGATGATCTGAACTGCATAGTTCAATTGTATAGTCCGCGATTTTGGGATTGGCATCAGCATTGTGATCTCAGCGTTGAAATTTGCTGATTTGCATTATGCTATCGATAAATGTTCAAAGATTTGCAAATTTGCCGAAAGTTGCTTTGGGCTGGCAAGCATAACGTATAGTGTCCCGCCAGATTACATTAGGGGATCACTGTCATGAAAGACATCCTGACCGAGCTTGAAGACCGCCGTAACAATGCCCGTTTGGGTGGTGGTCAAAAACGGATTGACGCTCAGCATGCGCGCGGCAAGCTGACTGCGCGGGAACGTATCGAACTGCTGTTGGATGAAGACAGCTTTGAAGAGTTTGACATGTTCGTCAGTCATCGCTGCACCGATTTTGGTATGGAAAACCAGAAACCTGCGGGCGATGGCGTGGTCACCGGCTGGGGCACGATCAACGGTCGGATGGTTTATGTGTTCAGCCAGGACTTTACCGTATTTGGCGGGTCTCTTTCGGAAACGCATGCCCAGAAGATTTGCAAGATCATGGATATGGCGATCCAGAATGGCGCACCAGTGATCGGCATCAACGACTCGGGCGGCGCGCGGATTCAGGAAGGCGTCGCCTCGTTGGCGGGCTATGCCGAGGTGTTCCAGCGCAACATCATGGCTTCGGGCGTGGTGCCGCAGATCAGCGTGATCATGGGGCCCTGTGCAGGTGGCGCAGTGTACAGCCCGGCGATGACCGACTTTATCTTTATGGTCAAAGACACCTCTTACATGTTCGTAACTGGCCCTGACGTGGTGAAGACTGTCACCAATGAGGTCGTTACCGCCGAAGAACTGGGCGGCGCATCGACCCACACCAAGAAATCGTCGGTCGCGGATGGCGCCTTTGAAAACGACGTTGAAGCGCTTGCCGAAGTGCGCCGACTGGTCGATTTCCTGCCGATCAACAACCAAGAGAAACCCCCAGTCCGTCCGTTCTTTGATGAACCCGACCGGATTGAAACCTCGTTGGATACCTTGATCCCGGACAATCCGAACACGCCTTACGACATGAAAGAATTGATCACCAAAGTGGCGGATGAGGGCGACTTCTACGAGATTCAGGAAGACTACGCCAAAAACATCATCACCGGTTTCATTCGCCTCGAAGGGCAGACTGTCGGTGTTGTCGCCAACCAGCCGATGGTTCTGGCCGGGTGTCTAGACATCGACAGCTCGCGCAAGGCGGCGCGGTTCGTGCGGTTCTGTGACTGCTTTGAAATTCCGATTCTGACCCTGGTGGATGTTCCGGGCTTTTTGCCGGGCACGTCGCAGGAATATGGCGGTGTCATCAAACACGGTGCAAAACTGCTGTTTGCCTATGGTGAGGCGACCGTTCCGAAAGTCACCGTGATTACCCGCAAAGCCTATGGCGGGGCTTATGACGTTATGGCGTCGAAGCACCTGCGTGGTGATTTCAACTATGCGTGGCCGACAGCCGAGATTGCGGTGATGGGTGCCAAGGGCGCGACCGAAATCATCCACCGCGCCGATCTGGGCGATGCCGAGAAAATCGCGCAGCACACACAAGATTACGAAGACCGTTTCGCCAATCCATTCGTTGCTGCCGAACGTGGCTTCATCGACGAGGTGATCATGCCGCAATCGACGCGGCGTCGCGTTTCGCGCGCTTTCGCAAGCCTGCGCAACAAAAAGCTGAAAAACCCCT
Source organism: Ruegeria sp. D3 (assembly GCF_056534465.1). Lineage (NCBI taxonomy): Bacteria > Pseudomonadati > Pseudomonadota > Alphaproteobacteria > Rhodobacterales > Roseobacteraceae > Ruegeria > Ruegeria sp. D3. Next base: position 242,855 of record NZ_JBQFPK010000004.1, read on the forward strand.
GGAAAAAGCACGACAACATCCCGTTGTAAGTGCTTGGGCGGGGTCGGTTTCTAGTCAACTCGACCCCGATTGCCTTTGGCAGTCCTAGGTAACGAAGACCTGACAGGGACTTGAGTTTGACATTGAGGGCAAAGCTGATAAATGAGTGCTCTTACCAGATATAGAAAAGCGCGGGCCAAAAGCCATGCGCGCGCGATCCCGGAGAGAGGAGCTCACCTGTGGTGGGTCCGGGGTCGCGCCTTTTGTCTGGGCCTTTTGACCCTGTCATCCCCTGTAGTTGCGGAAACCAATTTGGCTGTCCCTTCGGGTCAGCCCGTGCATCTGAGCGATGTTCTGTTGGACAACAACCCCGGCGAACTTTGGGTCCGTTTCCGCTTTGTTGCTCCGAAGATCGGTTCCGACGTAGGCCGTATCGGCTATGACGTCGCCTCGGTCGATATGGAGCACCTGTGCCATACGCTGGCCGTCGCTTATGTCGCTGAATACGATTTGGAACCGGCACGCGTAGTGATCTCGCTGTCTGATAGGCCAACGGAATTTGGACAAGCCGCACCTGACGCCACGCAGTATTTCGAAGCCTACCGATTGGAGCAGGCGCAGTGTATCTGGGAGGGGCTCTGATCATGAGACCCGGTTTTCAGATCGTCAGAGCGTTACTGACCAGCAATGCGGCTTTGGAGGTGCGCAAGATGAACTCATCCATCACAGGATGCGATTTCGAAGTTTTTGGGGACATTTACGTCAGCGGAGGAGCAACATGCTGAAGCACCGCGGATTTCCCGGTCGTTTGGCCGGAACAGATTTCCAATTCACAATCCGCCGGGCCAATCCCAAGGGTGTGACGCCGCTAACCAGACGTGAAAGGTTCCGTGATCGCAAACCGGCCGACCGCCGGGCGGATGCGGGATTTATGGAGGCGCTCTGGCAACATTTCGGCGACCAGCCTTTTGAGAGGGGCAATCTGGATGCCGGTCGTCTTAGCTGGTTGTTCGAGCGTGAAGTCATTCCAGCCGAGGATCCTTTTGATCCGGCCAGCTATGACGCATTGCTGGTGATCGATCCTGACGCTGCAAAGCTGTCGTTTCCGGATGTTTTCGACGGACTGCGCTGATTTTGACCTATCTGGCCGTATATCCTCACGCGGGCAATGCTCCGTGGAAAACCCTGCCCCGATGGGGGCAGGGTCGTGATATGCGATCAGAAGTTCAACTGCGCCGCAACTTGAACGCGGCTGCCGTCAAAGTCATCGCCCGAGTTCACGTCGTTCCGCTCACCGTAGATGTATTCGGCGCTCAGTGTCAGAGTCTCGGTCGCCTGATAGAAGGCGTTTACGTGGATCGTCTCAAGCTCGGTAAATGCCAGATCACCAGTCGAGGTTGCCAAGTCATAGTCCTCGTAACCGTAGGCGATACCGACGTTCCATTTCGGACCGATGTCCTGACGCAGTTCGACGGTGAAGCCGTCAACATCGTTGGCTTCGCCGTTGACCACCGCATCACCCAAGCCGATCAGCCACGGTCCAAGCGCCTGACCGGTCACGTAGTTGACCTGGAACAGGCCGCCCTGCCAAAGCCGCGCCGATCCGGACAGAGTCACACCCCATTGGTCGACTTCATTGATGCCGGCGTCGTCCTGGGCTCGACCGTAAAGACCGGCAATTCGGGCGACGTAGGTGCCATCATTGTATTCGGCCGACGCGGTGAAAACCGGATCATCCGAGTTGGAGCTACCGACGTTTTCCTCGATGGAGAGTGCAAATTCGGCATTTTCAGAGAATGCGTTAGTGTAACGGACCTGCGGAACACGGGCGAAGGCGATACCAACGGGACCGTTGAATTCAACCGAGGTCGGATAGGTGTCCAAGGGCTGGAAGTTGGTCCAGAACTGGCCGATCAACCACTGGTCGCCGATACGGATATTGGCGTGACGCAAACGCAGTTCAGCAGCGCCGCCGCCTGCAAACAGGTCAAGCTCCAACTGACCGCCGATATCGCCAATGGCGCTGGGCGTACTGGTGAGCAAGCCGATCCGCGACTGACGGACGGTTGCGCCAAAGGTGCCGCTGGTCTCAGCGGAAGGTTCACCAATTACGTTAACGAACGCTGTATCGCCTTGGTCGAAGTCGAAATCGTAGAAGAAGTCGGCTTTGACATAGCCATAGACGTCCAGTGTCGTATTCCCGATCCTAAATTCACCGGGTGTCGCGTTCGGTCCCTGAGATTCCAAGGCTTCGATCCGGAGGCGAAGTTTCTCCAGTTCGGCCTGCGTATTCGCATCCTGGGCATAAGCAAGCGTGCCAGTCACACTAAGCGCAGTAGCAGCGAGCAGAGATGCCGTTTTTCTCTTTGTAATCATTTGGATGTTTCCTTGTGTGCGAGTGTGCACGCGCAACGTTCCACGCCGACGATTTTCAGGGAAATCACGAGATTGGGACAATCAAACGCAAAAATCTCAAGAAAATTTGTGGGAAAAGCGGACCTGGATCACAGCAAGGTGAACAGATCGGTTAACCTTATGAGTGCAGTGTTTTTTTTCGTCGCTATCGCGTGCGCAAAACGTGATGCTGCAAGTGCAAAGCTTGTTTTTCGGGTCAACGTTTGTAACGGGATTGTGACGAACATTCGCGTGAGTCCCCGTGAATATGCGCGAAACAGCGTCGGCGCAAAATTGCGCGGCTTTTCCTTGAATGGGCAGATTCCAGCCGGAAAAATTGCAACTCGTGAATCACAGTTTGCAGGTGCAACCACACCGTGCATGGTGGCCAAGCCGTGCGGCTCTACTTTGCCTGCGCCGCACATGCACCTACTATTCCGTACCCCTTCCTTCCGCGGGCAGGCTTGTGAGTTTCACAAATCCCTGCCCGCGTTTTTCTTTGCGCACACGGAGAGGAATCGACGGCATAAAGCTGCGCATATTTGGCCTAATACCTGTCTGTTATTGAATAGCGGTACACGAACCGCGCATCTGGCTTCGACTGATTCAAACCAACAGATGAGGCAGAAATCATGCGACTCTCGAAACTTGCGATTGCATTTGCGACCTGCGCCGGGCTTGCAGCCTGTGGCGACACCACGGGCGAACAGGCGATCTTGGGCGGTGGCGCCGGCGCGGTCGGCGCGGCGGTGCTGCAATCGGACCCGCTCTTTGGGGCCGTGGTCGGCGCGGCCGGCAACGTGCTGTATTGCAAGACGCAAAACAACTGTAGCTAACGAAGTCATCGGGGCTTACTCGGCCTCGACCGTCATCGCTGATCACGCCGTCGTGGGGTTAAGTCCCTGCGGCGGCGTGTTACGTTTTTCGAACACCAAGACAAAGGACGTTCCATGTTCAACAAGATACTGATCGCCAACCGGGGCGAAATCGCCTGCCGGGTCATCAAGACTGCGCGCAAGATGGGTATCGGCACCGTTGCCATTTATTCGGACGCGGACCGCAACGCGCTGCACGTATCGATGGCGGATGAGGCCGTTCATATCGGCCCGCCCCCTGCGAACCAGTCCTATATCGCGATTGACAAGGTCATGGACGCGATCCGTCAAAGCGGCGCGCAGGCGGTACATCCCGGTTATGGCTTCCTGTCGGAAAACTCCAAGTTCGCCGAAGCGCTTGATGCCGAAGGCGTGGCTTTTGTCGGTCCCCCAGTCGGCGCGATCGAAAGCATGGGCGACAAGATCACCTCGAAGAAAATTGCGCAGGACGCAGGCGTGTCGACCGTGCCCGGTTACATGGGGCTGATCGAAGACGCGGAAGAGGCAGTGAAGATCTCGAACGAGATCGGCTACCCGGTCATGATCAAGGCCAGCGCCGGTGGCGGCGGCAAAGGCATGCGGATCGCGTGGAATGACGACGAGGCGCGCGAGGGTTTCCAGTCGTCCAAGAACGAGGCCGCGAATTCCTTTGGCGATGACCGGATCTTCATCGAGAAATTCGTAACCCAGCCGCGCCATATCGAAATTCAGGTTCTCTGCGATAGCCACGGCAACGGCATTTATCTGGGCGAGCGTGAATGCTCGATCCAGCGTCGGAACCAGAAGGTTGTGGAAGAGGCCCCGTCGCCCTTCCTCGACCCCGAGACCCGCAAGGCGATGGGTGAACAGGCCGTCGCGCTGGCCAAGGCTGTAAACTATGCCAGCGCCGGAACGGTCGAGTTCATCGTGGATGGGGACAAGAACTTCTACTTCCTGGAAATGAACACCCGCCTGCAGGTGGAACACCCTGTGACCGAGCTGATCACCGGTGTCGATCTGGTGGAACAGATGATCCGCGTAGCGGCAGGTGAGAAACTGACCATCACCCAAGATGACGTCACCCTGACTGGCTGGGCGATTGAAAACCGTCTGTATGCCGAAGACCCGTATCGCAACTTCCTGCCCTCTATTGGCCGTTTGACCCGCTATCGCCCGCCGATGGAAACGGCGGCTGGTCCGATGTTGGTGAATGGCAAATGGCAGGGTGACGCGCCCGAAGGCGAGGCCGCAGTGCGTAACGATACCGGCGTTTTTGAGGGCGGCGAGATCAGCATGTACTATGACCCGATGATCGCCAAGCTCTGCACTTGGGCGCCGACCCGGGAAGCCGCGATCGAGGCGATGCGTGTGGCGCTGGACAGCTTTGAGGTCGAAGGCATCGGCCACAACTTGCCGTTCCTGTCGGCAGTGATGGATCATCCCAAATTCATCAGTGGCGACATGACCACCGCTTTCATCGCCGAAGAGTATCCCGACGGTTTTGAAGGCGTCACCCTGCCAGAAGAAGACCTGCGCCGTATCGCTGCGTCTTGCGCGGCGATGTACCGTGTCGCTGAAATTCGTCGCACCCGCGTCTCGGGCCGTATGGACAACCACGAGCGCAAGGTCGGCGCGCATTGGAGTGTTGCGCTGCAGGGTCAGGAGTTCGACGTCAAGATCGAAGCGGATAAAGAGGGCGCGACAGTGGCCTTCTCGGATGGCACAAGTCTGCGGGTTGCCTCGGATTGGACGCCGGGCGACCAACTTGCTGTTTTGGATGTCGACGGAGAGGCGCTGGTCATGAAGGTCGGCAAAATCTCGGGTGGGTTCCGTATCCGCAACCGGGGTGCAGACCTGAAAGTGCATGTGCGCCGTCCGCGCCAGGCGGAATTGGCCAAACTGATGCCCGAGAAACTGCCGCCCGATACCTCGAAAATGCTGCTCTGCCCGATGCCCGGCCTGATCGTGAAGATCGACGTTGAACTGGGCCAAGAGGTGCAGGAAGGTCAGGCGCTATGCACTGTCGAGGCGATGAAGATGGAAAACATCCTGCGCGCCGAGAAGAAAGGTGTTGTAGCCAAGATCAACGCAGGCCCCGGCGACAGTCTTGCCGTGGACGATGTGATCATCGAGTTCGAGTGATCATGACGGCACTTTTGTCATACCCCATAGCTCTCCCGGCGTTCCGCGCCGGGGGCTTGGGGCGTGGCGAAGGCTATCAACCGCCCTCGCGCCGTTCGCGAATCTCACGTTCGCGCAGGGGGGTTTTGTCGATGGATCGACCGATCTCACGCACGCTCCACGGGGACGGTTTGCGCAGTTTGACCACGCCGTCCTTGTCGACGAACACCATCTGGAAACCACGCGGGCGCAATTGCGACCGTATCGGGGATTTTGCCGCCGGGTCCGTGTCGGTGATGACAATCACATCGCGGTCACGCATCGCGGCTTCGCCTTCGATCAGCATGTCGATTTGTTGTTGGAAGCGGGGGTCTGCGGGCGTGTCGGCAAAGACGACAATGGGTCTGTTGACCCATAAAAACTCGCTCAACTCGCTGTCACCTGCGGGTCGGACAAATTCATCCTCATCCGGCGCAGACCCGTCGGCAGCCATCGCTGCCAGCGGGATTAGTGCCGAGAAAACAAGGGCAAGCGTTCGTGTCATGGGGCCTCCTGTTCCATCGAATATAGCCCCTGTTCAGATGAATGCGACCAGTGAAATGCAATGCGCGCTCAATTTGTCGCGCGCAGCCCGGATTGGCCGGGCACTTCGAAACATAACTGCGTGCGGGTTCCTCTTCGCGCGCAACCCGAAATAGGAAAAGGAAATCGCCATGACCGATACCAAAGACTGGCAGGCGCTGGCCGAAAAAGAGCTGCGCGGGCGTCCGCTGGAAGATCTGACCAAAGAGACGCTGGAAGGCATCGACGTCAAGCCGCTCTATACAGCCGAGGATACGGCGGATCTGCCGCACATAGGTACGCTGCCGGGGTTCGGCCCGTTCACGCGCGGGGTGAAGGCTACGATGTATGCAGGCCGCCCATGGACGATCCGTCAATATGCGGGTTTTTCGACCGCCGAGGAATCGAATGCCTTCTACCGCCGCAATCTGGCCGCGGGTCAACAGGGCGTGTCGGTAGCCTTCGATCTGGCCACGCATCGCGGTTATGACAGCGACCACCCGCGCGTGGTGGGCGATGTGGGCAAGGCCGGTGTGGCCATCGACTCTGTCGAGGACATGAAAATCCTGTTCGACGGCATCCCGCTGGACAAGGTTTCGGTCTCGATGACCATGAACGGCGCGGTGATCCCGATTCTGGCGAATTTCATCGTGGCGGGTGAGGAACAGGGGCACGACAAGTCCGTGCTGTCCGGCACCATTCAGAATGACATTCTGAAAGAGTTCATGGTGCGGAATACCTATATTTACCCGCCCGAGCCGTCGATGAAGATCATTTCGGACATCATCGATTACACGTCGAATGAGATGCCCAAGTTCAACTCGATCTCGATCTCGGGCTATCACATGCAAGAGGCCGGCGCGAACCTGGTGCAGGAACTCGCCTACACGCTGGCTGACGGACGGGAATATGTGCGCGCCGCGACGCAGGCCGGGATGGACGTGGACAAGTTCGCGGGCCGTCTGTCGTTCTTCTTTGCGATTGGTATGAACTTCTTCATGGAGATCGCAAAACTGCGCGCCGCCCGCACCCTGTGGCACCGCGTGATGACCGATTTCGGGGCGAAATCAGAGCGGTCAAAGATGTTGCGTACTCATTGTCAGACCTCTGGCGTTTCGCTGCAGGAACAAGACCCATACAACAATGTGATCCGCACAGCCTATGAGGCTATGAGCGCGGTTCTGGGTGGCACGCAAAGCTTGCACACCAACGCACTGGACGAGGCAATCGCGTTGCCCACTGATTTCTCAGCCCGCATCGCGCGCAACACGCAGCTGGTGCTGCAAGAAGAAACCGGTGTGACCGATGTGGTCGATCCGCTGGCGGGGTCTTACTATGTCGAAAGCCTGACCAACGAGCTGGTTGAAAAGGCCTGGGCCCTGATGGAAGAGGTCGAGGAGATGGGTGGTATGACGAAGGCTGTCGCCTCGGGGATGCCCAAGCTGCGGATTGAGGAAAGCGCCGCGCGCCGTCAGGCCATGATCGACCGGGGCGAAGAGGTGATCGTTGGGGTCAACAAGTACCGCAAGGAGCAGGAAGACCCTATCGACATTCTGGACGTCGACAACGTCGCCGTGCGCGAGGCGCAGGTCGCGCGCCTGGAACGTATCCGCGCCACCCGTGATGAGGCGGCATGTGAACAGGCGCTGGACGCCCTGACCAAAGCCGCCCAGGAGGGCGGAAACCTGCTGGCTGCTGCGGTCGAAGCCGCCCGCGCCCGCGCATCCGTAGGAGAGATCAGCATGGCAATGGAGAAAGAGTTCGGCCGCCACCGCGCCGAGGTTAAAACACTGGCCGGTGTCTATGGTGCCGCCTATGAGGGCGACGAAGGCTTTGCCGCGATCCAGAAATCCATCGACGAATTCGCCGAGGCAGAGGGCCGCCGCCCGCGCCTGTTGGTGGTCAAGATGGGGCAGGACGGGCATGACCGGGGTGCCAAGGTGATCGCGACCGCCTTTGCCGATATTGGCTTTGACGTGGATGTTGGCCCGCTGTTCCAGACACCTGCTGAGGCGGCGCAGGATGCGGTCGACAATGACGTTCATGTGGTCGGGATTTCGTCTCAGGCCGCGGGACACAAAACGCTGGCCCCGCAACTGGTCGAAGAACTGAAAAAGGCCGGAGCTGAGGATATTATCGTCATTTGCGGCGGTGTGATCCCGCAGCAGGATTATCAGTTCCTCTATGATCACGGCGTCAAGGCGATCTTTGGGCCAGGCACGAACATTCCCGAGGCTGCACAAGACATCTTGCGCCTGATCCGAGAAACCAAAGGGTAAGGCTAAAGATTTTTCGACGAAAAATCTTGTGATCCCGGCGCTTTGACGGAAACATGCGACCAGACCCAAAAGGTCTGGTCGCACTACGTTGGAGGCACTCATGTTACTGGATCATCTGGCCGTCTCAGGCGAAACCGTTGAGGAGGCTGCAGCTCATATCGAAGACGCGCTGGGTGTGACCCTGCAAGAGGGTGGCAAACACGAAGCCTTCGGAACACATAATCGTCTACTAGGGTTGGCCGATGGGTTGTATCTCGAAGCCATTGCAATCGACCCGGCCGCACCCAATCCCGAGCGAACACGCTGGTTCGATCTGGATCGGTTCGAGGGCCCTCCGCGTTTGACCAATTGGATTTGCCAGGTGCCGAATATTGACGCGGCGCTGGATGTGTTCCCCGATGGTGTTGGACATCCAATCGACTTGGCCCGAGGTGCGTTGCGGTGGCAGATGGCGGTCCCACCGAGTGGTCGTTTGCCTTTCGACAACCTGTTTCCGGCTCTTATTCAATGGCATGGCGATCTGCACCCGGCGCGGATGCTAACGCAAAGCGGTTGCCGATTGCGCCGCTTGGAGGTCTCGCATCCGGAAGGTCTGGAGCTTGCGAAACTGTTGGGCCAGATGGAGGGCGTGGTTTTCGACAGCGGTGCTGCGGCATTGCGGGCGGAGTTTGAGACACCGCATGGACCGCGCGTGTTGGAATGAAAATTCGTCAGGCTCAGGTGGCAGACGCCAAGGCAATCGCGGACATTGCGAATGCTATCATTCGGGACACACTGATCACCTTTACGACGGCTGAACGCAACACCGACAGCATTGCAGAGGATATCCGACAACGGGACCGCGCCTATCTGGTGGTTGAAGACGCCGCTTTGGTTCAAGGATTTGCCACCTATGGCCCGTTCCGATCCGGCCCCGGATATGCTCAATGCCGCGAGCATTCTGTTCAGCTATCAGAGCAAGCACGCGGCAAAGGCGCGGGGAGGGCCCTGATGGCTGCACTGGAAGAAGTCGCGCGGCATGAGGGCGTTCATGTGTTGGTCGCCGGCATCTCTTCGGCCAATCCGGGGGCTGAGGCGTTCCATGCAGCGCTTGGGTTCCAACATGTCGGGCGGATGCCCGAAGTAGGATTCAAATGGGGCAAACGGCTGGATCTTGTGCTAATGCAGAAAATACTTGCCCCCAAGCCACTAGTCGCACCTGACACCGGCGTTTTCAAAGGCTAGGGTGCGCTCATGTCGATCTGGACTCGCATATCCGATGCGCTAAGCGCGCTTGCTAAGGGCGAAAGCCTGACTGCTGTTTTCGAAAAGCTGCGTACGCCGCCTGAACGGTCGGTGGCCTTTACGATCGCAGTGATCGCGCTGGGCGCCAAGATGGCCAAGGCCGATGGGCAAGTAACCCGCGATGAAGTCACCGCATTTCGTGATGTCTTTCAGATCGCGCGCGAAGATGAGGCAGACGCCGCCCGTGTGTTCGACATGGCCCGAACCGACGTTGCGGGGTATCAGGAATATGCCCGCAAGATCGCGGGGATGTTTGCCGATGACAGCACCACCTTCTGCGACCTGATGGAGGGGCTGTTCCACATCGCCATGGCGGATGGGTTCTACCATCCCAACGAAAACGAGTTTCTGGAAGAGGTCAGCCGCATCTTTGGCCAGACCGAGGCGCAGTTTCTGGCCTTGCGCGCGCGGTTTGTTCCGGATGCGCCTAATGATCCCTACATTGTGTTGGGTGTTCCGCGAGATATGCCATTACTTGATATCCGAAAGGTCTGGCGGCAATTGGTGCGCGAAACCCATCCCGACGCGATGATGGCGCGTGGCGTCCCCGAAGAGGCGATCCGACTGGCCGAGAAAAAGATGATCGACATCAACCGCGCATGGGATGAGATCAACGGCGCTCGGGCCTGACCGCAATGCGGCTGGCGACCTACAATATCGAGTGGTTCGCCAATCTTTTTGATCGTCAGGACAAGCTGATTGTCGACGACAGTTGGTCCGGCAGGCACAACATCACCAAAGCGGAACAGGTTGAGGCGATTGCCAAAGTTTTGACGGCCGTAGATGCGGACGCGATGCTCATAGTCGAAGCGCCTAACACCGGTAAGACCCAGAACACCGTGCGCGCGTTGCAGCGCTTTGCCGAGGCATTTGATCTGCGCACCAGTCACGCGGTGATGGGTTTTGCCAACGACACGCATCAAGAACTGTCGCTGATGTATGACCCGATGGCCATGACCGTAAATCACGACCCGAAAGGGACGGGTGACAAGAACGCCCCTCGGTTTGACGGCGTGTTTCATATTGACCTCGACATCGACGCGACCGAAGACCGCGTTCGGTTCTCAAAGCCTCCGATGGAGCTATTGGTGCGAACACCGGCGGGTGGGCGCTTTCGTCTGATCGGCGCGCATCTGAAGTCAAAAGCCCCTCATGGGGCCGAAAGCCGGGACGAGGCTATACGAATCTCGATCGCCAATCGACGCAAGCAATTGGCTCAGGCGGTGTGGCTGTCGCGACGGGTAGGGGCCCATTTAGACGCGGCAGAACCCGTGATCCTGATGGGCGATCTGAACGATGGACCGGGGTTGGATGAGTTTGAAAACCTGTTCGGTCGATCCTCGGTCGAGATTTTGTTGCAGGCGGGCCTGTTCGACCCTCACGCGGTCGAGGCCTATGCGGATCAACCGGGTAGTTTGTTTTCGACGGCGCGCTTTGCACGCCCGACCGAAGGTGAGTATCTTGAGGCTCTGCTGGACTACATCATGATCAGCGAGGAATTGCGGGCGTGCAGTCCGCAATGGCGCATCTGGCATCCTGTTCATGACCCGGCCTGCCTGGCTGTGAAGGACTTGCATCAAGCGCTTTTGACCGCATCCGATCATTTCCCTGTCACACTGGATATTGATCTGTGACCTTACATGACCGGCCTGATGGCTCTATATTACCAGTATGAGACATTTCATCACGATCTGCGCGATTTCCGCAGCCTTGACCCAACCGGTCCACGCTGAAGATGACAGCGGCCCGTCGCTGATGGAGCAAGGCGCCGAACTGTTCTTTGAAGGGCTGCGAAAGGAAATGGAACCAGCGTTCGATGAATTGCTGGGGCTGGCTGATCAGTTTGGACCAGCGATGCAGTCCTTCATGGCCGAGATGGGGCCAGCGCTTGCGGATCTGGCTGCCGAGATCGAGGACTGGAGCACCTATGAGGTCCCGGAAATCCTGCCCAATGGTGATATCATTATCCGCAAAAAGCCCGAAACACCCGAAATCGAACCGGTACAGCCGCAGGACGCGCCGGAAGGTGAGATTGATATCTAAGGCTTAGCCTTTGATCACGACGCGGGTTTCCGACCTCAGTGCAGACGCCAGTGAATTCAGGCGCGCTTGGGCCACTTCGCTGAATAGCGAGGCAACGGTTTCAGGCAAAAACAGTTCAAGCTGTCGCTTTTTGGGATAAAAGCGCAACTTACCCATCGTGGCGTCGTTCTGCATCCAAAGCATCGCGCCGAACCGCATGGCTTTGCCCAGAATCTCGGCCTGTTTCTGGCCGCTTTCATCCAACAGCTCATAAAGCGGCGCAAACCGGTTATCTTCGCGCTTGTTGCGGTATCGGTGCTGCAGGGCAAGCCCGATGAAGACCCGCTCGGAGTGTTTTAGGCCCCCCAAATTGGCGCGTGTGACATAGTCAAAGCAGGTCTCGGCCCGGTAGTCTGGATGCGCGCGCCAACTTACATCATGCAGCAGGCAAGCCGCCTTGATCAGACGCACCCGTGCGTCGGGGGCGGATTTGAACAAGGGCATCACGAAGTCAAACAAGTGTTTGCTGAACCCGGGCAAGCGGGCATCTTTCGCCTCATAAAATCGACTGGCTTCGATCAATGGATCGCGGTCGCGCAGGATTTGTGGCATTTGTTCATATAGCAAGCCTTCACGGATGCCATAGCTTGAGATCGCGATATCCTTAGGTTTGAACGTCCGCACCAACCGGGCCAGTACATCCATCGCAAAGGGCATCAACGCCATACGAGAGCCAGACACACCAGCAAGGCTTCGCAGCTTGTCCGGGTCGCCCTTTTCAATGAATTTTATAGTCTCGTGAACCTGCTTGGTGGTCATGCGGTATTCGTGCAGCACGTTCAGCGGATAGCCCCGGCGCAACATGTCCAACCGTGCAAAAGCACGCCAACTGCCACCGACCAGAAACAGCCGGTCACGCTGCGGGCCCATTTGATCGCGCAGCTCTTCCATCGTGGCTTTGATATGTGCTTTGCGCGCCCGTCGCCCACCTTTGATATCGCGCAGCTTGAGCGGACCAAGAGCCGAAGTCACGCGGCGGCCCACATCGCCGCCTCCGATCTCGGCCAGTTCCATCGAAGACCCGCCGATGTCGCAGATCAAGCCATAGGCTCCGGGCCAGCCCAACAGGACGCCTTGCGCAGACAGGCGCGCCTCTTCACCGCCGTCGATAACCGAGACGGTCAGGCCAGTTTCGGCATACACCTCTTTGCAGAAGGCAGGCCCATCTGTGGCTTCGCGCACCGCAGCCGTCGCGACAACATGCAGGCCCGGCAGCCCCAAATCCTGGGCCAGTTGTGCAAACCGACGCAGGGCAGCCAATGCGCGTTCCCGTCCCCGTGGGTTCAGACGCCCGGTCTCGGACAGGCCTGCGCCCAGTTCGCACATAACTTTTTCGTTGTAGAAATAGGCTGGCGACCGTGCTGCACCGTCAAAGATAACCATTCGGACCGAGTTCGATCCAACGTCGACCACTCCGACACGCGAAAGGGCGCGGGCCTCGGGGTTGTCGAATAGCGGTTTTCCGAAAGGCCCCCAGTCGGGGATGTCTGTGTCGACGGTCTGATCCATGTCTCTTCCAGATATTCCGTGCTTAGAATGCGAAATCGTCGGGTTTGGGTCAATCGTCAGATGCGACCTCACCTACGTCCGAGTTCAGGACACGCACAGCCAGCGAGCGGGTGATGTCACGTTTTTCAGTCAAAGCCACCAAATCCAACTGCGCGACAACATTTGCGGCTGTCTCGAACCTACGATCCATGTGTTTCACAAGGTAGGATATCACCTCGGGGCCCGGGTTAAGCTGTCTGTCCAGAAACAGTTTAGCCAGAACAGCCCCCAAAAGGGCGTCGTCTGGCGGGTCCAGTGCTACGTGGTGTGCCCCCTCGATCCGGCTTTGAAGGTCAGGCAGCGGCAGTTCCCAGAACTTCGGAGCCATGCGCCCTGTCATCAACAGAGCGTTGCCTTCCGCCAGCGTCAAGTTGTGCAAATGGAACAACGTCTTTTGGAGGTCGGGGTCACCGGCGATCATCGGCACGTCTTCCACAGCAATCGGCGTGCTGGCCAGTGCGGGTACATCGTCATAGCGAAGATCACGGGCCTGAATAATCCGGCCTCCGGTCTCAGCCGCCCAGACATGGGCCAGGTGAGTCTTTCCCGCGCCCGCCGGGCCGCTTAGTACCAGTTTGTTGCCGGGCCACGAGGTCGCTGAAATCATTGCCACCGCCAGCGCATTGGCAGGCGAGACAAAGAAATCCTCGCGGCCCAAGGCGGTTTTGGCCGGCAGGTCAAAGCTCAGTTGGCGGGGCATTTATTCGTCGTCCTGTTGAAGCCCTTCAAGGCCCGTATACAAGCGGCTGTCCAGATAAAGCGAAGTCATGAACCGGGCCACAACACCCAGTGCCGCCGCGACCGGAACCGCCACCAGCATCCCGACAAATCCGAACATGGCGCCAAATACCGATAACGCCAGCAAAAGCCAGACCGGGTGCAAACCTACCGAGCTGCCGACCAGCTTGGGGGTCAGGAAATTGCCCTCGGTCACTTGTCCCAGCGCGAAGATCCCGGCGACCAGCCCGATCTGCGCCCAGTCGCCCCAGAACTGAAACAGGGCCAGCCCGATTGCCAGCGATCCACCGATCAGTGCGCCCAGATAGGGGATGAAGGTCACGAGCCCGGCGATAAAGCCCACGATCAGGCCAAACTGCAGGCCCACCGCCATCAGCGCCACGGCATAATAGGTGCCAAGGATCAGGCAGACCGTCCCCATGCCGCGCACGAACGAGGCCAAAACGGCGTCAATCTCGCTGGCCAGGCGCTTTATGGTGGGGGCGTGGTCGCGGGGCAACAGCTCTCCGACACGGGCGATCATACGGTCCCAGTCCAACAGCAAATAGACAGCGACAACGGGGACGATCACCAGCAGTACCACCACATTGATCGCGGATCCCAGCGAGGCCGCCACCGATTGCAGGACATCCCCGGTTTTGGATTGCAGCGTCTCGCCCAGCGAGACAAGGAATTGGTGCGAGCTGGATTCGCGGTCCAGCAGCGAGGGGAATTGTTGCTCGACAAACCCGCGCAGCTGTTTGATCAGGCTGGGCATGAACTCGACAAGGTCGATCAGCTGCGTGACCAGCGCGGGCACGACCATCAGGATCATCAGGACAAAGCCCAGAACTCCGACAACGGTTATAATCGCGGTTGCCGCCATGCGTGACAGCCCCAGATTTTCCAGCCGGTCGGCAACCGGGTCAAGGAAATAGGCAATCGCGCCGCCAATTACGAAAGGTAAAAGCACATCGCCTAGCGCCCACATCAGGAACACGAAGACAACAGCGGCAATGCCCCAGTATCTGAGTTGGTCCTTCACTGGCAGCGCCATGCCCGTCCCCTTGTTGCCGGTTCTTGCATATGTTCTTGGCGTATGCGGCGCGGCGATGCAAGCGGTTCATGGGGCTGTGGATTTCTGCCCCTCAATCGGCAAGCGTTCCCAGTTCCGGCGTCGCCTCATCGGCATGTTCATCTGGCCAGTTGGTGCGCCATATTTCGGCCGACCAATGGCCGCAATGGACCGAAGGGCGGTCGAATCCGTCCAAAGGCTCCAGCAGCGGACGCACAACAACATCATGACGAGGTACAGCGAAATATGGGAAGGAATAGCGCTCTTGCCCAGATCGGTTGACAACCCGGTGTGGCGTGGATTTCAGGCGTCCACCGGACCAAAGCTCTAGCATGTCACCGATATTCACGACAAACCCGCCGGGAGGGCAGTCCGGCGTTATCCAGCCGCCTTCGCGGGTCTGAACCTCCAGTCCGCCGACGGGGTCGGGGGCGATGATGGTCAGGGCGTCGGTATCCTTGTGCGGGTGGATACCATATCCACCCTCATCCGGTGCCTGCGGAGGATAGTGCAGCAGGGTCATGTTGGTCATTGGATCGACAAATGCGTCTCGCAAGGTGCGAGCGGGCAGGGACAGCCCGACCTCTAGCGCGCCCAGCAGATGATCGGCCACCGCATCCAGTTTCGACCAATAGCCAAGTATCGTGTCGCGCGCGCTATCCACGCCCTTTGGCCAGAGGTTAGGGCCATAAAGTGCGCAGTCCTGCCGGATCGGTGCATCGGGGGCCACGTCATAGTGTAGCTTGTAGCCTTCGTATTTGTCGGCCTTGCCTGATCCGTCATTGGGGGTGAAGAATCCCATGGGGATGTATCCACGATAATTCCCGCGCGTGATGGCCTGATCCCATTTGGTGCTTTCCTCGACCGCAAAGATATCGCGCACGCAAGCGCGCACGGCGTCTACAGTATCGGGGGAAATGCCCGTGCCGGTGATCGATAGAAAACCGATACCGGTGCAGGCGTCCATGATTTGCTTAACGGTGCGAGCATAGTCCGGGTGCGCCGAGTCGCGCAGGGGGGTGATGTCGATGGTCGGGATATGCTGCATCAGTGAATCCGCACGCCCTGACGGTCGAGTTCTTTGTGGACGGGGGCGAGATTCATCGTGTCGACCTCCTGATTGCTTTTCAGCGACAGCGCAGCGGCGATGCCTGCGCCTTGGCCCATGACAGCGCAGCAGGCCATGTTGCGTGTGGCGGCATGGGCCACTTTGTCGGCTCCGTGGGAACGGCCCGCTACCAGCAGCCCTTTGATTCCCTTGGGGAGCATCGAACGATAGGGCACCTGCATGTACCGCCCCGTGGTGGGCAGGATTAGGATGCCATAGCCGTCAATGAATTCGGGGTAGATGCCGATCGTATCTTCGAACCGGCCCTGATGGCGGGCGTCATCCTCGGTCATGTTGTAAATCGCTTCGATCTTGCGGGTGTCGCGGATGCCGATGGTCATTCCGAAATTCCGCAGCCGCGCGTTTTCGCAGCCCGGCATGAAGCGCCGCAGTGCCTCGATGGCCAGCATCGACTGACGGCGGCCCTCGATCTCGCCCCGCGTCAAGCTGTCGGGATCGGTGCCGTCAATCTCGGCCAGATGGATGAGGTTCATATAGGTCAGCTCACCCGTGTCATGCATCGCGCCCCAAGTGCCCGCGATGGTGTTCAGGTGCGGCGGGATCATCCCTGCATCAATCGCCTGCTGGAAAGGCTTGTGAACGAAGGGCGAGAACATGTCGTCTTCTTTGCCTGAGGTCTCGATGTTCCACTCACCGCCGCCGCCCCAGTCCTTGTAGGTCTGCGGATCGGCCTTTACGCCCTCCATGAACGCGCGCTTGTCGACACCGGCCAGATGGAACATGACCGAGGCCGCCATCATATCCTCGCGCGCGGTTTTGTGGGTCGGGGCACCGGCGCGGTGGGCGACATCGGCGTCGCCGGTGGCGTCGATCACCACGCGGGCCAGAATCGCCTCGCGACCCGCTTTGGATTCGGTGATGATGCCGGTGATCCGGTTGCCGTCCATGATCGGGGCCACGAACTGACGGTGCAGCATCGGATGCACACCCGCCTCTTCGACCAGTTTGTCGGCGACCAGCTTGAACCCCTCGCTGTCCAGCTCATAACTCAGCGACTGGCTTTCCGGCACCGCCGCGCCCATGTCCTTGGCGCGGGTTTCGAACTCCATGCCGATCCCACCGGCCTCGACGGTCTGTTCATGGCGATACCATGCGAACCCTTCGACCCCCACGGCGGTGATGTTGCCGCCCATGCAGCCGAACCGGTCGACCAGCGACACCTCGGCCCCGGCGCGCGCGGCGGCCAAAGCGGCGGCCAGCCCGGCGGGGCCAGAGCCCACGACCAGAACATCCGTCTGGTGAACAACAGGAATTTGACGGGCGGGTTCCGAGATTGTCTGCATCGGGGCCTCATGTTTTTACATTCCTGTCACATTTGAAGTTCCTGACTGGCGGGTCAACAAAAAATGCGACGGGCCGGTGGTCGCAAAAACGCCATTGCGTGATTGCCCCCGGCGAGGCTTTGGCATAATCACCTTGCAGCGAAATTTTCACCTTTGAAGGTCCTCCCATGCGCCTGAGCCGTTACTTTCTGCCCGTTCTCAAGGAAAACCCCTCCGAGGCTCAGATCGTCAGCCACCGGCTGATGCTGCGCGCGGGCATGATCAAGCAGGCATCCGCCGGGATTTACTCGTGGCTACCGATGGGCTTCAAAGTACTGCGCAAGCTGGAAAACATCATTCACGAAGAGCAGGCGCGCGCAGGCCATATCGCGATTCAGATGCCGATCATCCAATCGGCGGACCTGTGGCGCGAATCCGGGCGTTACGACGACTATGGTCAGGAAATGCTGCGGATGAAGGACCGGCATGACCGGGATATGTTGTTCACGCCGACTGCCGAGGAACTGGTGACGGATATCTTCCGTGGCCACGTCAACAGCTACAAAGACCTGCCGCTGACCCTGTACCAGATCCAGTGGAAGTTCCGCGATGAAATCCGCCCGCGTTTCGGCGTGATGCGGGGGCGTGAGTTCTATATGAAGGACGGCTATAACTTCGACCTGACCAAAGAGGATGCGCTGCACGCCTATAACCGCCATCTGGTCAGCTACCTGCGCACCTATGAGCGTATGGGCCTGCAAGCCATCCCGATGCGTGCAGATTCCGGCCCCATCGGTGGCGACGACACGCATGAATTCCTTGTGCTGGCAGACACTGGTGAATCCGAGGTCTTCTATGACAGCGCCGTCACCGATCTGAGTTTTGGCGACCGTCAGATCGACTATGATGACCGCGCCCAGTGTCAGGCGATCCTCGAGGAGTTTACCTCGAAATACGCGCGCACCGACGAGACCCATGACGAGGCGCTGTTCAACGAAGTGCCGGAAGAGCGCCGCCGGGTGGCGCGGGGGATCGAAGTAGGGCAGATCTTCTATTTCGGGACCAAATATTCCGAGGCCATGGGCGCGACCGTCCAAGGGCCCGATGGCAAGCCGACCCCCGTTCACATGGGCAGCCACGGCATCGGCGTCAGCCGCCTGATCGGCGCCATCATCGAAGCCAGCCATGACGATAAGGGCATCATCTGGCCCGAAGGCGTAACCCCGTTCCATTGCGGCATCGTGAACCTGAAACAAGGTGACGATGAGGCCGACGCGGCCTGCGAGAAACTCTATGGCGCGCTGACGGCGCTGGGGCTTGAGCCGCTCTATGATGACCGCAGCGAGCGGGCAGGTGGCAAATTCGCCACCATGGACCTGATCGGCCTGCCATGGCGCATCACCGTTGGTCCGCGCGGGTTGAAAAACGGTGTGGTTGAACTGACCTGCCGCCGCACTGGCGAGAGCGAGGAACTCAGCCCCGAGGCCGCCGTCACTAAGATCGCCGAGATCTATGAGCAAATCGGCTGACACTGACGCGCCGCTGATCTCGGTTGTCACGGCGACGCATAACCTGCTGTCCCAAGGGCGGCAGGATAGCTTTCGCGAGGTAATCGCGTGCATGGCCCGCCAGAACTGCTTGAGGGCCGAGCATATTATTCAGGACGGTGCCTCAACGGATGGCACCGTTTCGTTTCTTCAGGACGTCACTGCCAATGCAGAACGGACTCGCGTGATCAGCGAACCGGACCGCAACCTCTATGATGCGATGAACAAGGGGGCAGGGGCCGCGCGTGGTCGATACCTTTTGTTCCTGAACTCGGATGACTCGCTCGCTTCGGATGACATCCTGAACATAGCCGCTGAACGTTTGACCGCGACCCGGCCCGACTTCCTGTTCGGGTCCACCTTGCGCCGGTTCAAGGACGGGACGGAAAGCCGCGAAAAACGCATGTCTCTGACTGCGATCCTTCAGCGTATGCCGTTCTGTCACAACTCGGTCCTGATCCGAAGCAACGTGTTCAAGGCGCTGGGCGGCCATGATCCGCAATTTCGCGTGGCGGCTGATTATGACCTGATGCTGCGCATGATATCTGCCGGGTATCAGGGCGAACGTATGGACGAGCCGATTTCGATGTTCTGGGGGCGCGGTGCAAGCAGTGATACGGATCTGACGGCCCGGGACTATGCGCGCGTTTGGATGAAGTACTACGATAAGCTGAAGGCCGCAGATGGTTTGACCGAGGATGATTTCTGCCGGTTCTACCATCGCGGCCACATGCCCGCGAAACTGGTCCTTGGGCGGTTGATCGAACCGGGAACATGCGCCGGTATCAAAGCGGCGGCGCGCCACAGCTTGTGGAAGGCCACGCGGCGCTCAGTCCAGTTTTGGCGCAGCTTTTAGGCGCCGTTCACCGAAGGTCGGGCGGCCAGCAGGTCTCCGGTTTCACTGTCGCGTGCAACAACTATGGGGCGTCCCATCCGCTGCACCAAGTCGCGGAACTCCAGCCCCAGGAACCTCAGCCCACACACCCGCTTTGCCGTTGCGATGTCGGTAATGCACAGGCGTCCTTGCCGGAAGGCAAGCTGGTAGCCTTTGTCTTTCAGGATGTCTGTCAGGCCATTCCAACTGGCCGCACTGGCAAACAAAGGGCGTATCGCGGCCCTCAGCAATGCCGCTGTTTCGCAATCCAGTTCTGTCGATGCCTGCCGGGCCGAAATCACGCCCGCTTTTTCTTTGTTTAGTCGAATACTCATGAGCGACCCCCGCTCTAAAAATTGTATTCCCCCAAAGTCAGGGTGACAAAGTTTCGAAAAATAATCAAAAAGCGAAATATTATTCCAACGAAAATGTTGCATTTTGAGTTCAGTCAATCACGTGAACCCGGCATTGACTACATAGCTGAAACAGTCGCCGCTGGTCTGTGAACGGTATCACAACCTTTGGTTTTGAGAGGTTCGACTAAATCATCCTTACCTCGAATAGCGGTTTGCCGGAACCGACAACTGATTCGTGGTGTGGTTCGCTTGGACAGGTCGGCAAATGCTGCTAGATGAGCGGAAAAACGCAAAAAGGTCCGCGCGGTGCTGAGTTTCGCAACGGTTGTATATTCTAGGGACTTTCCTTTGCTGGAACTTCAGGCCCTTTCCTTCGCCCGGTTTGTTGATCCGGCGCAGGTCGGGTCGATCCATGTGATCATGAACGACGTTGATGAGGGTGCGTTGCGGCAGCGGATCGAGCCGATTCTACCTGCCTACGGAGCACTGCAAGACAAGGTGCGCGTCCTCAGTGGGGACGATGTTCTACTAGGTGAGGGTCATTGTGCGCGACGCCCGGCGCTGGATCGTGTGCTGATCGAGAACCGCTTTCGCATTCCGCTGATCCGCAAGGGCGGGTGGCGTGGCAACAATGGCTACCGCAATCAACAGATTCTGAAACTGGGAGCGGCGCGGGTCGCGGCCTCCGAGAATATGGTCATTCTGGACACCAAGAACCTGTTTCTGCGCCAGTTTGATGAGGCAGAGATCTTTACGCCCGGCGGCGCGGCGCGCATCCCGTTCATTGACATTGAAAGTGATTTTCACCGCGACTGGCTGCTGCAAAGTTTGGATGCCCTAGGTGCGCCACGGTCTGATCCGGGGCAGATCAAAACGACAACCTTTGCCACGCCGTACCCGGTGCGCCGGTCGCTTGTCCTGTCTCTGCTGGATGAAATCAACGCGCGCTACGGCTCGGTTCAGGCCTTGTTCGCGTCGCGCAGGCGGCCCTCAGAGTTCATGCTGATGAACGCGTTTTGTCTGAAATCCCGCGACGGTTACGCCCCATGGTTCGAAGAGGCGGAGTCTACAGCCATCGGGCTCTGGCCTACCTATTCGACCGAGGTGCTGACGCAGTTGCTGGGACGGCTGGATGACCCGCGCAGTTTGACGCTTGGGTTGCACAACCGTGCCATCGCGAACCTGCCACAGAATCTGCGCGACCGTGTTTTTCACGAGCTTGAGGCGCGCGGCATTTGCAACCGGAACCGGGCCGAGGCCGTTTTGCAGCAAACCGCAGCCCTGTCGGGATAACGCGCGGCTTGACCATTCGGCCAAATGCCGAAAGGGTCACGTCCAACAAAAACACCGGAGCAGGCATGGCCAAGACACCCCCGCCCTTTGCACCTTTTGAATGGAAAATCGCCTGGCGATACCTACGCGCGCGCCGCGCCGAGGGGGGCGTCAGCGTGATGACCTGGATCTCGCTGATCGGGATCACCTTGGCCGTGTTCGCTCTGATCGCTACGTTGGCTGTTCGATCGGGTTTCCGTGCCGAGTTTGTCGGCACCATTCTGGGTGCCAACGCGCATGTGACTGTTTATTCGGCTGGGAATTTTGATGCGCAGGGGCGCGTAGATCGGACCATTGAAAACTACGATCAGGTGGCTGACAGGATCGGGCAGGTGCCGGGCGTTCAACGGGCGGCACCTTTGGTCAAGGGGCAAGTGCTGATCACCAACCGCGACCGCAGCAGCGGTGTCGAAGTTTTTGGGATACAGCCGGACGACTTGTTGGACCTGCCGGGCATCGCCGAAAGCGATCAGGCGGTTGGCGATCTGTCGGAATTCCAAAACGAGGAATTCGTTATTGCGATCGGTTCGGGCGTGGCGCGCAGTATCGGGGCTACAGTAGGGGATACAGTCAAGCTGACCTCGCCTAACGGGGTAAAGACGGCTTTTGGCACCTCGCCCCGCGTCAGCGCCTATCGGGTGGTTTATGTGTTTTCGGCCGGGCGCTATGACATCGACCGCACCCGTGTCTACATGCCGTTCGAACAGGCGCAGACCTTCTTTAACCGTGAAGGCGTGGCCGATGAGATCGAGGTTATGGTGGATGAACCTGAAAATCTCACACCCATTCTGATCCCCATCCTGGAAGCAGCAGGCGAACGCAGTCAGATCTGGACATGGCAGGACGCCTCGGGCGGGTTCCTGCGCGCGCTTGAGGTCGAGGACAATGTGATGTTCATCATCTTGTCGATCCTTGTACTGATTGCGGCGATGAACATCGTCTCGGGTCTGATCATGCTGGTCAAGAACAAGGGGCGAGATATCGGCATCCTACGCACCATTGGCCTCAGCGAAGGCTCGGTCTTGCGCGTATTCTTCATTTGCGGGTCATTTACAGGCATTATCGGCACCACGATGGGTGTGGTGCTGGGTTGCCTGTTTGCGATCTATATCGACCCGATCTTCAGCTTTGTGAATTTTGTCATGGGCGGCGGGGTCTGGGATCCGTCGATCCGGGGCATCTATGCGTTGCCTGCTGAATTGCACCTGTCCGATGTGCTCAAGGCGGTCGGGCTGTCGCTGGGCCTGTCCTTCTTTGTCACCTATTTCCCGGCCCGTCGCGCGGCGCGGCTGAACCCGGTTGAGGCGCTGCGCTATGAGTGATGTGACATTGCGGCTGAACGGCCTGACCAAAACCTATCTGCAAGGCACACCGGGCGAGGTGCAGGTGCTGCGCGGCGTCGATCTGGACCTACGCGCGGGCGAGGCGGTGGCACTGGTGGCGCCCTCTGGGGCGGGCAAGTCGACGCTGCTGCATATTGCCGGTCTGCTGGACACGCCCGACAGCGGCACCGTTGAGATCGCGGGGCAGAGCATCGCAGGCAAAGGCGACCGCACCCGCACCGCGCTGCGGCGGCAGGATGTGGGCTTTGTCTATCAGTTCCACCATCTGCTGCCCGAGTTCACAGCGCTGGAAAACATCACCCTGCCGCAACTGGCCAATGGTGTCTCCGAGAAAGCCGCACAGGACAGGGCGATGGCGCTGCTGGATCGCGTCGGTGTTGCCGCGCGCGCGGATCACCGCCCGGCAGCCCTGTCTGGCGGCGAGCAACAGCGGGTCGCCTTTTGCCGCGCGCTGGCCAACGCGCCGCGCGTATTGTTGGCGGATGAACCGACGGGCAATCTGGACCCCGAGACCTCGGATCAGGTGTTCGATGCGCTGATGGCATTGGTGCGGGACGAGGGGCTCTCGGCCCTGATCGCCACGCACAATATGGATCTGGCCGCGCGGATGGATCGCAAGCTGCGGTTGGATGGGGGCATTCTTAAGCCAGTTGAGTGATCGCCACCCCGGCGGCCATCACGGCAATACCGCCCGCGCGTATCCATGTCAGCGGCGTGACTTGCGCACCGAACAGGCCGAAATGGTCTATGGCAGCGGCGCTGATCAACTGCCCGATCAACACGAAGAACACCGCGTTGCCCACACCGAAATGCGGGGCGACGTGGGTAATTGACAGAACGTAGAAGGCGATAAGCACACCCGCAAGCAGCAGGTGTCTTGGTGCCCCGGCGATTTTCGATAAGGCTCCGAACCCCGGAAATAGCACCATGACGACCGCCGAAGATGCAAAGGCGATGGCGAACAGAACCACTGCGGCGGTCGTAGGGGAACCGATCATCTTGCCCAAAGCCGCGTTCAATGCGGCGAGGATGGGAACTCCGATTCCGGCGGCCAGCATGATGGCTGCGTATTGTGTCATGGCCCGTGTCCTATGGTTTCGTTGATCTGGATCATTGCGCCAAGCTGCCCAACGAGCAAGTCTGCAAATGTCAGTCGTGACAGGAGGATGCGATGATCAGACGGGTACTCGGGCTTGTTTCGATAGGGTTAGCAATGGGGTCTCAGGCCATAGCGCAGGATGTGCAAGAGGGTGCGAAACTGTACCAGCACTATTGCGCGACGTGCCACGGCATTGATGCTACCGGGCAGGGTCCTATGGCCGGGGTGCTGGTGATCCAGCCGACAGATTTGACCACATTGGCCAGCGCGGATGGCACTTTCCCGGTCGCACGTGTTGTCGCGCGGATTGACGGGCGCGATCCCTTGGTCAGTCACGGCAGCCCTATGCCGGTCTACGGGTCATATTTCGATGGTCAGGATACTTCGATGAAAACACCTCAAGGGCAGCCAATTCTAACAAGCCAGCCAATCGTGGACTTAGTGGCGTACCTGCAAACGTTGCAAGCGAAATAGCCTTAACGGCAAATTCCCTCGACCTCAGCATCGGCCCAAGGGATTACCACGTCCCGTTCGCGGCGTTCGCCGGGTAGCGCTGCTAGGTCAAAGTGCTGTCCCAGCATTTCATGCAGCCGTTGAGTGCGCGGTGCTGTAGGATCCAGTGCACGGCAGCAGATGTATTCTTCGACAATAGCGCCCTGCTGCTCGAACCCGTAGGACAGGAAATCGGGCGAGGTCGTCAGATCAAATTGATAAGGATCCGTATTGCCCCCATGCTCGGCCGCTGCACGCAATGGGTGATAGCCCGTGGTTTCCCGGTTCTGCCACTGCCACACGTGGGTCAATTCATGGGCCAGCAACATGGCGGCGATCAGGTCCATCTGTTCCGGAAACTCGGACATATAATCCTCGAGGTACCAGTCTTTCGTGAAGTAGACTTTGTTAAACAACGCGACGGCGGCAGGTTTTGCAGTGACCACGCCTTCCTTGGTTGGCGGCAGGATACGCTCGCGGCAGGCCAGACGCGGACGGTCTTTGCGATAAAAGGTGATCGGCACGACCGGGGCGCCTTCGACCAAACGTACGTTCTTTAGGTCCAGCGTGTTGCCCTGAACAGCGCTTGCAAAGGCGACCTCGTTTTCCGTAAGGGGACGGCCGCACGAGTAAAGAAACAACAAAGACGTCATCAAAATGAGGCGCAACATGTTCCGACCTTAATCCCTGACCTTCAACCTGCAACCTGTTTTCAAACGCTCATAGCCAGAACGCGGCTGATTTCCGTGAGCGAACGCCCGGATTGATCCATCCACGTATTAAAAGCAGCCTGCACAGCGCTCATGGCTTTCTTTGAGGCCGGCGCTTTGTCTACGACGCCTTCGGCAATCAACCGTGCTGTAACATCCTGCGAGAGAATGAAGCTGTCACGGCCTGCAAAGCGCATTGCGATCTGCGCCGAGGTTCCCCCCAAGCGCGCACCACGCTTACGCAGCATCTCAAGCAGACCGACAAAGTCGGTCGAAGGCCAGCCACCCAACACCCGGCCTGCACCACCTTCTTCACGCAGTTCCAGCAGAAAGGCTGCGTTGTCACGCACGGCGGCGATCTTGGTGCCGTTGCGCACGATTCGGGTATCTTGCAAGAGGGTGTCGAACTTTTCGTCGTTCATGAAGGCGCATCGGCCCACGTCAAAACCGTCGAACGCAGCCTCGAACCCGTCCCATTTGGATTCTATCACTTTCCAGCTGAAACCGGCCTGAAATATGCATTTGGTCATCACCGATAGCCAGCGGTCTTCTGGCAGATCCGCCAGTTCTTCAGGGGATTTGGGTGTCTCGAGCTGCGAATTCAGGGCGTCGGCGCCGCCGTGTCGGTCGGCGGCCATCCTAAAGATATCGTCAAAATGGTGCATAGCGGTGTCCTTTCTAATCAGCGTTGCTTGTCAGGCCCGGGGTTTCAAGGCCCCGAATCCAGGGCAAGGCCTAAGCGTTTCGGGAAAAAAGTTGGAAAATTGGAAAGAAACACTCGACAAATCAGGTGATTCTGGTTTGTGATTGACTGGTCAATCAATGTCCGCACCCAGCGAAATGTGAAAACACGTGGGGGCGGGCTTTCGGTGCATGCCGGCAGGCGGGGGACATTTAGGTCGGTCGAGCGTATGATTTCCGCGCTGGACCCAACTGTTTGCTTTCCCTTTCCGGCTTTAATTGTGCATGTTGCGGCATGGTAATGTCGTGAGACAGCCCCCGAGGCGCGTGCTTGTGCCGGAGCGGGCGAAGCAAAAAAGACAGGGAGAATGTCGATGAAAAAACTCAGTGTAAGCCTTTTGGCGATGACCGTTGCGGGCTCGGCTTTTGCGGCCGATATGGGCGCCGTGGATGAACCGATCAAACTGGCGATCAACGAGTGGACTGGTCAGCATGTGACCACCCATGTGGCCGGGGAGATGCTGGAAGCCGCAGGGTACAACGTGGAATATGTCACCGCGGGCATGATGAACCAGTTCCAGGCGCTGGCCGATGGCGACATCGACGCCACGCTTGAGATCTGGTCGTCGAACGTGTCCGACGAATATGCCAAGAAGGTTGATGAAGGCACCGTCGTTGAAATTGGCGATTTGGGTCTGGATGCCAAAGAAGGCATCGCATACCCCGCCCACGTGGCCGATCTGTGCCCGGGCCTGCCCGCTTGGGAAGCCTTGAAAGATTGCGCACAGGTTTTCGCAACCGCTGAAACGCTGCCCGGTGGCCGACTGGTCGACTACCCGGCAGATTGGGGTACGCCCGGCGCGGACCGCATGACTGGTCTGGAACTGCCGTTCAAAGCCGTGCCCGCTGGGTCCGAAGGCGCACTGATCGCCGAACTGCGCGCCTCGACCGAGCGCAAATCGCCGCTGCTGATCACATTCTGGCAACCGCATTGGGCGATGTCGGCCTATGACGTTCAGTTTGTCGAACTTCCCGCCGGTGAAGAGGCGTGCTTTAACGATCCGGCGTGGGGTCCGAACCCGAATGCAGTGAACGACTGCGACTTCTCGCCCTCGCGTATCTTCAAGGCAAGCTGGAGCGGCATGGAAGACAAATGGCCCGCAGCTTATGAAATTCTGACCAACTATCAGCTGGCGGTCGAAGATCAGCAGCCGATGATGGGCGCGATCGACGTCGATGGCGGCAAGGTCGAGGAAGTCGTCGCTGCGTGGATGGCTGAGAACGAAGGTAAGTGGCGTCCGGTCGTTGACGCGGCAACACAGTGAGCCAGCCTAAGTGACGCAAGCTAATACGCCAGCCATTGCCTGCCAGAATCTCTGGCAGGTCTTTGGCCCCGGTGCAGACAAGGCCCTGACCGACGCGCTGTCTCGGTCAGGGAGTGACTCCGACAAAGCCGCCTCCGATCTGCGCGAACGCGGGTTCATCCCTGCCGTGCAGGACGCTAATTTCGAAGTCAAAGAGGGCGAACTTTTCGTTATCATGGGCCTGTCGGGCTCGGGCAAATCGACGCTGATCCGATGCATCTCGCAACTGCTGCCCGGTACGGGCGGTGAAATCCGCGTGGATGGCGAGAACGTCATCGGAGCCTCCAAGAAGGTACTGACCGACCTGCGCCGTAAGAAGCTGGGCATGGTGTTCCAGCATTTCGGTCTTTTCCCCCATATGACCGTCGCCGAAAACGTGGCCTATCCGCTGCGTGTTCAAGGCGTTGGTAAAAAGGAACGTCTGGCCCGCGCGCAAGAGGTGATCTCATTGGTCGGCCTTGAGGGGCGCGAAGACAGCTTCCCACGGCAGCTATCGGGCGGTCAGAGGCAACGTGTGGGCATCGCCCGCAGTCTTGCCGTGAACCCCGACATTTGGTTTTTGGATGAGCCGTTCTCGGCCCTCGATCCCCTGATCCGTCGTCAGTTGCAGGACGAATTCCTGCGCATACAGGCGACGTTGAAGAAATCCATCGTCTTCATTACCCACGATATCCAAGAGGCGCTGAAACTGGCCGACCGGATCGCCATCATGCGCGATGGCAAGATCGTGCAGATCGGCACGCCCACCGATATCGTGCTGCGCCCGGTTGATGACTATGTACGCGAATTCTCGAAAGACGTCGCCAAGGGCCAACACGCCAAGGTTGCCTCGGTCATGCGCGACGAGTCCGAGCGTGGCCCGGACGATCCCGGTCTGACAACCAGTATGACATTGGACGCCGCGCTGGCGCATTGCATGGAGCTGTACGAACCGGTGCCAGTGCGGGATGAGGCGGGCAATATCGTCGGCACGGTTCACCCGTCCGATCTGGCTGCGGCGCTGCAGGTGGATGAGACATGACGGCGATCACGGACATCCCTGCACAGGCGCGCCTGACGATCGGAACCAAGGCGGCACTGATTACTGTTGTCGTCGGCGCGCTGTGTCTGGCGCTTGAGGGTATTGCCCCGTGGCTGGTTAAATGGCCCGCCGCATGGGAGTTGCCGGCGACGCAGTGGGTCGGAGCCTTCCTCGACTGGTTCCTGAACGGCATCAAACCGGCGATGCGGTTGTTTTCCGACCTGATGACCTATCCGATGGATGCGGCGAATTTCGTTCTGGCAAATACGCCATGGCCGATCCTGATTGGGCTTGTCACCGCGCTGGGCTGGTATCTGGGCGGGTTGCCCATGGCGGCGCTGGGGTTCTTCGGCCTCAGCTTCGTGCTGGCCTCGGGCTATTGGGCTGAAAGCATGAACACTCTGGCGCTGGTGGCCGTTTCGGTCCCAGTGGCGCTGGTTGTGGGTGGAGGGATCGGCATTCTGGCCAATGAGATCCCCCGCGTGAAAAATTTTGTTCAGGCCGTGCTGGACGTCATGCAGACCGTGCCGACCTTCGCTTATCTGACGCCTTTGCTGCTGCTCTTTGGTTTTGGCCCGGTGGTGGGTTTGATCGCGTCGGCCGTCTACGCGGCACCGCCCATGGCGCGCAACGTGATGCTGGGCTTGGAACGGGTCGAGCCCGAGATCAAAGAGGCCGCCATCATGTCCGGTGGCACACGGTTCCAGCAGCTGTTTCAGGTGGAAATCCCGGCAGCGGCAACGCAGATCATGGTCGGTGTGAACCAATGCCTGATGGCGGCCTTGTCGATGGTGATCATCGCGGCCGTGATCGGTGGCTTCAACGATATCGGCTGGGAGGTTCTGCTGACCATGCGCAAGGCGCAGTTCGGCGAATCCCTTATGGCCGGTCTTGTGATCGTGGTGTTTGCCGTCGTCATCGACCGTATGAGCGGCACGCTCGCCACCGAACGCAAACGCTATGACCAGCGAGTCGTCTGGGCGGTTCTGGGCTTTACCGTGCTGTTCACTGCGGCCTTCTGGCTGTGGCTGCCGAACCCGTCCGAGCTGACCCTTCTGGATCCGATGGCCGAGGCGATTGACAGCGGCTTGACCGCCTTCACTCAGGCCAACGGTCCGTGGTTAGATGCGCTCAAGAACAACTCGCTGTTCTACGTGCTGCTGCCACTGCGGATTGGTCTCGACCAAGCGGTGCTGCCGTTCACGTGGGGCTTTCAGTGGACGCCCGGGATGAGCTTCGGTCTCTTTGCCGTGGCCGCTGTGATCGCGGCGCTGATGGCATGGCGCGGGCATCTGACCGGAGGGTTGGTTGTGCTGATCCTGATCGGCATGTTGGAAACTGGCATTGCGAATCTTCCATGGCCCTTTGTCCTGACGGGGGCTGCTGCCCTCAGCTATGTCGCGGGTGGTTGGCGACTGGCGGCGCTGTCCGTGGGGCTGCTGTGCACCATCCTTGTCTCGGGCCTGTGGGAGCGCGCCTTGCTGTCGCTTTACCTCAGCGGTGCGGCGGTGTTTTCCTGTGCTGTGGTCGGCGGGCTGATAGGTCTGGCCAGCGCGATTTGGACGCCAGTATGGAAAATCGTCCGCCCGATCTGTGACATGCTGCAAACGATCCCTCTATTCGTGTTCCTGATCCCGGTTCTGATGGTGTTCCAGATCGGAGAGTTCTCGGCCTTCCTGGCGATCTGCGCCTATGCGATCGTGCCGATGATCCGGTACACCCGCCATGGTCTGGTAAACACACCCGAGGAAATGATGGAGGCTGCTATCTCCAGCGGCGCGACCGAGTGGCAGATCATGCGAGACGTGCGCGCGCCCTATGCCGCGCCGACTATCCTGCTGGGGCTGAACCAGACGATCCTCTATGCCTTTGCGATGCTGGTGATCGCTGCGCTGATCGGCACCACCGGTCTGGGTCAGTCGATCTATCTGGCGCTGGGGCAGGCGGATGTGGGGCTTGGTATCTCGGCCGGGGCGGCGATGGCCATTCTGGCGCTGATCGCCGACCGTATGGTGCAGGGCTTTGCCGAGGAACGCCGCAAGGCACTGGGCCTGTAACTCAGGGCGGAGGCGGCGCGACCGCCCCGCCTAATTTGATTTCGAACAAAGACGTTCCCAACCCACAGGGCTAAACCGGGCGCAACACGTTCGGAGACTCTGATGACTAGTTGGGTCCTATTCCTTGCAGCGCTGATCACATTCATGCTTACACACGCTATTCCGGCGCGTCCCGCCTTGCGTGGGCAGTTGATCACAGCGTTGGGGCGCAAGGGATATTTCGCAGCTTTTTCGGCTTTGTCAGTGCTGGTTCTGGGCTGGCTGATTGTCGCGGCCAGTCGTGCGCCTTATGTCGAGGTCATCCCACCTTGGCCTGTTTTCCGCTGGGTGCCATTGTTGGTCATGCCCATCGCCTTGTGGCTGGCCACCGCCGGTGTGGCGATACAGAATCCGTTCTCATTCGGTGGATTGGGTCGACGCCCGTTCGATCCGGAAAAGCCGGGCATTCTGCGCGCCACTCGACATCCGGTGCTGGCGGCGCTGATGCTTTGGGCACTGGCGCATCTGCTGGCCAATGGCAGCCTTTCGCACGTGATCCTGTTTGGCCTGTTTGCCGGGTTCGCGGCGATGGGAATGGCCCTGATTGACCAGCGCAAATCCCGCGAGATGGGCATCGAATGGATTCGCCTGTCCCGTAACACCGCGCGCTTTTCCCTACGCGCCCCGCATCCCTGGCCACCCCTTTGGGTCTGGCTGGTTTCACTTGCCGCATATGCGGTTCTGCTTCACCTGCACGCAGCTGTGATCGGGCTTTCTCCTTTACCTTAGGGTAAAGGAGTGGCCGGAGCGTATCTTGCGTGCTATCTGGAATGTCACAGTTTTACGACGAGGGTCTCTGAATGTACCTGGGCTATGTAACCACCACCGACCGTGGCGCGACCGATCTTTTGCTGGCCGCAGCTGCTGAACAACTGTTGAAATCTGGCGCTCGGCTTGCAGGCGTTGTGCAGACCAACACTGAATGCGTTGACAGCACCAAATGCGATATGGACGTGCGCGTTCTACCCGAAGGTGACACCATCCGCATCTCGCAGTCACTGGGCACGCAATCCCGAGGATGCCGTTTGGACCCCGCCGCGCTGGAACAGGCTGTGGGGTATGTGACCGCGTCGCTTGCCGACAAGCCGCAATTGTTGATCGTCAATAAGTTCGGCAAACATGAGGCTGACGGGCGCGGGTTTCGTCCTTTGATTGCCGAGGCATTGGCGCAGGACATCCCTGTTTTGGTTGGCGTGAACGGTCTGAACATGGAAAAGTTCCAAGAGTTCACGGGCGGCGGAGCAGAAGAAATCACGCCGAAACGCGATGCCATTCTGGAATGGTTTGACCGTATCACAGCGCAACGAGCAGCCGCTGCTTAACGCGGGCTCTTTCATCGTAAAAAACAACGCCTTTGGTATGCCAAGGGCGTTTTTTAATATGAAAACTCGCAACGTCACCCAGAGATTCAACTTCGCGAACGGAGATGATGCGCGCTGCACATCATGCAACCCGTTGCGCTTTTTTACCATCTGAGGAAGATGGTGGGCGACCCTGAACTGGTAGTTTCAAGCTAAATCAATGGCTTGAAGTGTAAACCCCGGCGAAAGCGTCTTATTGTTTTTCAAGGACTTTCACGTGAACTGTCAAACTTTACAGGGCCTCAAGAGAGGAACTGAAGCATGAATCACGCTTGACGATTACAAAAAACCCCCGCCGAGAAAAACGGCGGAGGCATCCAAAAAAAACGATCCCGCAATCCTCTGCCAAAAGGAAGCAAGATGCTGAATAAAAATAGCAAAACCACCACCAAAGCACAAGCGCAACAAGTTTATGACCAGAACAGACAAGCGGCCCTAGATGCTGCAGCTCATGACCTGCGGGTATTCCCCGTTCACGTGACCCACGACCCGAAAAAGCCCGGCAAGAAGAAAGCCAAGGTTCTTGTCAAATCTTGGGTGAAAGACGCCTCGACTGATCCCGTCCAGATTAACAGTTGGTGGGATGAAAACCCTAGTGCGGTTCCGGGGATGCCAACTGGCGATTTTCTTGTGATTGATTTGGATGATCGCGACGGGAAGGACGGTTCCGCTGCATACAAGGCTATGGGTCTCGACCCGGAAGATGCGCTTTTCACTGTAGAAACACCGTCTGGGGGCGAGCACCTTTATTTTGAGAACTCGATTGGTCTCAGCATTTCACAAGACAATATCGCCCCGGGCATCGACACACGCGGAAAAGGCGGCTTCGTGTTTGCCCCCGGTGCCCGGACGGTCTTCGGGGAATACCGAATAAAACGGGGTGATTTGAACTATCTTCAACTTGGTTGTTTGACCGCTGTCCCTCAGCTAATTTTTCATGCACTCACGAAACAGAAATGCGAGAAGGAACAATCTGCACTCGGCGAGTGCGATCTAGACACGATCCGTGATGCACTGAATGTCGTGCCCAATGACCTCTACTATGGCGACTGGATTGAAACCCTAATGGCCGTTCATCACGCAACCGGCGGCGCGGAAGAGGGGCTTGCTCTCGCTCTGGCATGGTCTGCGGGCTACGATGGTTTTTCCATCAAAGAAGTCCAGAGTAAGTGGCGGTCATTCGGCAAATTCGAAGGTAATTCTATCACAAAAAAACACTTTTCATGAAAGCGCGTGAGCATGGTTGGGACGACCCGCTTGCGCTCTTGACTGACGCGGATGTTGAGATTGGCGAGACGACTGATTTGCGGTCCGCTGGGCACGGGTCGCTGGATGCAGAAGCCCGCGAACTATTGGGGCTTCCGCCCTCGCGATTGAAATTTCTGAGCCCGACTGATTGCGAAACCCTGCCTACCCGGAACTATCTTATCAAGGGTCTGCTGGGCGAGGGCGACGTTGCCGCTGTCATTGGCGCACCGGGTGCGGGTAAATCTCTTCTGGCCCCTTATCTGGGCTATGCAATAGCGCAAGGCGCGGAAGTCTTCGGCTGCCGGAACCGACAGGGCGGCGTCTTCTACGTTGCCGCAGAGGATAGCCATGGCATGCGCGCGCGAGTTCAGGCACTCCGAGGTCAATACGGTGATGCCGATGCCTTCAGGTTGGTGGAAGGCGTCTCCGATCTATTGAGCGAAAACAGCGAAGACCTGAAGGCATTGCTGATCGCTGTTGAGGACCGGCGCCCGGTGCTAATTGTGATCGACACGCTCGCTATTGCCTTCCCAGGCTTAGAAGAGAACGAGGCGAAGGCGATGGGCCGAGTCGTTGCTGTAGCCCGTAGCTTGACCCGATGGGGTGCCGCCGTCGTGCTTGTCCACCACGACACCAAGGCCGGCGACGGGCTGCCGCGAGGTCACTCCATCCTGAACGGCGCGTTGGACCTGTCACTGCACCTGAAGCGCAACGGCAAGGTGGTCTGCGTCCGACCGACCAAGAACCGGAACGGCAGCACTGATCAGCAACTGGCCTTTCGCGTTGACACGGTCCAGATGGGAAATGACGATGACGGCGAGCCGGTCTTGACCGCGATCTGCGTGGAGGAGCACGCCACCGAACTGCAAAAGACAGGCAAGCCATTGGCCCGAAGTAAACGTGTCGCACTCGAAATCCTGACAGACTTGCTCCGGTGGCAGAGTAGTGTTTCTGAAGATGAGTGGCGGGCGGCGTGTATCGCCGATCCGAAGTTCTCTGCGGCGGAAACTGATAACGGAAAACGCAAGACATTCCGCGAGGCCCGCGTGGACCTTGCAGACCGAGAATTGATCGCACTTCGCGATCGGGGTTTTGTTCTGACGGAAAATGACCACGGGGCGCAGCCGGAGGACGACCATGAGATCCTGTGAGAGACGGGAC
This sequence comes from Ruegeria sp. D3, assembly GCF_056534465.1. Taxonomy (NCBI): domain Bacteria; kingdom Pseudomonadati; phylum Pseudomonadota; class Alphaproteobacteria; order Rhodobacterales; family Roseobacteraceae; genus Ruegeria; species Ruegeria sp. D3. The sequence continues at coordinate 276,825 of NZ_JBQFPK010000004.1, forward strand.
TTTCAGGAAACACTTCCCCTCACGTCCCCGGCAAACCGGGAGATGGGCAGGGGACGGGACAGGACACACCCCTTAGAGGGGGTGTCCCAAGTCACCGCCCCTCAAATGCCATTTTGACAGTGTTGAGAAATTCATAAGGAGAGCCTCGGCGGGGAAGCTGTTCGCTCGGGTCCTTCCCGAGGGAGGCTTGCTCCGGGGGGTGCGCCGAGCCCCAGTTTTCCATAGTTTTTGGGGCCTCTAACGATAACAGACCTATTTCGCCCGCCATGTATGGTTTCAGCATCTCGTGCCAGCTTGCAATCAAGGCTTTAACCATAGGATTGCTTCCTAGGTTTTTGGACCCTGCGCCATAACAGATCCAGTGGCTTCCTCGACGAGGTCGCTGGAGAAATTCATCCATCGGACTCGATGTCGTCGTTCTCACCCGCCGCTTCAACAGCAGTCTTCGCCACTTGTTCTGATTGCCAGTCCCCATAGGAAACGTTGGAGCCGCTGACCTTCCAAGACGAGCGACCGTTGTCGGGGCGCCCGTAAACCACCGCAGATGCCGCGCTTGGGCTATTGAACGCGACATCTTGCGCAAAGCTAAGAAGGCCCTTTTGCCCCGGGACCAGCTTGCCCGTCTTGATTAGCTGCGCGTGCCGTTTTGAATAGCTGTGGTCCGAAGTGCTCGACCAGGCACTCACTGCGTCCGATCCCTCCAGAACAATAAATTCCCCTTCGACCTCGCGGGCGCGCGCTTCCAACCCAAGCTTACTGTGGACCAACTTGAACAGTGGTGCGACTTCGATTTCTGAGGTGATTTCGTCCCCGGCGGAAACTACCTTGGTCATGGCTCTGTGCTGGCGAAGGAAATCAAACCCAAGGACCGGCAGGATGAGGCGAAGCTGGTCTATGAAGTACTCCATGTCGGACGCGTCGGCCTCCGGCAGGGCGACCGGCGGGGGTGCCGTGCTATTCTGAACACTGGAGTTGCCCACAGCGTTTGCGATAGCAATCAACCGCGCCTCTAGATAACGCGCATGCGCCTTAGTGATGTTCTGGTCTTTGCTGGTTACAACGCAAGTGCTCTCCCAGAAATCCTTGCCGGAGTCTCTGTTGTGCTGAACGAGACGCTTTCGGACATTGTCGCTTTCACCGATGTAGAGTTGAAGGGTATCCGGGTCCTTAGGATCGCGACCAGTCAGGAAATAGATTCCGGTACGGTCAAGTTCCGAGCGTTTGAGGAAAGCAGGCAATCCATTCCGTGACCCGGATAGGACATGACCAGTCCAGTTCATTATCTCGGCCGTTGTCAGGCCGGACGCCGTGCCTTCGGCAAGAAACAATTTTACCGATCTCCCTAGTCGGGAACTCATGCTACAACCTCCATCGCCTTCTCACTCCCCCACGATACAAATTTCGCCCGACATCAGCATGAGTATTAGGAGGCTGTGGGTCGCCTCGAAACCGAGGTTCGGGCCGGATATGTACTGATTGTTCAACGAAGTTTATGCCATCTCATTTCTGACTTCCAATCATCTGCGAATTTGCGGGGGCGCAAGACGAAACCTGCAACCCGGCCTTTCTATCAACTATTTGCCAAAGTAAAGATAAGCGGTTTCGAAACAACCCGTAGGAAAGCAGTAACAGCCTTGGGCAGACGCAATGAGGATTCAGCGTTACCTAACTTGACAGACGCATTTTGCGCCATACTGGCAAACCATTATCCGAGCCGCCTTGGATATGCCCAAATTCTCATGTTAGCGTGCCGCCAAAGATACAGTGGGAGGATTCCCGCTTAAGAAAACAAAGATAAGAGCAGGCTGTATACTATGAGCGCAGATATTAAATCACTTAGTTCTTTCGTCTGGTCTATAGCTGAGCTGCTTCGTGGGGATTTTAAGCAATCTGAGTATGGCAAAGTAATATTGCCCTTTGTCGTGCTGCGACGCCTAGACTGCATTCTTGAAGAGAGCAAGCAGAGCGTCCTCGACATGGCCGCATCGCTGCCAGATGATATGGACGACGAGGCACGCGACACGCTGCTTTTTGGCTCTGTTGGTCAAAACATCCGCATTTACAACTTGTCCCACTTCACCTTTGCTTCGCTCAAGGGGCAGGATGCCAAAGACATCCATATGAACCTGCTCGACTACATCACCAAGTTCTCAGGCAACGTCCGCGACATCTTCCTCGACAAGTTCCTGTTCACTGATCAGCTAAAACGGCTGAACGATGCCGGGCTGCTCTATCAGGTGTTCGACCGCTTCACCCAGATTGACCTGCACCCCGACGCGATCTCTAACCTTGAAATGGGGTATCTGTTCGAAGACCTCATCCGCCGCTTCTCGGAGATTTCAAACGAGACAGCAGGGGAACACTATACCCCGCGCGAGGTCATCCGTCTCATCGTCTCGTTATTGCTCATCAACGACAAGGACGCGCTGACCGGCTCTGGCGTCATCCGGCAGGTCTATGACCCGGCAGCGGGCACAGGCGGGATGCTGTCAATTGCTGAGATGGAGATGAAGGCGCTCAACGACCGCATCCGCGTCGAACTCTTCGGGCAGGAACTGAACCCCGAGTCCTTCGCGATCTGCAAATCCGACATGCTGGTGACCGGGCACAACCCCGAGAACATCGCCTTCGGCAACACGCTGACCCAAGACGCCCACGCTAACAAACGCTTCCATTACATGTTATCAAATCCGCCCTATGGCGTGGACTGGAAGAAATACGCTGACCCCATCAAGGACGAGGCTGCAGAACTAGGCATGGGCGGGCGCTTTGGTGCAGGCCTTGCGTCAGTTAGGTATCGTTGTTGGGATTCGATGGATGCAAAGCCACGATGATATAGTTGAGTCGTTCAGCCTTAAAACGCAAAGCTTTGAAGAGCTAAGCGACGCAGTCGTCAACTGGGATCAGGAGTATGACCAGTTGTCGGGCGGTCAATTCGAGGGTGGCCTCAAGCTGGCGCAGGTTAATGAGTCCCAGATCCTCAGAATTCGATGGGGACAAAAAATTCGCTACCGTGGAACAGCCCCAGCTGGGGCTTTTGCCTTTGCTTTGCCGTTCGATCAGCAAGGAGATGCAAACTGGATCGGCCAGAAAGCGGGCGTGGACACAGTTCTCATGCAAGCACCAAACAAGGCCGGCGATCTGATTTCCTCCAATTTCTACGACGCGCTGGTGCTCGGAGTTCCTGAAAACGACGTGTTCCGGATTTCATCGGCGCTATCTGGGAAAGGCGAAATCAGTGGCAACTTGCATGGGGCCTCAACCCTTTCGACGGCAGGTGCAGCTTCTTTACGCCATCAGGGACAATCGCTCATTGACCGGGCTATCTCAGATTTTTCCGACGACAGAGCCGCTCTTAAGCGTCTCTCCGATCAGTTTATCAAGTTGTTCCTTTGGGAGCTGGTGAAGTCAAATGGCGGCGGCCTAAAGGAACACCGGGTTTCCAGACCGGCCAGACTGGTGGGGGACGCAACAGATCTGGTTCTATCCGACGTGACCGGAAACATAGGATTGACCACTCTTTGCGCTCATTATGGTGTCAGCCTTAGGACACTTCACTATGCATTCAAAGATGTCACGGGCCTTTCAGCTGCGACCTGGCTGCGACGCATGAGGCTCAATAGAGTGCATCGCGAACTGCAAGGCGCGATCTCGAATGGGGCTACAATAGGCAGCGTGGCCGCGACTTACGGCTTTCACCATCAAGGGCATTTCACGAACCAATACAAGCGGCTGTTCGGCTGCCTGCCATCGGAAACACTGCATCGCAATTAGACGGAAGTTTAGTCTCAAAAACCCAGTCTCAAGAGATGTTTGCAGATTTTGGATAAGAATGATGCGTGATTTTGACAGCCAAAGAGGCCACCATTGTCGAGTAGTCTGATGGTTGCGCAGCGGCGCCTTCAGCCACAAGAATTCCGATCAAATTTTTTAGGAGAGATACATGAAACTTCTTACCAATCATTTATCGGCGGCAATTGCCCTCAGCCTCATTGCGGCGGGCGCCAGCGCCTCCAAGGCCCATGCAAATGAGGACACTGTCTCAACGGAGCTTCCGCCATTGATGCAGCAAATCAACAATGGCAACTGGCTTGAGGAGTCTGAGGCGCAGAAATTGGTAGACGAACTCTACTATCATAGAGCGATTCAGGCCTACTACGACATGTTACCGGCAATGAACACCATTGGCCTGCGCGATGGGTCTGAGGCAGTGTTTGGAGCGGGCTACAACGTCATTCCGATCTGGAAAGAAAGAATGGACTCCCGCGCCTGGGTTCCGACACCTAACGCTGACGTTATTTATTCAATGGGTTACGCAGATCTCAAAGAAACCGGCCCATTGGTTGTTGCGGCTCCACCCAATACAGTGAGCATGCTCACAGATTTCTTCCAAGTAACGTTGACGGACGTAGGCGCCGCTGGTCCAGATGGCGGAAAAGGCGGACTGTATCTCCTTCTTCCACCCAACTACGATGGCCCGGTTCCGAATGGCGGGTATTACACGTTCGAGTCTCCGACATACAACGTGTTTATCTTCTTTCGCACAATCATGAAGCAGGGTGATGGTGGTCCAGATCCCTCCGAGGCGGTCGCGACGGCGGAACAAATTCGTATTTACCCACTTTGGGAAGTGGAGAAGGATATTCCGGCAATGGAGTTCCCGAACGCCTCGGGCAAGCGCCTCAACATGATGTATGAAACCGATTTCGACTTTTGGACGAAAATGAAAGAGTTCGTGGACCATGAGCCTTACTCGGCCATTCCGCCGGCTACTCGCGGTGTTTTGGCTTCCCTCGGCATCAAGAAGGGTGAGCCATTTAATCCAACTGCCAAGCAAATGGAATCCTTGAACAAGGCGATGGAAGTTGCACCAAAGATGATCTTTGCCTCCAGGCAGGTCGGTCGACCGGATGGCCGTAACTTCTATTACTATGACAGACAGTATGAACGCGTTTGGTCTGGAGCTACCGCCGAGTTTATGCAGGACGGCTACCTCGACATCGACCAAAGGGCTGCCTTTATGCAATTTGCATACAGCACGTCACCAGCAATGGTTAAACGCGTTATCAATGGTGGTGCAAAATATCCGGTTACTGCCAGAGACGCGGACGGCGAATTCTTGAATGGTAGCCACCACTACAAGCTACATCTGCCGGCGGGTATTCCGGCGAAGCTGTTCTGGGCAGTAACGCTCTACAACGTAACCGATGGGACGATGCCGGAAACTGACCAGTTCATGCCGTCTATCAATCAATTCAACGATTACGAGAAGAATGATGATGGTTCGGTTGATCTCTACTTCGGTCCGACGCTGCCAGACGGCGCTCCTGAGTCCAATTTCATCAAGACCGTTGAGGGAAGAAACTTCCTGACAGCTGTGCGACTGTTTGGAACGGGTATCGAGTTCTTCGACCAAACTTGGAAACCCGACGATGTTGCGAAAATTGACTAATTTTCAAATCGTTGGATAAAAAAGTTCTGAAAGCCCGCAGGGAACTGTGGGCTTCCTGGACAACTGTGATCGCAGCGCACCAAGGAATCTGACCTTTCACAATCGCGAAGTATCTATTGCTCTCGTGGCAACCGGCAGAAAAGCAATTCCTCGTCGAATCCACAACATTTTGTAGCTTTCTGAAGTTGACCACAAAATGACACCCCCAACGAGGCGTCGGGGGCACAACTTAAGTGAACGGCTGGCTGTCTACACCCGACGTAGGGGGCAGACTGCTCCAATAACGGGTGAAGAGTTTTCGCAACTTCTGAACTCTCGCGACGATAAGACCCGTAGCGAAATATTCTCATATCTCAGCCGGGGGCGCGACATTGGGTTCGATCAGGTGATTGTCGCGGATCCTAGGAGCGGCGCAGAAGATGATGGGCAAGAAATGACATTCTATCTGCCTGAGACTGCCGCAGCGGACATGAATGTTATCGACGAGGGAACGCTTGTTCAGGACGACGGCGCACCCGCGTACAAACTTGTGGGCAACGTCCAATTGGCTGCGCCCGCCGACAATGACCCCCGCAACCCAATGCGAACCAAAGACGCCGTCGACGTGATGCGTCCAACCATCGTAGGGGTGTTCGGCGATCAGTTCCCTTGGTCATACGCGCATCTGCGAAAAGCAGCAGAACACCTTGGGTTCTGGGACCAAGCGGTTGGCGACAAGACGAACACCGGAGTGGAGCCAATCACTGGAACGACGCTCTACTATGGAAGGGGGCGCGAGGCGGTGATGCAGTTCGCGAAACAGACCCCCGACGACTTTGTAGAAGTGGTTGGCTCGAAACAGACGCAAACAGTCTGGAAACAGCAGCACGATGTTGCGGCCTTAGAAGCCGAGCAAGAAGGTTGAAGCTGAACACACCATACGCCAACTTCAAAAGCTCTTTCCAACGGATAGTCCCGCAATGACCGAAGTACGAAAACGCAAGAAACGTGAGATTATGCCGCCGCAAAGGGAATGGCCGCCGATACCTTTAGAACCTACCGATACCGAAGACCAAGATAATACTATCGTTTCTCGTCTACCTGGCCGCAACGGGTTGGCAGGAGCCGACGATATTGTCCAATGGCTCGCGCAGTTAATGAACAAGAAAAGTGTTTCATACGATCAGCTTTCACACCTCTCAGGCGTTCCCTCCCGGACTATCAAGAAATGGTTCAGCAGCGACGAAAAATCTCGAACTATTCCCAAACTCAATACTATCCAAGCTTGCTTCGAAGCGTTGGGCCAATCGCTCATCGTCAGTCCGCCAAGTGTTCAGATTGGAAACGGCCAGAAGTTCTATCCAATTGACAACTTCCGTCGGCAACTCTTGGAAGATTGGCTAGACCAGTCGGCCAGATCGAGAGGTGTATCCGTTTCCGCCTTAATCGAAGACTTGGAAACCAATCATCGCAGGGCGATCGAGAACCAAACGAAGGGTTATCGGAGGCGAGAGTTGTAAAAGTGCCTTTTAGGGCACCAGAAAACACCGAAGAAATACTCCATGTTTTGCTCAGAACGCCCAAGAAGCTTTGTGAGGCCCGCATAGTGAGTAAGAAAACCCTGCCAAATACAGACATTCGCCCCCCTTATATCCGTGAGCGTCAGATCGTATCCCGCTTCGGAGTTTCACGAGGCACCCAGTATCGCTTGCGTCGGCGCGGCATCTTTCCGCGAGGGATACGGGTGAGTCCACGGACTGTAATATATTCTGAGCCGGAGATCATCGATGCGCTGGCCGCATTGGCTACGGATGCGAAGAGGTAAGTCAATGGCCACCGCCTCCCAAGTACGACACAGGGTCTTGCCGCCGCCTTGCGCAAGGCTGCTGTCACGTGGAGAGGCATCAGCATATGCCGGGGTTAGCCCGAATACTTTTGACCGCATGATGGGCGATGGCCTGATGCCCGGCCCCAAGCGTGTGTATAATCGCGTGCTTTGGGACGTGCGTGCGCTCGACAGTGCGATTGATGCCTTGCCGGGCGACCAAGACTCGTCAGATGCTGGCGGTTCCGACATCAATGAATGGGACTGACCAATGAAACAACTCCGAAGACCGCCCAAATACTGTCAGGGCTTTGAAGACAGACATGGCAAGATGCGCTGGTATTATCGCCGCACGGGCTATCCCCGTGCTGCATTGTCCGGTTTGCCATGGAGTCCCGAGTTCATGGCCGCTTATGAGCTGGCGGCCCAAGGCGAACGCATGGACGTGGGCAGGACCAAGAGCAAGCCGGGGACCATCACCGCACTGGTGGCTAGTTACTACCGCACGTCCGACTTCACCAACCTGTCCGATGTAACAAAACGCACGTATCGCAACATCTTAGAACGGTTTCGAAAGGAGCACGCAGACAAGAGGGTGGCCTTGCTTCAGCGCCGGCACATTCAAAGATTGGTGAACGAAAGGGCAGGAACACCATCCGCTGCGAACCGCCTCTTGCGAATGATCCGCATCCTTATGCGTCACGCAGTTGAAATGGGCTGGCGTCGCGATGATCCGACCATAGGCGTGCGCAAGCTGAAAGAAAATACAGGGGGCTTCACTACTTGGGAGGATGAACACATTGAACGTTTTTTGGCGCATCATAAGCCCGGGTCTCGGGCGCATTTGGCGTTGATGCTTTTGCTCTACACGGGGCAGCGCAGGGCCGATGTGGTGCGCATGGGGCGGCAACACGTCAGAAACAATGTGCTGACGATCACGCAGCAAAAGACGGGCCAGCAAGTTTCGATCCCGATACACTTTGAGCTGAAACGTACCCTCGATTCTTTGCCGAAAAACAATTTGACATTTTTGGTGTCCGACCGAGGCGGCCCGCTGAAGCCCGAGAGTTTCACCAATTGGTTCAAGCGCATGGTTCAAGACGCCGGACTTTCTGGCTTGTCAGCTCACGGTCTGCGCAAGGCAACTTGTCGAATGTTGGCAGAAGGCGGATGCACACCGCATCAAATCATGGCTATCAGCGGTCACAAAACCCTGTCCGAAGTCACCCGTTACACTGTGGCCGCAAGCCGCGCGCAACTGTCTGAGGACGCTATGGCATCAATGGGTAAGGTCAAAGAAAGAACGTAAACTGTCAAACCTCATACAAAAGTTTGACAATTCGCTCTGTAAGTATCTGACTATTTTAAGTGAAATTTGGAAATGGTGGGCGACCCTGGAATCGAACCAGGCGTGCGTCTCCGCGAGGGAGTTACAGTCCCCTGCCACACCTTGCGGCCTGTCGCCCACTGTCAGGCGTTGCACCTGACGTGGAGGCGTGATTACTAGCGCCTTAAACGAGCGTCAACAGGAAAATACTGCTTTGGCGCAGGAAACCGAATTCACGGCCCGGAGGCCCAAGAAATGAAGAAACCCAAGTGGGTCGTTGAAAAGGAACAGGCGCGCAAGGCGGCCGCTTCTGAAACTGTATGGCTGTTCGGCTTGCACGCTGTGCGCGATGCCCTGATGAACCCCAAACGGCAGAAATTGCGCCTAATCGTGACCCGGAATGCCCGCGACAAGCTGAGCGAAGCCATTGAATTTGCAGGGATCGAGGCTGAAATGGTTGATCCGCGCAAGTTCACGGCTCCGATTGATCCAGGCTCGGTGCATCAGGGGGCCGCGCTTGAGGTAAAGCCGTTGGATTGGGGCGGGCTGGCCGAAAACTGTATCGGGCGTGAACATCCGCGTGTCATTCTGCTGGACCGTGTGACCGACCCGCATAACGTCGGAGCGATTCTCCGCTCGGCCGAGGTTCTGGGGGCCAGTGCGGTCATCGGAACCCGTCACCACTCGGCGCCGGAAACCGGTGCCTTGGCCAAAACGGCCAGTGGAGCGCTAGAGCGGCAACCTTACCTGCGCATGCGCAACTTGGCCGATACAATCGTTGAGCTGCAGAATATGGGTTTTCTGGTCCTAGGCCTGGACGGTGAGGCCGAGCAGACGATTGAGGCGACGCTGGATAGCAAGTTCGACCAACCGGTCGCCTTGGTGCTTGGGGCCGAGGGGCCGGGGTTGAGGCAGAAAACCATGGAAACCGTTGACCACTTGGTGAAAATTGACGCAGCAGGCGGCTTTGGATCGCTGAATGTCTCAAATGCGGCCGCAATTGCCCTATATGCTTCAAGGCATAGATAGACAGGAGAGCGCCATTTCCACCCCTTCGAAAATTGTCACCTGCTGCTATTGCGGCACCCGAGCTGCGCTGGTGCTGAAAGGTAAGCAACGCCACGAGCTAAGCTGTTCAAGTTGCGGCGCACCGTTGCACGACCTCAAAATGGTGCCGAAGCGCAAGCTGTCCGACGCAAAGCCGGACCGCCGAATCGAAAAACCGCGAAAGACTAAAAAGAAGAAGAAAAAGAGCGTCTTTTCACATGTGTTCGACGAAGCATGGGATGTGATCGAGGATATTTTCGACTAGGGCGTTTATTCACCCACGCGCGATCACATCCGCGTTAATTGGGGTTTCAGCGGCGTTAATCAATTGCATCTTGATACCCTGACTTCCTAATGAAGACCTCATGAAGATGAACCGACGTTTCCTATTGGGCGCGATAACCGCCTCTATGCTTGCTCCTGCTGCGTTCGCGCAGCACTTACCCGTGTTTTACAAGACGGATGGAGCAGCTATGGCTGGGTATGATGCGGTGTCGTATTTCAACGGCGATGCCCCTGTTCGCGGCCGCCCAGAGTATTCTGTGGTGTGGAAAGGGGCCGAGTGGCACTTTGCGACACCTGAAAACCGTGATGCGTTCGAAATGAACCCGCGTGCGTACGCGCCTCAGTTCGGAGGGTACTGCGCTTATGCGATGGCTCAGGGGGAATTGGTCAGTACAGACCCGAACCTGTGGCAGGTGATCGATGGACGTCTTTACCTGACGCACTCGCCAGCGATCGAGCGTATGTGGGAACAGGATACAAGCGGGTTTATTCGAATGGCCGAGGCAAACTGGCCTGTTATCCTCTACGAGAACTAGACGATTTTCCGCTTTTCGTGATCTGTCATCACAAAAATGCGCGCCCCCTCTTTTTTTTAGCCGAGACATGCTTAAATGTCACAGTGACCGCGGAACGGAACTGCCGCGGGTCATTTCACTGTCCCTCGTTCCAACACCTTGCGCCCGGGTTATCACCTGGGCGCTTTTTTCTTTGATGGACTGCGCATAGGGTGGCGGCATGACTGAATACACAGACGCATTTCTGTCGAACATCCTTAAGCGCACGAAAACTGTGGCCGTGGTTGGTGTTTCGATGAACCCGGTCCGGCCCAGCTATTATGTTGCGCGCTACTTATCACTCAAGGGCTATACGGTTATCCCGGTCAATCCTGGGCATGCGGGGAAAGAGCTGTTTGGCACCAAGGTTCGGGCGTCTTTGTTAGATGTTCGGGAATCGGTCGATATGGTTGATATTTTTCGACGGTCCGAGGCTGTCCCTCCGATCGTTGATCAAGCACTGGATGCGTTTCCGGAATTGGGAACCATTTGGATGCAGATCGGTGTAGAACACGCCGACGCTGCAGCAAAGGCGCAGGCGCGCGGAGTTGATGTGGTGATGAATCGCTGTCCCAAGATCGAATATCAGCGCCTTTTCGGCGAGCTGCGGATGGGAGGGTTCGCGACCGGGGTGATCTCGTCCAAGCTATAAGCTATTCGCCTGTATACGCGAGGAGCTCGCCGTATTGTTCGATACGCCTTTGTGTCAACACAACCTCGCGCGGGACCCAGTCATATCGGGTGTCCTCGCTGAAGGGTGACCAAAAAAGAGTTCCGCCGTACCGCCAGGGGTCCAGAATGATTCCGTCCTGCATCCCATCTTCTGAACGACTGATAATCGCGGTGCTGTGGTCAATTCGCAGCGGGTTATCCGCATTGGCGATGGCCCGGTGCATCTTCAGGGTTTTGAAACCCTCTTGGTTCAGACGCTGCTCGATATCCTCGGCCCAGTGCCAGCACAGTCCGCGCGGCTTTAGGCCCTTGTTGACCTTGGCATTGTGGATTAGCGGGGGATCGGTGATCTGGTATTCCTGCGCCAGCTGCGCGGTATAGGCATAGGTGATACGTGCAGCGCGGTCGGCCTCGGATGGATCAATGCCGGGCCCCAGATTGCGGATTTCGGCGGCCAGACGTTGCACTTCGTCCCCGGTCTGGGGCGGGGGGCCGGCACAGGCAGTCAGCGTCACAAGGGCCAATAGGGTGGCCAAGGTTTTGATCATCTGCGGGCCCTTTGATCCGTTCGGTGTTGAAACCCGATCATAAAGGCACGTCGGCGAAAGCCTAGCCCTTTGGCCTTGCAGCTTTTTCGGAGATGCCGCTGATACCTTGACGGCGGGCCAGTTCGGCCAACACGTCATCCAGCGCCACATCGCGCGCGGCTAACATGACCAGCAGGTGATACAGCACATCCGCTGCCTCGGCTGTCAGCCCGGCTTTGTCGTTCTTGACCGCTTCGATGATGGCTTCGACGGCCTCTTCGCCGAATTTCTCGGCGCATTTCTCGGGGCCTTTGGACAACAGCTTGGCCGTCCAACTGCTGTCGGGGTCCGCCCCCTTGCGCGAGTCGATCGTGGCGGCCAAATCGTGCAGGATACTCATGTCAGCCTCATGGGGATGCCGGCGGCGGCCATATGCTCTTTGGCCTCGCGGATAGTGTATTCGCCGAAATGGAAGATCGAGGCCGCAAGAACCGCACTGGCCCCACCTTCCGTGACGCCTTCGACCAGATGGTCCAGATTGCCGACCCCGCCCGAGGCGATCACCGGCACGTCCACCGCATCAGAAATGGCGCGGGTCAGCGGCAGGTTGAACCCCGCCTTGGTGCCGTCGCGATCCATTGATGTCAGCAGGATTTCACCCGCACCCTTGGCAACGACGGTTTTGGCGAACTCGACCGCGTCGATACCGGTGGGCTTGCGGCCGCCATGGGTGAAAATCTCCCACTTGCCGGGGCTGACGGTTTTGGCGTCAATTGCGCACACGATGCACTGACTGCCGAACTGATCGGCGGATTCGGCGATCACATCGGGGTTGGCCACGGCGGCCGAGTTGAAGCTGACCTTATCCGCCCCAGCCAACAGCAGGGCACGTACGTCATCTTTGGTGCGCACGCCGCCGCCTACGGTCAGGGGGACAAAGCACTGCTCGGCCGTGCGCTGAACCACGTCGAACATGGTGCCTCGGTTTTCATGAGTGGCGTGAATGTCCAGAAAACAGATTTCATCCGCGCCAGCCTCATCGTAAGCCTTGGCCGTTTCCACCGGGTCGCCCGCATCGCGCAGGCCGACGAAATTGACGCCCTTGACCACGCGGCCATCAGCGACGTCCAGACAGGGAATGATGCGTGTCTTCAGCATGTCGAAGTCCTTTGTTGGCGCACCTCTAACGGCAAAGCCCCGCCAATGCCAGACTTGTGATTGTGATCTGCCGCGAAGCCGTGGAAATTAGACGTGAAATTCATGAAAAGGATTATCGAGATGCGACATCTTATTCTTGCTTCAATACTCACATTCGGAGGGGCACTGTCCGCCATGGCAGACGACATCATCAAAGTTGAGACAAATAAATCCGTGGCCGAGGCGCTGGACGCGCTTGAGGCTGCCGTCGGCAATGCAGGCGCGACCGTCTTTGCCCGCGTCGACCATGCCGCCGGGGCCGAGAAGGTGGGCACACCGATCCCGGCCAATCAGGTGCTGATCTTCGGCAACCCTGCGCTTGGTACACCCGCCATGCAGGTCGACCCGCGCGCCGGGCTGTTCCTGCCGCTGAAGGTTCAGGCTTACGAGGACGCCGACGGGCAGGTCTGGTTGGCCTATGAAGACCCGAAAGAGACCTTGGACGATCTCAATGGTGTTTCTGACGCCCCAGTCATCGAAAAGATGCGCGGTGCACTGGCCAAACTGACTGCAGCGGCCGCGCAATAAGGTTCTGCCACGCCGGCGGGTGCGTGGCGATACCTCTCAAGTTTTGGGATGGCGGCGATTTGTGATAGAATTGCCGCATTTTAAAGCACATATTGGGAAGTTTTTTATGAAAATTACCTTACAAACAATGAGCGCAGCAGTGATGTGTGTCGGGGTGTTTACCACCGGAGCGTTTGCGCAAGATTTCATGTCCAAGTCAGAACTTTTGGCAACCCTACCCGGGTCAACAGTCCGGTCTATTTCTACTCAGGATGACAAGACCCAGTGGGCACAGGCATACAGCACTGGTCGCAAAAAAGGTAAACTTGCAGGTAATTTCGGGGGAAACTCCTACGACGGCGAGTGGTATGTTGATGGCGATAAGTGGTGCGAAAAGACCGGAGACTGGACGGGTTGTTTTCAATTCGTAAAAATCAGTGAAACGGAGCTGCAGCCATACAAAGATGGGCAGCCCCGGAAACACACATGGAAGCTGGAATAACCGCCGGTCGGCTTGATTACGCGCCGAGCGTGGCCAGCGCTTCTTTCAGATCAAGCGCCCCGTCGTACAGCGCACGGCCCGAAATCGCGCCATTCAATGCCACGCCACAATCGCGCAGGGCGATCAGATCATCTAGCGAGCTCACTCCGCCCGACGCGATCACCGGAATGGACACGGCGCGGGCGAGGGCGGCTGTGGCTTCAATATTCGGGCCCTGCATCGCGCCGTCGCGGTTGATATCGGTGTAGATGATGGCCGCGACGCCCGCATCCTCGAAGCTGCGGGCAAGTTCGGTGACCTCGACATCAGTTTCCTCGGCCCAGCCTTTGGTGGCTACCATGCCGTTGCGGGCGTCGATACCCACGGCGACCTTGGCGGGAAACTCACGCGCGGCTTCGCGCACCAGATCGGGATTTTCGACCGCAACGGTACCAAGAATGACGCGGGCGAGCCCTTTGTCGATCCAGGTTTCGATTGTGGCCATATCGCGGATGCCTCCACCTAGCTGGGCGGGGACTTTGCATGCCGACAGGATCGCCTCGACCGGGGCGGCGTTGACCGGCTCGCCGGCGAAGGCACCGTTCAGGTCGACCAGATGCAGCCACTCGCACCCGGCTTCGACAAATGCTTTCGCCTGGGCGGCCGGGTCGTCATTGAACACAGTCGCCTTATCCATTTCGCCACGCAACAGGCGCACGGCCTGGCCGTCTTTGAGGTCGATGGCGGGGTAGAGGATCATGATCGGCGGCCCTATATCAGTGTTACACGCGGGGGATATCGCACAAGCGGGGCAGGGGATGCAACGCGACGCGGGGTCATTCTTGCCCGACGACATAAGGCGCGACAAAGTGGCCTCATAAAAGGGAGAAGATCATGAAATCTACATTCATTGCAGCAGCGGCCTTTTCTGTTCTTTCTACGGCAGCGCTGGCAGACCCGGTCGACGGTCTTTGGAAAACCGAGCCCGGAGATGAAGGCAACTATCTGCACGTTTCGATCCAGCCCTGCGGCAGTGCCATCTGTGGAACCATCGATAGTGCGTTTGACGCCTCGGGCAATCAATCGTTGAACTATGAGAATCTGGGTAAACAGATGATCTGGGATATGCAGGCGCAAGGGGATGGCGCTTATGGTGGTGGCAAAATCTGGGCCCCGGACCGCGATAAGACCTACAGTTCAAAGATGCAGCTGGACAGCCAGAACAAGCTGACCGTCAAAGGCTGTGCTGCGGGTGGTCTGATCTGCCGCGGCCAGACCTGGACCCGCGTTCAGTAAAGGATCAGGGCTTCCACGTCAGGAAGTTGCCGATCATGCGCAGCCCCACATCCTGGCTTTTCTCAGGGTGAAACTGCATTCCAACCATCGTGTCACGGCCAATCACGGCCGTGACGTCCTGCCCATAGTCCACATAGGCCAGACGCTGTGCCGGGTCCGCGACCCGGAAGTGGTAGGAGTGGACGAAATAGGTGTGATCGCCGGATTTTATCCCTTCAAACACCGGGTGATCGCTTTCCAGAACCAGATCGTTCCAGCCCATGTGCGGGACTTTCAGCGCGCTGTCTGACGGTTCAATCCGCACCACATCGCCCGCAACCCAGCCCAGACCATGGGTGTCGGTGTATTCGTGGCCCGTTGAGGCCATCAGCTGCATCCCGACGCAGATGCCAAGAAACGGACGGCCTTTTTGCTCCACCGCCTCAACCATGGCGTCGTGGATGCCCTTATGGCCGCGCAGTTCGGCGGCGCAGGCCGGGAAAGCCCCGTCGCCAGGCAGAACCAGCCGGTCGGCGCGCGCGACAACATCTGCGTCCGCGGTCACGACGACCTCGCCCGCATCCAATTCCCGCGCCATCCGCTGAAACGCCTTTTCCGCCGAGTGCAGGTTGCCGCTTTCGTAGTCAATGATCGCTGTCAGCATCTACAGCGCGCCTTTCGTGGATGGAATCGCATCCGCCTTGCGCGGGTCGGTTTCGACCGCGAGTCGCAGGGCGCGGGCGACGGCCTTAAAGGCAGCTTCGGCAATGTGGTGGCTGTTGAAGCCGTGCAACTGGTCGATATGCAGGGTGATGCCGCCATGGGTGGACAGTGCCTGAAAGAACTCACGTACCAGCTCGGTGTCGAACGTGCCGATCTTGTGCGTCGGCAGGTCCACGTTCCAGATCAGGAACGGACGGCCCGACAGGTCCAGCGCACAGCGCACCTGCGCGTCATCCATCGGCAAGTGGCATTCGCCATAGCGCCGGATGCCCTTCTTGTCGCCCAATGCCTGCGTCAACGCCTGACCCAGCGCGATGCCGGTGTCTTCGACCGTGTGGTGGTCGTCGATGTGGTAATCGCCCTTGGCGCGGATCGTCATGTCGATCAGCGAATGACGCGCCAGCTGGTCCAGCATATGATCGAAGAACCCGACGCCGGTCTGGTTGTCATAGGTGCCGGTGCCGTCCAGATTGACCTCGACCGAGATCTCGGTCTCGGCGGTCTGACGGCTGATCTTTGCGCTGCGCATGGGCGAATTCCTTTTGCTACAGGCGCGCTTATAGACGGGGAAGGGCGCGCATATCCAGACCGCAAAGGCGCATTCGCCGTAAACTGTTGCAGGGGATTGCACCCCGACGCGCCTCGTGCCAGCTTGCGACCAACACGAACCAATAAGGCCCGGCCCATGTCCATCTGCGTTTTTATCCAGATCCGCTGCAAACCCGGCACCACCTATAAGGTGGCCGAAGACATCGCCCTGCGCGAAATTCATTCCGAGCTTTATTCGACCAGTGGTGAATACGACCTGCTGCTAAAGCTCTATATCCCGGAAACTGAAGATGTGGGTCATTTCATCAACGAAAACTTGCTGGTGATTCCTGATATCGAAAGATCGCTGACCACGATGACGTTCAAGGCGTTCTAACCCAACTCAAACGTAGTTACCCCGAAAACCCGACTCAGGTCGATGTCCGGTTCATGATCGGAATACATGCGCGCTGTTTCGAACACTTTCTTTAACTCCAACTGCTGCGCCATCGCGATAGCAGCATCGTTGGGCTGGGGCATGTCGACAAAGACATCGTGATCGCGATGATCTACGGGAATAGCGGCGAGCAAACTGGCCAAAAGCGCCTGAGCAATTGCGGCGTCATCGGCAAAAAGCGGGCCGACTTTGTACCCCGTTTTGCAGGGGCGAAGGGTGGCATATCCTCTGATCTGACCATTTTCGGTGTAGACGCGTGAGATGTGGGAGTAGGCGCTTAGCCAGCTTTGCAAAAATGCGTCCCGCGCTGCCGGGAATAGCTGTCGGTCGTAGGCTTTAAGGGCGTCGGTGGCTGTCTTTATGGGCGCAACTCCATTGCCCAGAACTTGACCTAGTTTGGGCAAGACCTGTCGAACGGGGGCGCCGAAGCGGAAATTGTTGTAGGCAAAGGTGAACCCTGATTTCCGGTAATTATCCTGTTGCTCGACCACGCCATCCAGCCCCATGTTGCGGCCTTCACAATGGGCAAGTGCGTGTCTGGCTATCTCGAGACCGTGGCCGTGATGTCGAAATTCGGGCCGAACAATGTAAAAGCCAAGGAATGAAAAAGCGTCGTCATAGTTCACGGCCGAGACCGACGCGATCATCTCACCATCCAGAAAGCCGCCCAGAAATCCATTTGGGTCTGTTGGGCGAAAACACTGAGCGTCGTGCACGCCGGGGTTCCACCCTTCGCGGCCGGCCCAGTCAACGGCGTGTTGCAATTCATCGGCGGTCAGTGACCTGATACTATATCCTGACATGTTAAAATCCTGAAACTTGTAACGATAACACCTACAACGCCAACAGAATGGCGCAACAATCGGCAGGTGGCCAGAAAAGTTTCAAGAATTTGGTATCTGGAGCGGGCGAGGCGATTCGAACGCCCGACCCTAACCTTGGCAAGGTTATGCTCTACCCCTGAGCTACGCCCGCATCAGATACTATGTTGGTCCGAAGACCTCTCAATGGAGCGGGCGAGGCGATTCGAACGCCCGACCCTAACCTTGGCAAGGTTATGCTCTACCCCTGAGCTACGCCCGCGCCGTTGAGTGAGGAGGGATGTATAAATTCCCGCGCAGGGCTGCAAGCGGAAAAGCACAAAAAGGCGCAAAAATATTTCGACGGAAATGCGCTGCTGAAGTGTTCAAGACATAGAGCAACGTAAAACAACAAGGATGGAAACGAGGAAATGAAGCGGGTGGCAGACATAAAGACGGCTCTATTGGCCGGTTTGATCGTTTTAAGCTGCGCACTGAGTGTGCGGGACGAGGACAGGCTTGGAAAGGCCGAGCCTGACCTCGGGCAATTGCCTAGGGTTGAAACACGCGTTTTGACCGGCTGACCCGTGTTGCGGTGATCAAAAGGCCAATATCAGATTCGAGATAGCCGCCACCAGAAGGGCTGTGAACGTCAAAACCATACCGAGTTGGCGTAGGATAACGATCTGAGGCGTCTTGCCGAATCCATAGGCATGCAGCATGCGCCCAGCCAGCAAACACAGCCCCAACAGATTGACCAACAGGCCGCTCGCCCCCTGAAGCTCGACCATAGCGATCAGCAGCAACCCAAACGGAGCATATTCTGCAAAGTTGGAATGGGTTCGTACCGCTTTAAGCATCTCGCCGTTGCCCGAGTCGCCATACGAGATCTTTTGGCTCCGGCGGGTACTAATGACCCAGCCGCTGAGAGCAACGTAGATGATCGCCAGCAGCGCAGCGTAGATAGGTGTGATAGACAGCATGTTTTCCCTTCCGATTGCAAAGCGACGGGCCGCCCGGATGTCCGAGCGGCCCGAAGGTTGGGAATTAAACTAGATCGTTCACTCAAGTTCGACCAGTAGGTCCTTAGCGTCAATCTGGCCGCCGGGCTGCACGTGGATCGCCTTAACGGTCGCGTCACGCTCTGCGTGGATGCCAGTTTCCATCTTCATGGCTTCGATGGTCAGCAACAGGTCGCCTTCCTTCACCTCTTGTCCGGCAGTAACGGAAACGGTTGCGACGACGCCGGGCATTGGTGCACCGATGTGGCCGGGGTTGCCGGTTTCAGCCTTGGGGCGCGTCTGTGTCGACGACGTGACAAGACGGTTCGGCACTCGAATTACACGCGGTTGGCCGTTGAGTTCAAAAAAGACCTTCACTTCACCTTTTTCGTCGGTCTCACCAATAGCCTGACACCGAATTTCCAACGTCTTGCCGGGGTCGATCTCGGCCGTGATTTCTTCGCCCGGTTCCATTCCATAGAAAAATGTGCGCGTGGGCAGGGTACGAACCGGACCATAGGTACGGTGGCGGCCCATATAATCCAGGAAGACCTTGGGATACATCAGATACCCGTTCAGATCCTCGTCATCGACCTCTTTGCCTTCCAGTTGCTTCGACAGCTCGGCGCGGGTGGCTTCAAGATCGACGGCAGGCACGTCCTTGCCGGGGCGGTCCGTATTAGGGGCCTCGTCCTTGAGGACCTTCTGGATGATAGTGTCTGGGAACCCGCCCGGAGGCTGGCCCAGGTTGCCGCGCATCATATCCACGACTGAATCAGGGAAGGCCACATCCGTATCCGGGCTTTCCACGTCATCGCGGGTCAGGCCCTGGCTGACCATCATTAGCGCCATGTCACCAACCACCTTGGACGATGGTGTCACCTTGACGATATCGCCGAACATCTGGTTCACGTCGGCATACATCTGAGCGACCTCATGCCAGCGTTCCTCCAGCCCCAAGCTGCGCGCCTGCGCCTTGAGGTTGGTGAACTGACCGCCGGGCATTTCGTGCAGATAGACTTCCGAGGCCGGAGCCTGCAGGCTGGATTCAAAGGCCGCGTATTGGCCACGAACTGCTTCGAAGTAGTCACTGATCTCGCGGATGGCCTTGATGTCCAACCCGGTGTCACGCTCTGTGTGGCGCAGCGCCTCGACCACGGTGCCCAGCGTCGCCTGAGAAGTGTTGCCCGAAAAGCTGTCCATCGCGCAATCCACCGCGTCCACGCCCGCCTCGGACGCGGCCAGAATGGTGGCGCTGGCGATGCCCGCGGTGTCGTGCGTGTGGAAGTGGATCGGCAGTCCGACCTCTTCCTTCAACGCGCGGATCAAGATCTTGGCCGAGGCCGGCTTCAACAAACCAGCCATGTCTTTCAGGCCCAGAACATGCGCCCCCGCGTCGCGCAGCTCTTTCGCCATGCCGACATAGTATTTCAGGTCATATTTGGCGCGATCCGGGTCCAGAATATCACCGGTATAACAAACGGTGCCCTCACAGATTTTGCCGTTTTCAACGACAGCATCCATGGCCACGCGCATGTTCTCGACCCAGTTCAGCGAGTCAAACACCCGGAACACATCGATATTCTGCGAAGCCTGACGGACGAATTCCTGCACCACGTTGTCGGGGTAATTGGTATAGCCAACCCCGTTCGCACCGCGCAGCAACATTTGAGTCATCAGGTTCGGCATCGCTTCGCGCAGGTCACGCAGACGCTGCCACGGGCATTCCTGCAGGAACCGATAGGCCACATCAAAGGTCGCACCGCCCCAGCATTCGACGCTGAACAGCTGCGGCAGGTTGGCCGCATAGGTCGGTGCCACCTTGATCATGTCGATCGAGCGCATCCGGGTGGCCAACAGCGACTGATGCCCGTCACGCATGGTGGTGTCGGTGATCAGCAGCTGGCGCTGCGCTTTCATCCAGTCGGCAACAGCCTGCGGACCTTTCTGTTCCAGCAGGTTGCGGGTGCCCATCTGGGGTTCCCCCTTCAACGCGGGGGGCTTGGCCTCTTTCAGGTCGGCGCGGGGTTCGGGACGGTCCTTGGTCTCGGGGTGCCCGTTCACGGTAATATCCGCGATATAGGTCAGAACTTTGGTGCCCCGGTCGCGGCGCCGCTTGAAGGCAAACAGGTCCGGCGTCGTGTCGATGAACTTGGTGGTGTATTCGTTCGACAGGAAGGTCGGGTGCTTCAGCAGGTTGATAACAAAGTCGATATTGGTACTGACACCGCGAATACGGAACTCGCGCAGCGCCCGGTCCATCCGCGCAATCGCAGCCTCAGGCGTGGGCGCCTTGGCCGTGACCTTGGTCAGCAACGAGTCGTAATAACGCGTGATCACCCCGCCCGCATAGGCCGTGCCGCCATCCAGACGAATGCCCATTCCGGTGGCCGAGCGATAGGCGGTGATGCGGCCATAATCGGGGATAAAATTGTTCTGCGGATCTTCGGTCGTGATCCGCGTCTGCAGCGCGTGACCGTTCAGACGCACGTCGGACTGGCTGGCAGCACCAGTTGCTTCGGCCAGGGTTTTGCCCTCGGCGATCAGGATTTGCGCCTGCACGATGTCGATGCCCGTGACCTCTTCGGTGACGGTATGTTCGACCTGTACGCGGGGGTTCACCTCGATGAAGTAGAACTTGCCGGTTTCCATATCCATCAGGAATTCGACCGTGCCCGCGCATTCATAATTAACGTGGGCGCAGATTTTGCGGCCGAGTTCACAGATTTCCGCGCGCTGTTCGTCAGACAGATAAGGGGCAGGGGCGCGTTCCACGACCTTCTGGTTCCGGCGCTGAACCGAGCAGTCGCGTTCGTACAGGTGGTAAATCTCACCGTGCTTGTCGCCCAGAATCTGCACCTCGACATGTCGGGCACGGGTGATCATCTTTTCCAGATAGCCTTCTCCATTGCCAAAAGCGGCCTCGGCCTCGCGGCGGCCTTCCAGTACCTTTTCTTCCAGCTGTGCCTCGGATTCGATCGGGCGCATCCCGCGTCCGCCTCCGCCCCAGCTGGCCTTCAGCATCAGCGGGTAACCGATCTCGGCGGCCTCTGCGCGGATCGCGTCCATGTCATCGCCCAGAACCTCGGTTGCCGGAATGACCGGAACGCCAGCTGCAATCGCAACGCGGCGGGCGCTGGCCTTGTCGCCAAGGGCGCGCATGGTTTCAGCTTTCGGTCCGATGAAGGTTATGCCGTTCTGCACACAGGCATCCACGAAATCGGGGTTTTCCGACAGCAGGCCGTAACCCGGGTGGATCGCGTCTGCGCCGCATTCCTTGGCGACGCGGATGATTTCATCTATCGAAAGATATGCAGCCACCGGGCCCATGCCTTCGCCAATGCGATACGCCTCATCCGCCTTAAAACGGTGCAGGCCCAGCTTGTCCTCTTCGGCGAAGACAGCGACGGTGCGTTTGCCCATCTCATTGGCTGCGCGCATCACGCGAATGGCAATCTCGCCGCGGTTGGCGATCAGGATCTTGTTGAAGTCGGTCATTTGCGGTCCCGGTCTTTATGGTTTGGCCGTGTTCATAAGCGGACAATACGCGCACGTATATCAGTCGTTCTGGGTAGAACCGGCATGTTAACGCTCGCAAACGCCCTATGTTGGCGCTAACGTATTACACGTGCCGCGCCGCAGCATCAATCTGAGATATCGCAGGTGGCAAGTGATCTAGAGATTCTGCCCCTAGCTGACCCATATTCGCCAGCAGATCCTGCCGCAGAATGTCTATCGCATGGTCAGGGCCATCGACGCCTAGGGCTGCGAGAGCATACATGAAACCACGCCCAAGCATGACCAAATCTGCGCCCAGTGCTTTCGCGCGCAGAATATCCAGCCCCCCTTCGATGCCGCTATCGAGTATCAGTGGCAGATCTGTCGCGGCACGAATGGCTGGTAGCGCCTCGATACTTGCGGGGGCGGCGTCGAACTGTCGACCACCGTGATTGGATATCCACAAGGCGTCGACACCCGCCTGTTTCAGCGGTTCAGCATCCTCGGCACGCATGACCCCTTTAACTATGAAAGGACCATCCCACGCATCGCGCAGCCATCTGACATAGTCCATGTCCGGCGACGTACGCAGTAGATACCCAACATGCGCTGTCGGAGGGAGATTGCTTGAATCGTCGGTGTATTTGTCCAATGTGCGCATCCGCGGTGGCCCACTACGCGCCATGGCAAGGGCCCATGCAGGCCGCTGCATGATTTGTGCCAGCAAGCGGGGGGTCAGCCTGGGTGGGTTCGTAAGCCCCGAACGGATTTGTCTTTCCCGTCGAGACGCCACCGGCACGTCCGCAGTCATTACCAGCGTGGAAAATCCGGCAGCTTTGACCCGGTTGAGCAAATCCATGCGGATGTCTGGGTCCTTTGGGGGGTAGAGTTGAAACCACGCGTCATCCCCGATGTGGCCGTCCAGGTCTTCGGGGCTTTGGGTCGCAACGTTTGACAGGGTGAAAGGCAGGCTTGCCGCCGCGCAGGCCCGTGCCAAAACCCCCTCGGCGTCGGGCCAGATCAAGCCCGCCATTCCGATCGGAGCTACACCAAACGGGAGCGGGTAACGTTTCCCCAAAAAATCGGTGCCGGTGTCGCAAGATATCGTTCCGTGCAGGATTGAGGGCAAAAAGCGAATACGATCCAGGGCGGCGCGGTTTCGGTTCAGAGTCGCTTCGACTCCGGTACCGCTGTCCAGGTATTCCCACACGAAATGGGGGATTCTGGTTTTGGCCCGACGCTTCAGATCTTCGATGCTGGGGTATCTGCTGTGCAAATCCATACGGATTGATCGTGGTTGGCGTCTGATTCGGCAAGAAATTTAGGACTTTGCGCTAATTTTGGCGATGGAAGGTGTTGTAACGCCAGTCTGATCCCCGCGCCCAGAGCTCGGATCAACCTTTCCGGCAACCTGAACCTGATTGCGGCCCTTGTCCTTGGCCTCATACAGCGCATCATCTGCCGATCGCATAAGATCTTGCGGCATGGTTCCATGCGCTGGATAATTGGCGACACCCACAGAAATCGTTATGCGGGGCAGCGATTTTTCACCGTACCGCACGGTAATACCCTCAACCGCCTGGCGCAGCTGTTCAGCTCGGGTCATGGCATCTTCCGGAGTATTGTCGGGCAGGATCAGCATGAACTCTTCCCCGCCGATCCTGCAGGCGATCTCATCCCTGTCACACCCTTGTTCCAACGCCGATCCAACGGAACGCAAAACCATATCTCCGGCGTCATGGCCATGAGTGTCGTTGAACTTTTTGAAATGATCCACGTCCACTGCAATCAGGCTGAGCGGAGCGCCTGTTTGCTGGCTGCGGCTAATGGACTTGCGCAACGTCTCGGTCATATGGCGCCGGTTGAACAAGCCGGTCAGCGGGTCCCGCACTGACTGGTCATGCAACTGGTCGCGCATCCGAACGTTGGCGATTGCCATGCTGATTTGCTCTGCACATAGCTGCGCCAGTTTGCGGCTTTTGTGAAAGCACTTGTCGCGACCTTCCAGCGCCCGCAGATGCAGCAGACCAACCGTTTCGCCGTGGGCCAGAATCGGGAAGCAGAAGTAAGGACGGCCATCATGGGGCTCGGCATGTTCACATACAAAGTCAATCTCGGACGCACCGAATTCATAGGTTCGCCCCCGACGCAGGCCCCAGCATCCTTCGGGGTGGATGTGAGACTTATGCGTGCCACCATTCCAACTGGCACACCCATCCAGCACATCGCGTGAGTTCGAGTATACATACACACTGCCCTCTGACTCGGGCAGGATGTGGGTCATAAAACGCGAGACCATGTCGAACAGCTCGTCCAGAGACCGGCTGGATTGCAGCCATTCATTCAACTCGCCCAGCAAACGGACTTCTCGGGCCAAACGCAGTTGTTCGTCCATAAGCTCACGTTCCTTGGCTGCGCGCCCGCGAAGGCTTAGAACCTGACGGCGGTTAGAGCGGAACACGACCAATGTCACGACACTGAACGCAAGAAGGGCAACAGTGCTAAGAATAAACAGAGACAGTCGCACGCGATCTATGAACAGGTTCCTGACATCTGTAATGTCCGAATAGAACTCAATCGCGCCCAGAAAACGACCGTCTCGAATGATCGGAGTGTAGATTTCGGCAACGTGGCGTGTTTGCGGGCCCGAGGCGTGAATAGCGTCGCCATCGAAATCCTCGACCTCGGACAAAGGTTTTTCTTCGTGTTTATAGTAGATATTGCCCTGTTTGATTACGGTGTCAAAGTACGGTTTGGAGTTCACTGACCCTAGGTCGGAGGACCGTGAAGACCAGAAGACGCGACCATCTGCGTTGAACAGTTTGAAACGATAGATGTCGGATGTTGCAGGCAAAAGCTCAAGAAACTCCTGATCATGGCCGCCGACGAAACCTGTTTGGAACGTGGCATGAACATCCTTCAGGTGCGATGTCACTTGTTTGCCGAGCTGCGTAGCTTCTTTTCTCAGGTCCGCTTCAAGCATACGGTCCACGACAGGAGCAGGAACAGCGTATATTCCCCAGCCAGAAAACGCGGTCAGGGACAAAAGCGTCAGCACAATGGCCGCCAATTTCAGCCGATATGACCAGCCTGGTTTAAGTTTTTGTTCCATGATCGCGCTCCCACAGCTTTGAATTCACTATCGGGTGCGCTTTTTGAGCAAAGGTTAACGCGGGCCGGCAAACTGCAGAGCTGTTGAATAGAATTGCTTCTAGTTCAAACGGTAATTCTTGGCGAACAAGGGGTGAACAAACCCTTTCCCTCTGGCCTTATTCGGCGTAGTTTGGCACGATGAGCAGTTTCGATGAAATGGACGCCTTTGAAGGCGCATCCCTGTCCCAGCGCGCCATGGTTGCGCGCCCCGCACCTTATCTTGATGAACTGAACCCGGCGCAGCGCGAAGCGGTTGAGCGTCTGGATGGGCCGGTTCTGATGTTGGCTGGGGCGGGGACCGGCAAAACTAAGGCACTCACGGCGCGGATTGCGCATCTTCTGACCAAGGGGCAGGCGCGGCCGAACGAGATTCTGGCCGTGACATTCACCAACAAAGCCGCGCGCGAGATGCGTGATCGCGTGGGTCGCCTTTTGGGCCAACCGGCCGAGGGGATGCCGTGGCTGGGCACGTTCCATTCGATCTGCGTCAAGCTTCTGCGCCGCCATGCGGAACTGGTGGGTTTGAAATCGAACTTCACCATTCTGGACACGGATGATCAGCTGCGCCTGCTCAAGCAGTTGATCAAACTGGCGAATATTGACGAGAAACGCTGGCCCCCGCGAATGTTGGCCGGGATCATCGACGACTGGAAGAACCGCGCGCTGACGCCCGACAAGGTGCCCGCCGCCGATGCGGGGGCGTATAACAGCAAGGGTATTGAGCTTTATGCCCAATACCAGACCCGCCTGCGCGAGCTGAACGCCGTCGATTTCGGCGATCTGCTGTTGCACATGGTCACGATCTTACAGCAGCACGAGGATGTGTTGCAGCAATATCAACGTTGGTTCCGCTACATTTTGGTGGACGAGTATCAGGATACCAACGTCGCCCAATACCTGTGGCTGCGGCTGCTGGCCGGGGCGCATAAGAACATTTGCTGCGTGGGCGATGATGATCAGTCGATCTATGGCTGGCGCGGGGCCGAGGTGGGCAATATCCTGCGGTTCGAAAAGGATTTCCCTGGCGCGTTTGTGGTGCGGTTGGAGCAGAATTACCGCTCGACCCCGCATATTCTGGCGGCTGCGTCGAACGTCATTCGCGGCAATGAAAACCGTCTGGGCAAAGAGCTGTGGACGGATGCCGAAGACGGCCACAAGGTCAACCTGATCGGCCATTGGGATGGCGAGGAAGAGGCCCGCTGGATCGGTGAAGAAATCGACGCGCTGCAGGGCGGCACGCGCGGGATTCGTCCGATGAACCTGGATGAGATCGCGATTCTTGTTCGTGCCTCGCACCAGATGCGCGCGTTTGAGGATCGGTTTCTGACCATCGGTCTACCATATAAGGTGATCGGCGGGCCTAGATTCTATGAGCGGATGGAGATCCGCGATGCCATGGCCTATTTCCGGTTGGTGGTCAGTCCCGGAGACGATCTGGCGTTCGAGCGGATTGTGAATACGCCCAAGCGCGGTTTGGGCGACAAGGCGCAACAGACGATCCAAATGACCGCACGCGAAAATGGCGTGTCGCTGGTCGATGGGGCACGGATTGCGGTCGACAATGGGCTGATCAAGGGCAAAGGCGGCAAGGCTTTGCGTGAGCTGATCGAGGGGCTGGCGCGCTGGAATGCGATGACGCGCGGGCCGCGGATCGAGGTCGAGGATGATACGGTCATCGACGACGGCGCGCCGCTGCGGTTTGGTGAGCCTGAAGTGTCGCATATCGAACTGGCGCAGATCATTCTGGATGAATCCGGCTATACGTCCCACTGGCAGAATGAAAAGACGCCCGAGGCGCCGGGGCGGTTGGAAAACCTCAAGGAACTGGTCAACCAGTTGGATAATTTCGAGAACCTGCAGGGGTTCTTGGAACATGTCAGTTTGGTCATGGACAATGAGCAGGACGGCGACGGGGCCAAAGTCTCGATCATGACGCTGCACGCGGCCAAGGGGTTGGAGTTCCCTGCCGTGTTCCTGCCAGGATGGGAGGATGGTCTGTTCCCCTCGCAGCGGTCGATGGACGAATCCGGCCTCAAGGGTTTGGAGGAAGAACGGCGGCTGGCCTATGTGGGCATCACTCGCGCGGAAGAGGTGTGTACGATTTCCTTTGCCGCCAACCGGCGTGTCTTTGGGCAGTGGCAGAACTCGATGCCGTCGCGGTTTATCGACGAATTGCCTGAAGATCATGTGGAGGTGCTGACACCTCCGGGCCTTTATGGTGGCGGGCAGGTGGCGGCCAGTATCGAAACCCGCGCGGCAGAGGCGAATGTCTACAACTCGCCGGGCTGGAAGCGTATGCAGGCACGGCAGGGGCAGTATGGGATGTCGCAGCCCCGCGAAAGCCGCAACACTGTGATCGATGCAACCGCGGTGGCCAGTTTCACGCTGGGCGAGCGGGTGTTTCACCAGAAATTCGGATATGGCGCCGTGATCGACATCGAAGGTGACAAGGTCGAGGTTGATTTTGACAAGGCCGGGGTAAAGAAAGTCGTCTCGCGCTTTCTGTCGGCCAAGGATGACGTGCCGTTTTAAAGGTCACAACCCATCAACAAGCACCAGATTTGTCGACGCTGTGTTCTGCCTGATCTTTGCCAGCGCCACATAGTCCGGGTCGTTTTTCCACGCCTCGGCGGCCTCCATGCTGGGAAACTCCATCAGGACAATGCCGTCCTTTTCCCATTCTCCTTCGATCACTTCGACCGGTTTTGACGAAACGGTCAGCAATCGCCCGCCGTGGCGGTCGAATATCTCCAGGAAACCCTGAAGGTAGCCTTGATAACCTTCGGGGTCGTGAATGGAAATCTGGGCGATGAAATAAGCAGGCATGGAACACTCCGAAACAGCGCGTCCCCATAAGCTTACAATTTCTGACTGATAAAGAAAAACGGCGGTTTCCAGGGAGGAGGAGAGGAAACCGCCGTTCTTTGCAACATCAAGGCAGGGAGGAGGAGAGCCCCGATGTATCCGAACCCGGGTTTGATCCCGGTATGTCAAAGTCGCGGCGACACCAGGGAGGAGGAGAGGTGTCGCCGCGCTCTTGCAACATCGAGACAGGGAGGAGGAGAGCCCCGATGTATCTGTTTCCGGGTCTGATCCCGGTATCTGTAAGACGCGGCGACGTCAGGGAGGAGGAGACGTCGCCGCGCGCTTTCAACACCGAGAAAGGGAGGAGGAGAACCCGGTGTGTCACGTTCCGGCATTCAGGGCCGGTATAATCTGCGGCGGCATCAGGGAGGAGGAGAGATGCCGCCGCTGAAATACAGGTCCTAAAGGGAGGAGGAAGGACCTGATCTCGGTATGTCGTGTTGCGCTTAACGCGCGACGTATTCTTCGGCCGCTTGCAGTGCAAGGCGGCGGATCATCGACCGGTGCAGGCCCAGATCGGCCAGCTCGCGGTTCGACAGATCAGACAGTTCGTTGACCGTCTGACGATAGATGCGATAACGGGCGTACCGGGTTTTTGCGGCTTCAATCAGAGAAGCCAGGCCGGTTGCCGGTGCGCCTTTGAGCGCGGTCTGGTGTGTTACTGCTGCCATTTGCTTAACCCGATATGTCTCGTTGCTGCCGGATCGTTCCGGCGTTTGCTTGAGACTGAAGATAGGCGAATGCTGCGATTGCACAATAGCTCACGTCGTCAATGCTGCTATGCGGCAAGTGCATAGATATCAAAGCGTTGTAAGATATCCGCCAAAAGTGCCTTAAAAATAAGGGTTTTCACGATTTACAGTTTTCGCCACAAGTGTCACCTTGATTTCTTACGCATTAAGTTTGCCCCAACTTTCATCGCTATTTCCTGAAATTTGTGCGCTTTGAGAGCGCCCTCGCTCATTGAAAAAGAGAAGAATCTTTTGGGGGAGGGGTAAATGGGAAACCATGGGTCTTTCTGCAGACGATGATAATCAGCTCGTTTTCAGACGCTGATTCGCGGTTTTTAGGGTGTGTTTGAATGGCGATTACCCAAGAATCCGCGCTTTAGGGTAAAAAGTTGGGAAATCGTGGGACATGGTGGGTTCAGCTCATATTTATCTATATGTCGTGGCAAAACGCGATCTGAATACTTTTTGTGGTACACTTTTCCTGTTTGCGTCTATTGAATTCCTCCTTATATTGGGCCTTCCGTGATGGTATGCCTGAATTTTTTATTTGATTTCCATGAATTCCCATGGCATCCCTTATTCATCCGATGAGGACGAGGCACATGGGGCACCAAACGACCCCGAACCAATAAAATTCAGGTTTCATACAGGCATCTCGCTTTCATCAATCAAGAGATCCGGCGCGCGGGCGAGCAGACATCCCCCCAGGTGGCGCGCGCAGCTGGACTTCCCGCTCAGCGGGCCAATGCGGCGGGTTGATCAGTGGCAGCAGATCAACCCGCCGTTTTTCATCCGGGGGGAACGTGAAGTTCAAGTGGGGCGCAAGCGAAAGGGACAGTCGTCTTGGCGCGCAGGTTCAGAGGTGAAAGCCACCACAAGGTGGATACGAAGGGCAGGGTGTCGATCCCGGCCTCATTTCGCCGTGTGCTTGAAACTTCGGACCCGAACTGGCAACCCGGTGATAACCCTGAGCTTGTGATCGTCTACGGCGATCATCGTCGAAAATACCTTGAATGCTACACAATGGAGGCGATCGACGAGGTCGACGCCAAGATTGATGCTTTGCCGCGCGGATCTATGCAGCGCCGGATGCTGCAACGCATGTTCCACGGTCAGTCCCATCCGACCAACGTTGATGAAACGGGTCGTCTGGTACTGCCCGCCAAGCTGCGCAACAAGATCGATCTGGAAGGCGAGGCTTTCTTTATTGCCGCCGGCGATACTTTCCAGATTTGGAAGCCCGAGACCTATGAGGCTGAAGAGCTGGCAAAGGCGGAAGAGTGGTTGGACGATCTGCCCGATGACTTCGACCCGATGGTCTATCTTGATGGCGTCGAGGGGGCGTAGCGGCATGGCCGACGCTCTGACCCCTTCGGACAAACCTCATATCCCTGTTTTGCTGCGCCCATTGCTGGCGGCCGTCGCTCCGGTCTCGGGCGTATGGTTGGATGGCACGTTCGGTGCCGGTGGGTACACAAAAGGTTTGCTTGAGGCGGGGGCTGAGAAGGTTATCGGTGTGGACCGCGATCCGTTGGCCTTTGAAATGGTCGCGGATTGGGTTGGTGACTACGGCGACCGATTGGTGATGCAACCCGGTGTGTTCTCACGCATGGATGAGTATGCACAGGATTTGGACGGAGTTGTGTTGGACCTGGGCGTGTCCTCGATGCAGCTGGATCAGGCCGAGCGTGGGTTTTCCTTCATGAAGGACGGCCCGCTGGATATGCGGATGAGCCAAGAAGGCGAAAGCGCTGCAGATCTGGTCAATGCCGCGTCCGAGGCGCAGTTGGCTGATATCCTGTTTCACTTTGGAGAAGAGCGCGCCAGCCGCCGCATTGCCAAGGCCATCGTCAAGGCGCGTGGGGAGGAGGCGATCACGACGACCCTGCGTTTGGCTGAGATCATCGAATCCTGCCTGCCGCGCCCGAAGCCGGGTCAATCGCACCCGGCAACGCGAAGCTTTCAGGGTCTGCGAATTGCGGTAAATGCGGAATATGAGGAACTGTTTCAAGGTCTTATGGCCGCCGAGCGGGCTTTGAAGCCCGGCGGACAACTGGCAGTGGTGACGTTTCATTCTATTGAAGACCGTATGGTCAAACGGTTCTTTCAATCGCGCTCGGGAAAGACCGGGCGCGCCAATCGTTACGCGCCTGAAATCGCGCAGGACTTGCCGCAATTCACCTTGAAAACGCGCAAGGCGGTAGGGCCGGACGATCAAGAATTGCAGGAGAATCCGCGTGCGCGCTCGGCCAAGTTGCGTGTTGCTGTGCGGACCGAGGCTCCGGCGGGGGAAATTGAGGCCCGCGCCATTGGGATGCCGCAAATTGGGGGAAGGGCAAAATGAAGAGTGTATTGTATGTGATGACTGCGCTTTCGGTATTTGGGTTGGCTTTGTGGGCCTATCAGGAAAACTACCGCACGCAGCAGGTTGTTAAAGAGACACAGAAGCTGCAGCGTGAGATCGGCATGGCGCAAGTTCGGCTGGCGGTTCTGAATGCAGAATGGGCCTATCTGAACCGCCCGGACCGGTTGCGTGAACTCGCCGACCTGAATTTCGAGCGTCTGGGCCTGCTGCCTCTGCGCGCAGAACAGTTTGGGCGGGCTGACCAGGTCTCTTATGCCGAAGATCCCGATCTGCCGATCGTTGATCCGATCGAACTGCAGGCGATCACGAACATTCAGGCGTTTGGCGAGGTGCAAATCCCATGACCCGGACACCGCTGCGCCCCTTAGCCCGTATCCTTGACGCCCGCGCCCGCGGCGAAAACCCCAAAGCCATCGAGCGCGAAAATATCCGCCAGCGTCACGAAGACATGAAAGACCGCGCCCGCGCCCGTGCTGAAGGGCGCCTTTTGGTTTTGGGCCTGTTCTTTTTCTGTGCGTTTTCGGTAGTTGGTTTTCGCATGGGGATGCTCGCCACCTCCGAGGCGCAAGAGCCGCTGGCCAGCGCGCCCGGTGCCGCCATCGCCATGCAGCGCGCCAATATCGTCGACCGTGAAGGACGCATTCTGGCGACCAATCTGGACACATACTCGGTCTATGCGCAGCCGCCCTTGATGATCGACCCTGAAGCCGCCGCTGATCAATTGGTTGCGATCTTCCCCGATCTTGAAAAAGAACGTCTGGTCAAGGATTTCACCGGCAATCGTAAATTTCTGTGGATCAAGAAACGCATCTCGCCCGAGCAGAAGCAGGCCGTCCATGACATCGGCGACCCCGGCATCCTTTTCGGCCCGCGTGAGATGCGACTTTATCCCAACGGCAAGCTGGCCGCGCATATTCTGGGCGGCTCGGGCTTTGGTCGCGAAGGCGTCAGCGCCGCCGAGGTAATCGGTGTCGCGGGCGTTGAAAAGCAATTCGACGATTATCTGCGTGATCCGGCTAACGGCAACAAACCTCTTCAACTGTCTTTGGACCTGACTGTTCAGGCGGCGGTCGAACAGGTTCTGTATGGTGGCATGAAAATCATGAACGCCAAGGGGGCCTCGGCCGTTCTTATGAACGCCCATACGGGTGAGGTCGTTTCGGCAGCCTCGTTGCCGTCTTTTGACCCCAATGACCGCCCCCGCCCGCCAACTTCGGGGTTTGATCCCTCGGACAGCCCATTGTTCAACCGCTACGTGCAGGGCGTGTACGAGCTGGGCTCGGTCTTCAAGATTTTCACGGCGGCGCAGGCGGTTCAGCTTGGGCTGGTGAATTCCGAGACGATCATCGACACGTCGGGCCCGATGCGGATCGGTCGCTTCCCGATTGGCGAGTTCAACGGCAAAAATTACGGCAAGATCAGCGTGGCGGATGTGATCGTCCACAGCTCGAACCGGGGAACGGGGCGGCTGGCGCTGCAGATCGGCGCAAAACGGCAGCAGAATTTTCTGCGTTCGCTGGGTATGTTCGATCCGACCCCGTTTGAAATTGTCGAGGCCAAGGGCGGCGAGCCTTTGAAGCCCAAGAAATGGGGCGAACTCAGCACGGTTACGATCTCTTATGGCCATGGTCTGTCGACAAGCCCGATGCATCTGGCGGCGGGCTATGCGGCGATTGCCAATGGCGGGCACTATGTCAGCCCGACGATCCTGCGCAAAAATGGGCCTCAATACGGGCCGCGCGTGATGTCTGACAGTGCAGCGCAACAGGCGCAGCGGATGTTGCGCAAGGTTGTCACCGACGGCACCGCCAGTTTCGGCGATGTTGCAGGCTATGACGTGGCGGGAAAGACCGGCACGGCTGATAAGCCCAAACCACGTGGCGGCTATTATGATGACAAGGTGATTTCCACCTTCGCGACAATCTTTCCGGCCTATGATCCAAAATACGTGCTGATCGTTACGCTGGATGAGCCATCGATCGTCGCCTACGGCGAAAAGCGCCGCACGGCTGGCTGGACAGCCGTGCCCGTTGCTGCCGAGCTGATCGGGCGCATTGCCCCGTTGTTGGGGTTGCGACCTCGGCTTGAGCCTGAAGCGCGCGCTGCTATAACGCTCACCTCAAATTAGACCGTCCGACAGAGGGTAGGGCATGGGCACAAGACCAAAAACACTCAACCAACTGGCCCTGACCGCACGCGGAGGCGCGAATCCCGAAATCACCGGTCTGGCCGTAGACAGCCGCGAGGTGCAGGAGGGCTTTCTGTTCGCTGCCTTGCCCGGCACACGGGTCCATGGCAGCGCGTTCATCCAATACGCCCTGCGCATGGGCGCGGCGGCGATCATGACGGACGCCGAAGGGGCCGAGATTGCAGCCGATGAACTGGCCGCTTCAGACGCGGCCTTGGTCGTTGTCGAAGACCCGCGTCAGGCGCTGGCCGGTTGTGCCGCACTATGGTTTGGCGCGCAGCCACAGACCATTGTGGCCGTGACCGGGACCAATGGAAAAACCTCGATCGCCACATTCGTGCGACAAATCTGGATGGAGCTGGGCCACGCCGCCGTTAACCTTGGCACCACCGGGGTCGAAGGCGCATGGACTGCCCCTCTGGCCCACACCACGCCCGAGCCGATCACGCTGCATCGCTGTTTGTCCGAAGCTGCCGCAAATGGCGTGACCCATGCGGCGATGGAAGCTTCCTCGCACGGGTTGGAACAGCGCCGTCTGGACGGGGTCCATCTGGCGGCTGCCGGATTTTCGAATTTCACGCAGGACCATCTGGACTATCACGAGACGTTCGAAGCGTATTTCGCCGCCAAGGCTGGTCTCTTCGACCGGGTTCTGCCCCAGGACGGCACAGTCGTGATCAATATGAGCGACCCCAAAGGAGCCGAGGTCCGCAAGATCGCCAAGGCTCGTGGACAGGAGGTTCTGACCGTTGGTCTGGGCGATGCAGATCTGTGCCTGATGAACCAGCGTTTTGACGCGACCGGGCAGGACTTGCGGTTCTCGTGGAAGGGCAAAGTGTTCCAGACCCGCTTGAACCTGATCGGAGGTTTCCAGGCCGAAAACATCCTTCTGGCCTGTGGTTTGGTGATCGCGGGCGGGGAAGAGCCTGAACGCGTGTTTGAAACTCTGCCGCATCTGACAACCGTGCGCGGTCGAATGCAGCTGGCCGCAACGCGCCAAAACGGTGCGGCGGTTTTCGTCGACTATGCCCATACGCCAGATGCTGTGGCCACTGCCCTCAAGGCGTTGCGCCCGCATGTGATGGGCCGCCTGATTGCCATTGTTGGCGCAGGCGGTGACCGCGATGCGACCAAGCGGCCTTTGATGGGGCAAGCGGCTGCAAATCATGCCGACGTGGTTTTTGTCACCGACGACAACCCGCGTAGCGAAGACCCGGCCACCATCCGCGCCGCTGTTCTGCTTGGCGCGCCCGAGGCGACTGAAGTTGGCGACCGGGCCGAAGCGATCCTGCGCGGCGTCGATGCTCTGCAACCGGGCGATGCTCTGTTGATCGCGGGCAAGGGGCATGAGACCGGCCAGATCGTTGGCGATCAGGTTCTGCCCTTTGATGATGTGGAACAGGCCAGCATCAGCGTGGCCGCGCTGGACGGGAGGGTAGCATGACGCTCTGGACTGCGGCTGAGGCGGCCGAGGCTACCGACGGGCGTGTGACCGCCGACTGGGTGGTGAATGGCGTGTCGATTGACACGCGCACTTTGCAACCGGGCGATCTGTTCGTGGCGCTGAAAGCGGCGCGAGACGGGCATGATTTCGTGGCGCAGGCGTTGGAGAAGGGGGCAGGGGCCGCTTTGGTCTCGCGCATCCCCGAAGGCGTGGCCGAGGATGCGCCGTTGCTGATCGTCGACGATGTGCAAGCGGGGCTGGAGGCGTTGGGCCTAGCCGGTCGGGCCCGCACGGATGCGCGTGTGGTTGGTGTGACAGGAAGTGTCGGCAAGACTTCGACCAAGGAAATGCTGGCCAATATCTTGGAAGCGCAGGGGAAAACCCATGCAAGCGTCGCCAGCTACAACAACCATTGGGGCGTGCCGCTGACCTTGGCGCGGATGCCGCGCGACACCGAATTCGCCGTGATCGAGATTGGCATGAACCATCCCGGAGAGATCGCTCCGCTGACTCAGCAAACCCGCCCGCATGTGGCGTTGGTGACGACCGTGGCGGCCGTGCATCTTGAGGCGTTCGAGTCGGTCACGGGCATCGCCCATGAAAAGGCTGCGATTTTCGAGGGGCTGGAGCCCGGAGGCACAGCCATCGTGAACGCCGACATTGACGACGCGGATGTGTTGCGCAGTTGTGCGCAGGCTCAAGGGGCGGGAATCGTCGAATTCGGGCGGAACGCTGCGGATTATGTTCTGACGGATGTGGCGCAGACCGCCGACTCGGTCCATGCCTCTGCGGCGCTGGACGGGGCGCCATTCAGTTTTGACGTAAGGTCGGCCGGTACGCATTTCGCCATGAACGGGCTGGGTGCTTTGGCGACATGCGTTGAGCTGGGCGTCGATCTGGATCAGGCCATTGTCGGGCTGCGCCGGTGGTCTCCGGTCGCGGGCCGCGGCGTGCGCGAGACGCTGCTGCTGGCGAGCGGTGGGCAGATTGAACTGCTGGATGACAGCTATAATGCCAACCCGACCTCGATGGAGGCGGCCTTGGACGTTCTGGCCGCAGCGCAGGGCCCGCGTAGGATCGCGTTCTTGGGCGATATGAAGGAATTGGGCGCGCAGGAAACCGACATGCACGCGGCCATGGCCGATGTTGCGGCGATGGCGCATGTGGATCAGGTGCATTGCATCGGTCCGTTGATGCAGGCGCTGCATGATGCGTTGCCCGAGGGGAAACGCGGGCTTTGGACTGAAACCAGCGCCGAAATGACCTCGCATCTGCCGGATCTGATCCGCGCGGGCGATATCGTGCTGGCCAAAGGATCTTTGAGCATGGCGCTGGCGCGGATTGTTGACGGTTTACGGAAAATGGGGCAAGGGGGCGCGCTTGAGCCATGATCGCCGCACGAGAAAGGTGTTAGAATGCTTTATTGGTTGACCAATCTGTCCGATGGCGGGGATTTCTTTAACCTCTTTCGCTATATCACCTTCCGCGCGGGCGGTGCTTTTATGACGGCGCTGATTTTCGGGTTCCTGTTTGGCAAACCGTTGATCAACGTGCTGCGCCGCAAGCAGGGCAAAGGTCAGCCGATCCGAGATGACGGCCCCGAGGGGCATTTTTCCAAGGCAGGTACACCGACAATGGGCGGGCTGCTGATCGTGGGGGCTCTGGTCACGTCGACGCTGGTTTGGGCGCGGTGGGACAACCCCTATGTCTGGATGGTCTTGTTCGTGACGCTGGGCTATGCGGCGATTGGCTTTGCGGATGACTACGCAAAAGTGTCCAAACAGAACACTAAGGGCGTGTCGGGCAAGATGCGTTTGGCTTTGGGCGTGTTGATCGCAGTGCTCGCTTCGGTTTGGGCAACGCTGCACCACCCCGAGGCGTTGCAGAACCAACTGGCGGTGCCTGTGTTCAAGGATACGCTGGTCAATTTGGGTATTTTCTATATCCCGTTCGCGATTGTTGTAATTGTTGGCGCTGCGAACGCTGTGAATCTGACCGATGGGCTGGACGGTTTGGCGATCATGCCTGCGATGATCGCGGCCTCGACTTTAGGTGTGATTGCCTATGCGGTTGGGCGGGTCGACTTTACCGAGTATCTGGATGTGCATTACGTGCCGGGTACAGGCGAGATTTTCATCTTTACCTCGGCCTTGTTCGGCGCAGGGCTTGGGTTCCTGTGGTACAATGCACCCCCGGCTGCGGTGTTCATGGGCGATACTGGATCATTGGCTTTGGGCGGTGCCTTGGGAGCCATCGCGGTAGCGACCAAGCACGAGCTGGTGCTAGCCGTGGTCGGCGGCCTGTTCGTTGTTGAAGCCCTGAGTGTTATCATTCAAGTTCTGTATTTCAAACGCACCGGACGGCGGGTGTTTCTGATGGCGCCAATCCACCATCACTATGAGAAAAAGGGCTGGGCTGAGCCCACTATCGTGATCCGGTTCTGGATCATCTCTCTGATCCTGGCGATGATCGGGCTGGCGACGCTTAAGGTCCGGTAACGCTCCCGCCAGGTTCGGGGGGCCTGCGGACCGCCTGCCACCTGTTGGGCCCGGCTCGCGCTGACGCGCGAGCCTTTTGCGTCTCTTGCCAAGGCTTGTGTCTTCTGCGCAGGGTGGCCGCGACATGTACGACAGAACAAGGTGGGCAGGATGATCCCGGTCAAAGGGTTTTCGGGGCAGAAAGTAGCGGTGCTTGGGCTTGGTCGCTCGGGTCTGGCCACGGCGCGTGCGCTTAGGGCAGGCAAGGCAGAAGCCGTCTGTTGGGATGACAATCCCGCTGCTCGCGAAAAAGCCGAGGCCGAGGGGTTTGCCTGTGCCGATCTGCGCCGCCAAGGGGCGTTCGATCAAATCGCTGCGCTGATCGTCTCGCCCGGTATCCCGCATCTCTACCCTGTACCAAATCCCGTCGTCGCGGCCGCACTTGATGCCGGCGTGCCGGTCGACAATGATATCGGGTTGTTTTTTCGATCGTTTGCGGGCCCGGAATGGGATAATTTCGACACACCCCCACGTGTTATCGCGGTCACGGGCTCTAACGGCAAATCAACCACGGCGGCATTGATCCATCACATTCTGACCGAGGCAGGCCGAGAGGCCCAGTTGGCCGGAAACATTGGGCGTGGGGTTCTGGATATTGAACCCGGTCGGGATGCTTCAGTCGTCGTGCTGGAGCTGTCGAGCTATCAAACCGAACTGGCGCGAGCGTTAACGCCGGATATCGCGGTGTTTACCAATCTGTCTCCGGATCATCTGGATCGGCACGGGGGTATGGGTGGCTACTTTGCCGCCAAACGTCGCCTGTTTGCCGAAGGTGGCCCGGACCGGGCAGTGATTGGCGTCGACGAAAATGAAGGCGCGTTTTTGGCCGGGCAATTGGCCGAAGGCCCAACGGATGACCGGGTGATCCGGATCTCGGTTGCCCGAAAACTGACGGGGCCCGGGTGGCAGGTTTTTGCCCGCAAAGGGTTCTTGTCCGAATACCGCAAAGGTCGACAGGCAGGCGCGATTGACTTGCGTAACATTAAAGGGCTGCCGGGCGCGCATAACCATCAAAACGCCTGCGCTGCTTATGCCGCATGTCGCGCGCTTGGGCTGGCCCCGCGCGTGATTGAGGATGCGTTGCACAGCTATCCCGGTCTGCCACACCGCAGCCAGATCATCGCCGAAGCGAATGGGGTGACTTTTGTGAATGATTCGAAGGCCACCAATGTAGACAGCGCGCTCAAGGCGCTAAGTGCGTTTAAGAACGTCCGGTGGATCTGCGGCGGGCTTGAGAAGGAAGGCGGTTTGTCTGCCTTGAACACAGCCTGCGATCAAGTCGTCAAAGCCTACGTCATTGGGCGGGAGGCCGCCGGTTTCGCCATGCAGCTCGAGGTGGAGGCGCAGGTCTGTACCACAATGGCCGAGGCCGTCGCGCAGGCTGTGGCGGATGCGGCGCCGGGGGACACAGTATTGCTAGCCCCAGCTGCGGCCAGTTTCGATCAATATGACAATTTCGAGCAACGCGGAGAGGATTTCGCAGCACAGGTTCGTTTGAACCTTTCACTTTAGAAATTTGCAATAGATTGCCGGTTGGGCCAAGCTGCGGTGCTATGTGCTTGACGCCCATTACTAATTGGTCTTGCTTGCCTGTAAATTCAACACGAGGTTATCGTTATGACTTACCGTAAGTTTTCTCTGGTCCTGCCTGCGCTTTTGGTGGCCGGAGCCTGTACAAACACTGGTGCGAATTATCAGCCCGTCATCGATGGGCCGGTCGGCCCGAATTACAACTTCGACCTGCAGCAATGCCAACAGCTGGCAGCTTCGCAGGCGACGGTTGATGGAACTACTGCTGGAAATGCGGCAATTGGCGCAGCAGGTGCTGCTGCTGTCACCGGGATTGTTCAGGACAGCAGTGACGATTTGGGCAGAGCAGCGATTGCCGGTGCACTTGTGGGCGCCAGCGCTGACGTGATCAACAAGAACCAGAACAAAGAGGTCATTGTCCGCAACTGTATGCGCGGACGGGGCTATAACGTCGTAGGCTAACCTGCAGCTATGGCGGTTCCGGCGGCGTGACCCGAAGACCACGCCCACTGGAAATTGTAACCGCCCAGCCAGCCGGTAACATCCACCGCTTCGCCAATCGCATAGAGGCCGGGGACATCCCTGGCCTCCATCGTTTTGGACGACAATTCATCCGTGTTGATCCCGCCCAAAGTAACCTCGGCGGTGCGATACCCTTCGGTGCCAGAGGGGGTGAGGGACCAGTTGGACAGCGCCGTCACCAGATCGTTCAGGGCGGCGTCGGACTGGTCGGCCAGATTACCGCGCATTGGTATTTGGTGTTTCAGGTAGTCGACCAGCCGTGCGGGCAGGTGTCGTGCCAGTTCGGTGGTCAGGGCCTTGCGCCCTCCGGCCTGACGCTGATCGCGCAGCAGGTCAAACAGAGGCAGGTCGGGGATCAGGTTCGCATGGATCGCCTCACCTTCATGCCAGTATGACGACAGTTGCAGCACCGATGGCCCGCTAAGTCCGCGATGGGTGAACAATAGCGCTTCGTCGAAGCTGGTGCGATCGTTTGACAGGCGGGCGGGCAAGGACACACCCGAAAGCTCCTTGAACCGGCCATCCGAAAAGGTGAACGGCACCAGCGCCGCCCGCGTGTCTGTAACGCGCAGGTCGAATTGATGGGCGATGTCATAGGCTAACCCCGTTGCGCCCATCTTGGGGATCGACTTGCCGCCTGTCGCCAGCACCAGATTTCGGCAAATCAGTTTTTGGCGCTGGCCTTCGCGCTCGACCTCGATCGCAAAGCCGTATTCGGTTTTGCGCAGATCACGTACCGAGGCTTGCAGCCAGAGTTCAGCCCCGGCGCGGGTCATCTCGTCCAACAGCATCTGGACAATCTGCTTCGAAGACCCGTCGCAGAACAATTGCCCCAGAGTTTTCTCATGCCACGCGATTCCGTGACGCCCGACCAGATCGACAAAATCCCATTGCGTGTATCGCGCCAGTGCGGATTTGCAGAAATGTGGGTTTTGCGACAGGAAACTTCCGGGGCCCGCATACATATTGGTGAAATTGCAGCGCCCTCCGCCTGAGATGCGGATTTTCTCTCCGGCTGCTTTGGCATGGTCGA
The DNA here is from genome assembly GCF_056534465.1 of Ruegeria sp. D3. NCBI lineage: Bacteria > Pseudomonadati > Pseudomonadota > Alphaproteobacteria > Rhodobacterales > Roseobacteraceae > Ruegeria > Ruegeria sp. D3. The sequence continues at coordinate 317,328 of NZ_JBQFPK010000004.1, forward strand.
TCACCAGAACACGCCCGCCGCAGTGGGAGGCACACATCATACCGGCTGCACCGGCACCAAGGATGATCGTGTCAAAGGTCATGGACGAGGGGATGGCGCGGATCGCGTCGGAACGCAAGAGCATGCCGTCGTCTCGCTCAAAGTGTGCTGGTAAGTGGGCAATCCCGATTGCCAGCCGCTGAAAGCACTGTCATCCTGTGGCGACAGTTCACCCGAGGAGAAGGAACAATTCATGCATTACCCGGACTTCATAACGGTCTTTCCGAAACTGGACGTTCCTTTCCCTGAAGATGTGGTGCAGACGGCTGTCATTCGCTCGGAAGCAGGTCTGGTAGCGTTCTTCACTTTTCTGAAGGATATGGAGCTTCCGCTTCATTCGCATGGTGCGCAATGGGGCACGGTCGTTGAAGGTGAGATTGCACTGACGATCGGAGACCAGACGAAAACTTACCGTCCGGGCGACAGCTACTCGATCCCGGCGGGGGTCGAACACGGAGGCCAGATCAAGGCCGGTACGCGCGTGATTGATGTCTTTGAGGAACCGGACCGGTACCCAATTAAAGCGTGACGCGTTATTTCAACTCTGGGGCTGATCGAATTCCGCTTATGCCCCTCATTTCCCTAGCCCCAAAGCCAAAATCGCTGTAGAGTCTCAATCAGACCCCGAAAACGGGGCGTGAACGAGGCAGATAGTGGCGGTATCTCATGACTGAGATGGTGTATGGCGCGGTCCGGGACACGCGCGGCGAACCGATTCTACCAAAGTGGTGGCGCACGATTGATCGCTGGACCATGTCCTGCGTGCTGATCCTGTTTGTCATCGGATTGTTGCTGGGGTTGGCTTCATCGCCGCCGCTGGCCGGGCGCAACGGGTTCGATCCGTTCCACTATGTTGAACGGCAGGCGCTCTTTGGCGGGTTGGCGCTGGTGGCGATGCTGCTGACCTCGATGATGTCGCCCACACTGGTGCGACGTTTGGCGGTACTGGGTTTTCTGGGCGCGTTTGTGGCGCTGGCTTTCCTGCCGGTCTTCGGGACCGATTTCGGCAAGGGCGCGGTGCGCTGGTACTCGCTGGGATTTGCCTCGCTGCAACCTTCTGAGTTTCTGAAGCCCGGCTTCATCGTTGTCGCCGCGTGGCTGCTGGCGGCTTCGCAAGAGATTAACGGCCCTCCGGGGCGATTGTGGTCCTTTGCGCTCTGTATGGCGATTGTGGCGATGCTGGTGCTGCAACCGGATTTCGGGCAGGCCTGCCTTATCCTGTTTGGCTGGGGCGTGATGTATTTCGTCGCCGGTGCGCCGATGCTGTTGCTGGTCGGCATGGCGGGGGCCGTCGTGTTGGGCGGCATGTTCGCCTATTCGAATTCCGAACACTTTGCCCGCCGCATTGACGGTTTCCTGAACCAAGAGGTCGATCCGACCACGCAGCTTGGCTATGCCACCAACGCGATCCGCGAAGGCGGTCTGTTCGGCGTTGGCGTGGGGGAGGGGCAGGTGAAGTGGTCCTTGCCCGATGCGCATACCGATTTCATCATCGCTGTCGCGGCCGAGGAGTATGGGCTGATCCTGGTGCTGATCATCATCGCGCTTTATTCGCTGATCGTCGTGCGCTCGCTGCTGCGGTTGATGCGCGAGCGTGACATGTTCATCCGTCTGGCAGGCACCGGTCTGGCCTGCATGTTCGGCGTTCAGGCGATGATCAACATGGGCGTGGCGGTGCGCTTGTTGCCCGCCAAGGGCATGACGCTGCCGTTCGTCAGCTATGGCGGCTCGTCCCTGATTGCGGGCGGCATCGCCGTGGGCATGTTGCTGGCCTTCACCCGAACCCGCCCGCAGGGTGAGCTGGGTGACATTCTACGCGGTCGCGGCTGATGCCTTATCTTCTGATCGCGGCAGGCGGCACCGGGGGGCACATGTTCCCCGCGCAGGCGCTGGCCGAGGCGATGCTGCAGAAAGGCTGGCGCGTGCGCCTGTCCACTGATGCGCGCGGTGCGCGCTATACCGGCGGCTTTCCGCATTCGACCGAGATTGTTGAGGCGACTTCGGCCACTTTCGCGCGTGGCGGGCTGGCGGCCAAGGCGCTGGTCGGGCCAAAGATCGCGGGCGGCGTGACCAGTATGGCGATGCAAATGATGCGCGACCGCCCGGACGTGGTGGTTGGCTTCGGTGGCTATCCTTCGATCCCGGCGCTGGGGGCCGCGACGCTGCTGAACATTCCGCGCATGATCCATGAGCAGAACGGCGTGTTGGGTCGGGTGAACCAGCTGTTTGCCAAGCGCGTGGCGCAGGTGGCCTGCGGGGTCTGGCCCACGGATTTGCCCGACGGCGCAAAGGGCGTCCATACCGGCAACCCGGTGCGCGGCGCGGTGCTGGAACGTGCCGCGGCAGGCTATATCCCGCCCGGAGACTACCCGATGTCAGTTCTGGTGATGGGTGGCAGCCAGGGTGCGCGTATCCTCAGTGATGTGGTGCCCGGCGCGCTTGCGGCGCTGCCGGAAGACCTGCGTGCCTATATCCGCGTGGCGCATCAGGCCCGCGATGAAGATGGTGAACGTGTCACCGCCTTTTACGCCGACCATGGCATCCGGGCCGAAGTTCTGCCCTTTTTCGATGATGTCCCCCGGCGCATGTCCGATGCGCAGCTGGTGATCAGCCGCTCGGGCGCGTCTAGTGTGGCCGATATCTCGGTCATCGGGAGGCCCTCGATCCTTGTCCCCTTTGCCGCCGCTGCGGGCGACCATCAAACCGCCAATGCGCGCGGGCTGGTGCAGGCGGGTGGCGCGATCATGATCCCCGAAAACCTGCTTGACGTTGCCGCGCTGACCGAGCAAATCACCGCCGTTCTGACAAACCCCGAGGCCGCACAAAAGATGGCCCGTGCCGCCCTATCGACCGGAGCCCCGGACGCGACCGAGCGTCTAGTTCACCTTGTCGAAGAGCTGGCGCAGAAGGAGACCCCATGAATCCAGCCACCAAACTGCCGCAAGACGTAGGGCCGATCCATTTCGTTGGTATCGGCGGGATCGGGATGTCGGGGATTGCCGAGGTGCTGCTGAACCTGGGCTACCGGGTGCAGGGCTCGGACCTCAAAGCGTCCAAGATCACGGACCGTCTGGCCGGGCTGGGGGCCGAGATTTTCGTAGGCCAACGCGCCGAAAACCTTGAAAACGCAGCCGTTGTTGTTGTGTCTACCGCGATCAAGCCGGGCAACCCCGAGCTGGACGGCGCCCGCGCGCAAGGCCTGCCGGTGGTGCGCCGCGCCGATATGCTGGCCGAGCTGATGCGCCTGAAATCAAACATCGCCATTGCCGGAACTCATGGCAAGACCACCACGACCACCATGATGGCCGAGCTTATGGTGGCGGGCGATTTCGACCCCACCGTGATCAATGGCGGCATCATCCATGCCTACGGGTCCAACGCGCGGATGGGACAGGGTGAATGGATGGTGGTCGAGGCCGACGAATCCGACGGCTCGTTCAACCGCCTGCCTGCGACTATTGCCATCGTCACCAATATCGACCCCGAGCATATGGAGCATTGGGGTGATTTCGACCGGCTGCGGGATGGGTTTTACGAGTTCGTCTCGAACCTGCCCTTCTACGGTCTGGCCGTGTGCTGTACCGACCATGCCGAGGTGCAGACGCTGGTGGGCCGCATCAGCGATCGGCGCGTGCGCACCTATGGGTTCAACGCGCAGGCCGATGTGCGGGCCGTGAACTTGACTTATAAGGGCGGCGTCGCGCATTTCGATATCCACCTGCAATACGAAGACACGGTGATCGAGGGCTGCACCCTGCCTATGCCCGGCGACCACAATGTTTCGAACGCTTTGTCCGCCGTGGCTGTGGCCCGCCATCTGGGCATGAAAACCGCTGAAATCCGCGAGGCTCTGGCCAATTTCGGTGGCGTCAATCGCCGCTTTACCAAGGTCGGAGAGGTCGAGGGCGTTACCATCATCGACGACTACGGCCACCACCCGGTTGAGATTGCCGCCGTGCTGAGAGCCGCACGCCAAGCCAGTGATGGGCGTGTGATCGCCGTTCACCAGCCGCACCGTTATTCGCGCCTGTCGAATCTGTTTGACGATTTTTGCACCTGTTTCAACGATGCCGACGTGGTCGCAATCGCTGATATTTTTGCTGCGGGTGAAGACCCGATCGAAGGTGCATCGCGTGATGATCTGGTGCAGGGCCTGATCCGCCACGGTCACCGTCACGCCCGCGCGCTGCTGGATGAAAACGATCTGGAGCGTCTGGTCCGCGAACAAGCCCGTCCTGGTGACATGGTTGTTTGCCTCGGCGCCGGGACAATCAGCGCCTGGGCCAACGGTTTGCCCGACCGGTTGCAACGTAAACAAGCTGTTTGACGCAGGGAACCAACTTGACGCTCGACTGATTTGAGCGTTTGCAGCCGCGAAACAACGTCCTCGGAGGGGCGCATGGTAAATTCAGTGGTGTTTGCGGGGCTGTGGGTCATTGCCTCGACCATCGTGGCGATGTTGCCGATGCGTCTGCAGTTTCCGCCAGGCGTGGTGCTGTTTGTCAGTGCACCCGCGCTGATCGTCTGGTTGGGTCATGACTTCGGCTGGTTCATTTCGGTGCTGGCCTTTGCCGCTTTCGCATCGATGTTCCGCAACCCGATCCGCCACTACTGGCGCCGTTGGACCGGGCAGGAGGTTCAGGAATGAATTGGTCAATCGCTCTGGCCGCGTTGTGGGGGATCGCCGCAAATGTGCTGGCGATGATCCCAAGTAAGGACAACCACTGGACCCGCGCCTATGTCCTGATCGCGGTGGGGATTCCGATATTGGGCTATGTCACCTTGCAGAACGGCCCGTGGATCGGACTGTTGGTGCTGGCGATGGGTATGTCCGTGCTGCGCTGGCCAGTGATTTATCTGGGGCGGTGGGTGCGTCGGATGCTTGGTTCGGCTCAGTGACAGTTACGGCTTGCGCGGAGGAAATAAATCCGCGAAGGAACCGGAATGACATCTGTTCCTGAACCCCGTGGCAAACTGACCCAGAACCGAGCGTTGAACGACCTGACATGGCTTCGTGTCGGCGGTCCGGCGGATTATTTGTTCCAACCTACGGATATTGACGATCTGAAAGCGTTTCTGCGCGACCTGCCCGAAGATTTCGACGTGTTCCCCATGGGTGTCGGATCAAACCTGATTGTTCGTGATGGTGGCTTGCGCGCCGTGGTGATCCGGCTGGGGCGCGGGTTCAACGGGATCGAGGTCGCAGGTAACACCGTCACAGCGGGTGCCGCGGCGCTAGATGCGCATGTGGCGCGCAAAGCGGCAGATGCAGGTGTGGACCTCACGTTTTTGCGGACCATTCCTGGCTCGGTCGGTGGGGCGGTGCGGATGAACGCGGGTTGCTATGGCAGCTATACGGCGGATGTGTTGCGCAAGGCCACGATAGTGACGCGCCAGGGGGAGGTCGTGGACCTGACACCGCAGGACCTGAACTTCCGCTATCGGCAGTCGGATTTGCCCGATGGGGCGGTGCTGATTTCGGCCACGTTCGAGGGGCCCGCGGGTGATCCACAAGCGCTGCATGACCGGATGGCGGCGCAATTGCAAAAACGCGATGAGACCCAACCCACAAAAGACCGCAGCGCAGGTTCGACCTTCTGCAACCCGGCAGGGTTTTCCTCGACGGGCAGGGCGGATGACGTGCACGATCTGAAGGCGTGGAAAGTGATCGACGATGCCGGGATGCGCGGGGCCACCAAGGGTGGCGCGCAGATGAGCGAGAAGCACTCGAATTTCCTGATCAACACTGGCGGTGCCACTGCCGCTGACCTTGAAGGTCTGGGCGAAGAGGTGCGAAAAAAGGTTTACGAAACAAGCGGCATCACGCTAGAGTGGGAAATCATGCGGGTCGGTGACCCGTTGAAGAAATAAAGCCCCAACCGTCAGACCAAAACAGGCAAATTCAGGCGACGGATCAAAGGCATAAACGCAGTACGGACCACCGCATAAGGTCCGGGGACATTGAGGCGCTAAGTGGGTAAGTCGAGCAGGACACACCCCAAAGTGGCGGTATTGATGGGCGGCCCCTCGGCGGAACGCGAGGTGTCACTCAGCTCTGGGCGCGAATGCGCAGCCGCCCTTAGGGGAGAAGGCTTTGAAGTGGTCGAACTGGACGCAGGTCCCGACCTCTATGCGCGTCTTTTGGACATCAAACCGGATGTGGTTTTCAACGCTCTGCATGGACGCTGGGGGGAAGATGGCTGTGTGCAGGGCCTGCTGGAGTGGATGCGCATTCCGTACACGCATTCCGGCGTGCTGGCCTCGGCGCTCGCGATGGACAAACAGCGCAGCAAAGAGGTGTTTTCCGCAGAAGGTTTACCTGTTGTTCCCAGCGTGATCGTGCCCAAGCCCGATGTGTCCGCCGAACATGTGATGGATCCGCCCTATGTGGCCAAGCCCAACAACGAAGGGTCCAGCGTCGGGATCTATATCGTCCACGAAGGCTCGAACGGGCCACCGCAACTGTCCGACGACATGCCAGATTACGTGATGGTCGAAAAATACGTGGCCGGGCGCGAGTTGACCGTGACCGTGATGGGCGATCGCGCTCTGACCGTGACCGAGATCATGACTGATGGCGGATGGTATGACTATGATGCCAAATACAAGCCCGGCGGCTCGTGGCATGTGCTGCCTGCCGACATCCCGCAGGATATTTTTGACCGTTGCATGAATCATGCGCTGAAAGCCCATAACGCACTGGGCTGTCGCGGTGTGACCCGTACTGATTATCGTTGGGATGACAGCATGGGCGCAGATGGTCTGTTTTTGTTGGAGACCAATACCCAGCCCGGAATGACACCGACCTCATTGGTGCCCGAGCAAGCCGAACACTGCGGTATGACCTTTGGTCAGCTGTGTGCCTGGATGGTGGAGGACGCCTCATGCGACCGTTAAAAGCCACGCGCGCACCTGTCATTCATCGGTCCAAGCCATTGGCGGGTCCGGATGCCGATTTCGCTTCAGGCGAACGCCACGAAACAGAACCAAAACTGCGGTTAGGCGGCGTGAAACTGTTCGGCCGCAAATCGCAACGGTTCGACCCGGCTCCGTCTCGCCTCAGCTACCGACTACAGCGTTGGATGCTTACGCCGGGCATACGCCGCGGTCTGAAGTATGGGTTGCCCATCCTGGCCATTTGCGCGGCTACGGGGCTTTATTTTAGTGCAGAAGACCGGCGAGAGGCGGTTGTGGCTTATGTCAATGACATCAAGACCTCGATCCAGCAAAGACCGGAATTCATGGTTAACTTGATGGCCATTGATGGCGCTGGACCGAACCTCTCCGAAGACATTCGTGAAGTTGTGCCACTGGATTTCCCGATCAGTTCCTGGGATCTGGACGCCGAACAAATCCGCGACACGATTACCGGTCTTGATCCTGTCAAATCTGCGACGGTTCGCATTCGCCCCGGCGGAATTCTTCAGGTTGATGTTGTTGAACGCCAACCCGTGGTGGTTTGGCGCACGCGGAGCGGAACCGAGTTGCTGGACGAAACCGGCGCGCATGTTGAGCGTGTCGCCTCCCGCAAGGACCACGCGACTCTGCCGCTTATTGCAGGAAAGGGCGCGGACGAACATGTCGCTGAGGCACTGCAACTGCTGACAACAGCGCGCAGCCTCGGGGCGCGCGTGCGGGGTCTTGTTCGAATTGGCGAACGCCGCTGGGATCTGGTTCTCGACCGAGGTCAGCGCATCATGCTGCCAACCGATCGGCCCGTGCGCGCACTGGAACGCGTCTTGGCGGTTAATGAGGTGCAGGACCTGTTGGAACGTGACGTGGCCGTTGTGGATATGCGGCTCGGACAACGTCCAACCATAAGAATGACCGAAGCTGCCAGCGAAGACTGGTGGAGTACAAAAACAGACGTGAGTAGCAGGCAGTAACGACCATGATGACCGATCTCTATCAGTCCCAACGGGCCATGCGGCAGATGCGCAGACAGGCGATGCAACGCGGTGTTGTTGCGATTCTGGATGTAGGAAGTTCCAAGATTTCCTGCTTGGTGCTGCGTTTCGACGGAACAGGGCGGTTAAGTGAGGACAACAGCATCGGGTCTCTGGCCGGTCAGACCGGGTTCCGGGTTATCGGCGCTGCGACCACACGTTCGCGCGGGGTGCAGTTTGGCGAAGTCACTGCGATGCAGGAAACCGAACGCGCCATCCGGACCGCTCTGCAAGCTGCGCAGAAGATGGCCGATATTCGGGTCGATCACGTGATCGCCTGCTTCTCGGGCGCGAACCCCCGGTCTTATGGGTTGGATGCGCAAGTCGATCTGGAAGGACAGGTGGTCAGCGAAGCCGAGGTCGGACGTGTGTTGAACGCCTGCGACGTGCCGGACTATGGCGCGGGTCGCGAGGTACTGCACGCACAGCCGGTGAACTTTGCGTTGGACAATCGCTCGGGCCTTATCGACCCTCGGGGGCAGATGGGTCAGACCCTTGCGGTCGATATGCACATGCTGACGGTTGATGCGGTCGCCATTCAGAATATCGTGCGCTGCATCAAGCGCTGTGATCTGGAATTGGCCGGGATCGCGAATTCGGCCTATGTCTCGGGCATTTCCGCACTTGTCGAGGATGAGCAGGAACTGGGCGCGGCCTGTATCGACATGGGTGGCGGCACGACAAGTGTGTCTATCTTTATGAAAAAACACATGATTTATGCCGATTGCGTACGCATGGGCGGCGATCATGTGACGTCGGATATCTCGATGGGGCTTGGCGTTCCAGCGAATGTGGCCGAACGCATCAAGACCTTCAACGGCGGCGTGCATGCTACCGGAGCGGATGATCGCGACCTGATCGACATCGGCGGCGATACCGGAGATTGGGAACATGACCGGCGCACCGTCAGCCGCGCCGAGTTGATCGGCATCATGCGTCCTCGTGTAGAAGAGATTTTGGAAGAGGTCCGCATTCGACTGGATGCTGCCGGGTTCGATCATCTGCCCAGCCAGCAGATCGTTCTGACCGGTGGAGGAAGCCAGATTATGGGTTTGGACGGTTTGGCGACTCGTATTCTGGGGCAGCGCGTTCGTCTTGGCCGGCCCCTGCGTGTTCACGGGTTGCCGCAATCGGCGACTGGTCCGGGATTTTCTTCGGTGGTGGGGCTCAGCTTGTTTGCGGCGCATCCGCAGGATGAATGGTGGGACTTCGAGATCCCTGTCGACACCTATGCTGCACGCCCGTTCAAGCGGGCTGTCCGTTGGTTCCGTGACAATTGGTAAGACACTGGTCGCGGCACTGCTTGTCGCGATTCCCGCCTCGGTTCAGGGCCAGACCCTGATCACGCCCGAGGCTTTTCTGGGGGCCGTTGTAGGCAAGACCGTCAAATTCTACGATTTCCATAACGGTGGCTTGGTTGGCACCGAAGAGTTCCTGAGCCCGAGTCTCTCGGTCTGGCGCATGGAGGGTAGGGGTTGCGTTTACGGAAAAATTACAACCCCCGATGGCCAGCTTTGTTTCCTGTACGACGACGATGCCGATGGATTTCCCGTGTGCTGGTGGCCTTTCGTGCACAATGGTAGTTTCATGGTTCGCCTGGCGACATTGGCGAATACCGAAATCCAGATTGTGAGAGAGATTTCTGATGAGGGACTGAACTGTCCAAGTACTCCTATTGGTTGAAGAATTCCCTTGCGGATGAACGTCGAATCCAGCAAGATATCCACAAGGCCCGACAGAGGCCAAGCGTGAGGACCCGAGCAGTTTTCCGCGCCTTGTAAAGACGATAAATCCGTATGTGACATGCTCGTAATCTACGGCGCGGCGGTCGCATCTGTTGTGCTGGATTGAGTTCGTTCCGCAACATCTGGCAAACAATACGAAATACTGGCGTGGAACGCCTTATTTCCTCCATATTTTGTGGATTCTGGCGATTTTTGGCGTGACGTTTGCGGTTTCGGTCGGTAGAATTGTGGCAGGATAGGTAAGAAAAACACCGCGTTGGCGGAGCATATAAACAGGCGGACAGAAGCATGACATTGAATCTTTCGATGCCCGGGCACGATGAATTGAAGCCTCGGATTACGGTATTTGGCGTAGGCGGGGCAGGCGGCAATGCCGTCAATAACATGATTGAAAAACAGTTGGATGGCGTGGATTTCGTGGTCGCCAACACCGACGCTCAGGCGTTGCAGCAGAGCCAGTCATCGGCTCGTGTGCAACTGGGCGTGAAAGTCACCGAAGGTTTGGGTGCCGGTGCGCGTCCGACCGTGGGTGCCGCAGCCGCCGAGGAAAGCATCGAGCAGATCGTGGATCATCTGGCTGGTGCGCATATGTGCTTCATCACCGCCGGTATGGGCGGTGGCACCGGAACGGGTGCGGCTCCGATTATCGCGCAAGCCGCGCGCGAATTGGGCGTGCTGACCGTGGGCGTTGTGACCAAGCCTTTCCAGTTCGAAGGCGCCAAGCGGATGCGTCAGGCCGAAGACGGCGTTGAATCGCTGCAAAAGGTCGTCGATACACTGATCATTATCCCGAACCAGAACCTGTTCCGCTTGGCCAACGAAAAGACCACGTTTACCGAAGCGTTCTCGATGGCGGATGATGTTCTGTATCAGGGCGTCAAGGGCGTGACTGATCTGATGGTGCGTCCGGGCCTGATCAACCTCGACTTTGCGGATGTGCGCGCCGTAATGGATGAGATGGGCAAAGCCATGATGGGAACGGGCGAGGCCACCGGCGAGGATCGTGCGGTTCAGGCTGCCGAGAAGGCGATTGCCAACCCGCTGCTGGACGAAATCAGCCTGAAAGGTGCCAAGGGTGTCCTGATCAACATCACCGGTTCGCATGATCTGACCCTGTTCGAGTTGGACGAGGCGGCCAACCGTATCCGCGAAGAAGTCGACCCCGAGGCGAACATTATCGTTGGCTCGACCCTGGACACGGCTATGGAAGGCGGAATGCGGGTTTCGGTTGTTGCCACTGGCATTGACGCGACCGAAAAGTCCGAGGATGTGCCGGTTGCGCGTCGCTCGATGTCAGCCCCGCTGACGCGCACTGTGTCGGCAGAAGAGCCTGTGCAGGAAGACGCATATGTTTCCGCGCCCGAACCTGCAGAGGCCGAACCGGCTCGTGAGCCTTCGCTGTTTGAAGCGGCCGAAGAGCCTCAGTTCCAGCCGCGCGCCGAACAGGATGACGATGACCTGCCTCCTCCGGCTTATCAGCCGCATGTAGCCGAATTCGAGCCGACGCCTGATCCAGTTGAAACTGCGACCGACAGCTATGTCGCGCCTCAACCGCAGCCAGCTGCTGGGACACCATCACCGGAAGCGCTGCAGCGTTTGCAGGCAGCGGTTCAGAATGTTCCACCGTCTGATCGTGGGTATGTGGCGCCGCGGCCTCAGCCAACGGCTGCGCCGGCACCCGCTGCTCAATCCGATGCGGATCGCCCTCGGTTCGGGTTTAACCGGCTGATCGACAGAATGACCGGCCACGCGGCCGATACGCCGGCACAGCCCCAGCGCCAACAGCCCGTGATGCGCCAATCTGACGCTACGGCGCCGGCGCATGATGAGGCAGACCCCGAGCAAGATCGGATTGAAATTCCGGCCTTCTTGCGGCGTCAAGCCAACTGATCGCGGTAACAAATTGATTAAGAAGGGTCGCTGTTTGGCGGCCCTTTTTCGTTTTAAAACAATTACGTAACCGGGTGTAAGCAGGCTTTTGCCGATCTGTTACATTCATGTTTCATTCGGTTACAAAGAGTGAGTTGAGCCTTTTGCCCGCGTTCCTTAACTGAGATGTCAACACGGCCAAATTAGGTCGGACACCACTCACCGAGGCCCAAATTGCAACATACGCTCAAATCTCCGATCACGTTTACCGGTGTAGGGCTGCATAGCGGCAAGCCTGCGAATATGGTGCTGAAACCGGCGGCAGCTGGCCATGGCATCTGGTTTAAACGTACGGATATTGAACTGGGCAATGCACTGGTCCCTGCGATCTATGATGTGGTCGAGCGAACTCCGCTCTGCACCCGACTGATCAACGATGCGGGTGCTTCGGTGTCGACGGTTGAACATATAATGGCTGCGCTGGCAGGATGTGGTGTCCACAACGCACTGATCGAGATTGATGGCCCCGAAGTTCCGATCATGGATGGATCGTCAATCGAATTTGTGCGTGGGATCATGGCGAAGGGCGTGCGCCGTCAGGCCAGCCCGGTTCTGGCCTACGAAGTATTAAAGCCTGTGACTGCTTCACGGGAAGGAGCGAGCGCTTCGATTGCGCCTGCCGACGGTCTGATTATCGACTTCCACATTGATTTTGAGGACGGCGCCATCGGACGCCAGACCAAAACTCTGGACATGCGTAACGGCTCATTTGCGCGGGAACTCAGCGATTGCCGCACTTTCTGCCGCCGCACAGATGTTGAAGCGATGCGCGAAAACGGTTTGGCCCTTGGTGGAACACTGGAAAACGCGGTCGTCGTGCAAGGGAACGAAGTTCTGACACCCGGCGGGTTCCGTCATGCCGACGAAGCCGTGCGCCACAAAATGCTGGACGCACTAGGCGATCTGTATCTGGCCGGTGGTCCGATTCTCGGCCACTTTACCGGGGATAAGTCGGGACATGCGATGACGAACACTCTGCTGCGCAAGTTGTTTGAGACACCCGGAGCAGTTCGTCCGATCCTGTGCACGCCCGAACAGGCTGCCCGTCTGCCAGGGCAAGGGCTGGTTTGGAACGAAATTCCCGAAGTCGCTTGATTGGATCAACTCTGTCGACAATTCCGACAGTAGGTAGACTAAGGCGTTTTGCCCCGGAATTATATGTGCTAAACCAAGCCTCAAACCGGGGCGTGCCTCGACAAGCAAGACGACAAGGATAGGCGGAATGGGTGGCACCAAGGCGGCAGTCAGATTCGCGGGCGCGTTTCTTCTGACAGCAGTTTTGACAGCATGCGGAGGCCAGGGGGCTGACCGCAACCAGAATCTTGAGGGGTTCACTCCTGAACAGATATTCACGCGTGGCGAGTTCGAGCTGTCGCAGAATCGGCAGGACGACGCGGCTTGGTACTTCTCTGAAGTCGAGCGCTTGTACCCTTATTCCGATTGGGCCAAGCGAGCGCTGATCATGCAGGCGTTCTCGTATCATTCCGACAAGAATTATGAAGAAAGCCGTGCTGCGGCACAGCGGTTCATAGATTTTTATCCGGCGGATGAGGATGCAGCTTATGCCCAGTATCTTCTGGCGCTTAGCTATTATGACCAAATCGACGAGGTTGGACGCGATCAGGGGCTGACGTTCCAGGCGTTGCAATCGTTGCGGACCGTGATCGAAGTCTATCCTGACAGCGAATATGCAACTTCTGCCGTTCTGAAGTTCGATCTGGCCTTCGACCATCTGGCCGGCAAGGAGATGGAGATTGGGCGCTATTACTTGCGTCAGGATCACTACACTGCGGCGATCAACCGCTTCCGCGTCGTGGTTGAGGATTTTCAAACCACCTCGCACACCGCCGAAGCGCTCTATCGTCTGATCGAAGCGTATCTGTCGCTGGGTCTGGTGGATGAGGCACAGTCGGCAGGGGCAATTTTGGGATTCAATTACCAATCTTCCGAGTGGTATGACGCGGGCTACAAGTTACTGACGTCGCGCGGGCTTGACCTTAAGAGCCGTGGCAACAACTGGCTTAGCACAATTTACCGCCAGACCGTCAAAGGTGAGTGGTTGTAATCGTCATGGCCAAAGCTCCGGGACGCTAGGATCCGATGCTTCGCGCCCTTGATATCCGCGACATGCTGATCATCGACCGGCTGGAACTGACGTTCCAACCGGGTTTGAACGCGTTGACAGGCGAAACCGGCGCAGGCAAGTCGATCTTGTTGGATTCCCTGGGCTTTGTGCTGGGCTGGCGTGGACGGGCCGAACTGGTCCGTCAGGGGGCCGCGCAGGGCGAGGTGGTGGCCGAGTTCGAGCTGTCCGAAGATCACCCCGCCCATGCGATTCTGGCTGAGGCCGGGCTGCCGGGAGGCGAGGAACTGATCCTGCGTCGTGTCAATACCGCCGAGGGGCGCAAAACCGCGTGGGTCAATGACCGGCGCTGCTCGGGCGAGGTGTTGCGGGCGTTGTCCGAGACCCTGGTGGAGCTGCATGGCCAGCATGATGACCGGGGTTTGCTTAACCCGCGCGGGCATCGGGCGATGCTGGATGATTATGCCGGCGTTTCGGTTGATCTGGCTGCGGTACGCACTGCTTGGACTGATATGTCGCGGCTGCGCAAGGCGCTGGCTGAGACCGAAGCGGCGCTGGCCGCTATGCGCGCGGAAGAGGAATTCTTACGCCACGCTGTGGCTGAGCTGGACAAGCTGGACCCGCAACCGGGCGAGGATGCTGATCTGGACGCGCGCCGCCGCATGATGCAAGGGGCCGAGCGCATCCGTGATGACGTGGCCCGCGCGTTTGATCTGTTGGGCGGGAACGGGGCCGAAACGGCCATGTCCGATGCCGTGCGCTGGCTGGAGGGCGTGTCTGACAGCGCCGGCGGTCAGTTGGAGGAGCCGATCGCCGCCTTGGGCCGGGCTCTGATTGAGTTGGGCGAGGCGCAGGACGGTGTGAATGCTTGCCTGCAGGCGTTGGAGTTCAATCCGGCTGAGCTGGAACAGGCCGAAGAACGCTTGTTTGCAATTCGCGCTCTGGCCCGCAAACATGACATGGCTCCGGACGATCTAGGCGCCTTCGCTGATACGCTGCGCGACCGTCTGAACAAGCTGGACGCAGGCGATGCCGATCTGGCCGACCAGCGCGCGGCGGTTGCGGCTGCGCAGGATGCCTACGATCAGGCGGCAGCCAAACTTAGCACCGCACGCCAGCAGGCGGCAGGGCAGTTGGATGCGGCTGTGATGGCTGAATTGGCACCACTCAAGATGGAACGCGCGGTGTTTCAGACCGAACTCACCGCCGCCGATCCCGGCCCCGAAGGCATTGACGCGGTGGCCTTCACCGTCGCCACCAACCCCGGCGCGCCGTCCGGGCCGCTGAACAAGATCGCCTCGGGTGGGGAACTCAGCCGGTTCCTGCTGGCACTCAAGGTCTGTCTGACCGGCGATGACAGCGCCCGCACGATGATCTTTGATGAGATTGACCGCGGCGTCGGTGGCGCGACTGCAGATGCGGTGGGGCGGCGTCTGGCGTCTTTGGCACAGGGTGGGCAGGTGCTGGTCGTCACACACTCGCCGCAGGTCGCGGCCCGCGCGGCGCATCACTGGCGGGTGCAGAAACAAGTGACCGACGGGCTGACCCTGTCCACCGTCATCCCGCTGGCCGAACCGGACCGCGTGGATGAGATCGCGCGCATGGTCGCGGGCGACACGATCACGGATCAAGCCCGCGCCGCCGCCCGTGCCCTGTTGGACGCATAGCGCCTCACAGACGCGCGATCCGGCTTTTATCTGTGCCCTCCGTGGCTTAGTAAGGGATATCTTCTGATCCCCGAGGGCACATGACCCAGTCAACCCGCACCGTTCTGCGCAACCAACTGCATCAGGCTTTGGCCGCGATGAAGGATGGCTGGCGGGTAATGCGACGGCGGGGGCCAAGCCAGATCCAGTTCTGGTTCATCGCTCTGGCCATCGGCATCGCCGCCGGGTTCATGGCGCTGGGGTTCCGCAAGGGGATCCGGGCGCTGCAGGCGTGGGTCTACGACACCGAAGATATCCTGCTGCTGCATTCCCATGTCGAGAAACTGCCGTGGTTCATCGTGCTGATAACGCCGATCATCGGAGGTCTGATCGTGGGTATCATCCTACACAAGTTCACAGATGACGGGCGCGTGCGTTCGGTCGCGGATGTGATCGAAGGCGCGGCGCTGACTGATGGCCGGGTCGAAGGCAAGGCAGGGATCGCATCCCTGTTCGCCTCGCTGATCACGCTTAGCACCGGTGGGTCCACGGGGCGCGAGGGGCCGGTGGTGCATATGGCCGGGGTGATTTCGACCTGGGTGTCGAACCGTATCCACGCGGATGGGATAACAGGCCGCGACTTGTTGGGTTGCGCAGTGGCGGCGGCGGTTTCGGCCAGCTTTAACTCGCCCATAGCAGGCGCGCTGTTCGCGCTCGAGGTGGTGCTGCGCCATTTCGCGGTTCATGCATTTGCGCCGATCGTGATCGCCTCGGTTGCGGGAACGGTGATCAACCGGCTGGAATATGGCGACGTGACCGAGTTTACCCTGGATACCCCCGGATCGCTGCAGTTCTATGTCGAGTTGCCGGCCTTTCTGATCCTTGGCCTGATCTGCGGCCTGGTGGCGCTATTGCTAATGCGTTCGATCTTCTTTGCCGAAGACATCGGCAATCACATCCAGACTCGCCTGTCCTTGCCGGGTTGGCTGCGCCCGGCCGTGTCTGGGGCGATGCTTGGTCTGATCGCCATCTGGTTTCCCCATATCATCGGTGTGGGCTACGAAACTACGATCCGTGCCCTGACCGGAGATTTGGTTCTATCGGCAGCCATCATGTTTGCCGTGATTAAGACCGTGGCTGTAGCGATCACCATGGGTGGGCGTATGGGGGGCGGGGTGTTTTCGCCGTCGCTGATGGTGGGGGCGCTGACTGGGTTGGCCTTTGGCCTGATCGCCACTGGGTTGCTGCCGGATGTGTCGGGGACACATACGTTGTATGCTTTCGCCGGAATGGGGGCGGTGGCCGCTGCCGTTCTGGGCGCACCGATCTCGACTACAATGATCGTTTTTGAGCTGACCGGAGACTGGCAGATCGGGTTGGCCGTGATGGTCTCGGTCTCGATGTCGACCGCGCTTGCCTCGCGATTGGTGGACCGGTCGTTCTTTTTAACCCAGCTAGAGCGCCGTGATGTGCATCTCGCCGCCGGGCCGCAAGCGTATCTGCTGGCGATGCTGCGTGCTGGGACGGTGATGCGGCCCTTGGGGGATGCCCGATCGATCAGCCGCGATGAGGCACAAGCGCTGATCGAGCAGGGCTTGTGTGTGCAGGCCAGCGCGACGCTTGAGGCCGCGATGCCTTATTTCGACCGCGAGGATATCCCTTGTATCCCGGTCGTAGTGATCGACGATGACGGGTGCGAAAACCCGGTCGGCGCACTTTATCACATAGATGCGCTTAAGGCTTATAACCGCGCGCTGGCGGCCACAGCCGCCGAAGAGCATTCCTAGCCGCGATAAACTGTTGCCGTGTCGCCCAGATAGTTGTCCCATGCGAACCAGTACGAGATATGCCCGGCCACGCGCGGCAATTCCGTACCGTCCGGTCCGATCAGTTTTTCCTCGGTCAGGCGCCATTTGCGGCCCTGCTGATCAACCAGTCCGCCCTCTGACGCGGTAAAACGGTTTGACCCGCGCTCATAAGCGCGCACGGCGCGTTTGTCGGGATTACCAATCAGAACCAGCGGGCGGTTGGCAATCGCGTCGTTGATCACGCGCGTGCTGTTGAACGCATCCAGCGGCCAGGCCCGTGCCGCGCCGAACTGTCGGATTGCAAAGATATAATCCTTTTGCCGGTGCTGTGATTGATCCACCAGTGCCGGGAACATCAGCTCGGGCGACGCAAAATACTCGCTATAAACCACGCCCGAGCCATAATTCCGACGATGCCCGGTGTTCAGCGACAGGATTCTGGTATCGGGGTGCGACCCTTTCCAGCTTTCCCAAGTGGTGATCACCACGGGGCGCTGTTTCAGCTGGATCCCGCTATCGACCAGCGGGCCGACGACGGGTTTGCCGGTGTATTGGTTCCACAGCGAATGGGTCACGCGATCGAACATCAGCTTGTTGGACCGATAGAGGAACCCTGACGAGCCAAAGACCAGCGGCTTGCTGCGCCCCGACACTTGCGTTTCAAACAAAATGCCCGATCCGCAGAGCGTGCAATAAGCCAGAGCCAGAGGCACCCCACCGATTACATCGTTGAACATCTCGTGCCAGCCCATGATCCGCAACGGATAGGCGCGCGAATCCCCGTTGATCGAGACGCCAAAGACCAGGTCATCGTCTTTCATGTAGTCCGCGCGCGCGGCCGGGATCAGCGTCGGATTGTCCAGCGAGGGGATGCCGTCCTTTTGAACACCGCCCCATGTGATCTCCTCCAGCCGGATCTTCATTTTGCCGGGTTGCAGGTATTCAGGGCGCAGGAAATCGTCAAAATTCGAGTCTATCCCTAACAGCACCTCGCGCTTGAACGGGATCAGCGATGGGTGCGGTACGATCTGTGGATTGCGTTCTTGCCAGATCATCCAGTCGAACCAATCCACACCGATATTCTCACCAGCCAGGGTTTGCATGACTTCCGTGATCTCATCACTGCGCCGACGTCCATAACGCATCGCCGTCAGCAGCGCCGGAATTACATCCGGCTTTCCGCGTTTGACAAGAAACGCCATGCCTTCTTCGAATTCAGAACTGCTTCCGTAAAGTGTCGTGCGGATGGCATCCAGGACAGGATCGCTCTGAGCCCAAAGCGGGGCGGGCAGCATTACAGCGGTCCCCAGAATTCCATTTAAACTACGGCGAGTGATCGGCATTGCGTCCTCCGGCTATGGTCGCACGTATTTTGCACGGGATCGTACCAGAAATCATTCAACAGCCGCGTGAACTCATCGTGAGGGCTGCAAGGGTGCAACGCGAGCGATCTTGTTGTGCGCGGCACGGTCTGGTCGGGTTGCTACCGGTTGTGTTTCAGGGTTCTATGTGGCCGAGCAGCGCCAGAATGCACGGCGAAAACAAAAAAATTTTGAGGTCAGGGAATGAAACTGTTTAAGCGGATTTTGACCAGCCCGGTCATCATGGTGACACTTGCTGCATCTGTCGTGCTATTGGTGCTCGAGGTCGAAGAACTGCGTGAAAGCCACTCGGGTATTACGCATACTGCGCCAATTTGGTCATCTGACCGTGTTGCGCAGGTCGAAACAATTTTTGCCGCCTTGAACATGGAAACTTTGGACGTTCCGGTTGAGCGTATTGGAAGCGGAGGCGCACTAACCAGCCTTGGGAACGATCTCGTTCTTATGACACACGAGGGTGGCTTCTTTGAGGTCGGTGGCGAAGAATCGAAACGACTTGACATAGAGGCTCCACCAAACGGGTGGTCTGCCATGCTGGATTTTGAATCTTCTAATCCAGACTACAATTTTGCCCACTATTTCTTTCGATACAATGATGTGGATGTTGTAGACGATCAACTGATCGTTTCTTTCACAGAATGGGTCGAGGGCGAGAACTGTTATCGCACGGCAATCTCGACCGCGCCATTGCAAGGCGCGTCTGCTGAAACTGCCTCAATCAAAGCCGAAGACTGGACTTTGCTGTTCGGGACAGAACCCTGCCTTGCGCCCAACTCCGAAGGTCGCGCGATTCAGGGCCATATGGCGGGCGGACGGTTTCGTGTAGACGCGAATGGCACATTGTACTTGGCTGCAGGTGACTATGCGCAAGACGGAATTTATGCTCCGGTGCCATTGTCGCAAATCCCGGACCAGATGTACGGCAAGGTGATCGCAGTGGATTTGGCCACTGGCGATAGCCGTGTTGTCAGTCAGGGTCATTCGAACATGCAGGGAATAGCGCTGGACCAGGACGGCAAACTTTGGACGGTCGAACATGGCCGGCGCGGCGGGGATGAGCTGAACCTGATCCGCGAAGGCGAGGACTATGGATGGCCACAGGTCTCGCTTGGAACGAGATACAACAAATTGCCGTTACCTGATACGCTGGACTATGGTCGCCATCCCGACTTCCAGCTGCCGGCGTATTCCTGGCTGCCCTCGGTGGCTGTTAGTTCATTGATGTACGTTGATGACTTTCATCCTGCCTGGGATGGGGATTTGATTGCCGGATCGCTGGCCGGGAACAGCCTGTTTCGAATTCGTACCAACGGAGAGAGCATTCTGTTCGCAGAACGTATCCCACTGGGGCTGCGGATTCGATATGTCCATCAACACGGGGACGAGCTTGCATTGTGGACTGATCAGCAAAAAGTGGTCCGTCTAACGGTTGGCGAATTTGATCCCAGTTTCCAATTTGCAGTTTCGAAAATCGGCGATTTGGGGCTGTCAGGACGAAAAGCCAGCGCAGTAGAAACGGCCTTGGATGGCTGTGCGGAGTGTCACGGATTCGGCGTGCTACCCAGCACCAGTGCGCCGTCTTTGGGCGAAGTTTTCGGTCGTCAGATCGCGGGCCTGACCGATTTCGACTACTCGCAGTCATTGTCTGAAGTGGGTGGTAAGTGGACCCGGGACCAGCTTGTTGCGTTCCTTGATAATCCGCTATCCATCGCTGCCGAAACGTCGATGCCTGATCCTTCTCTGGACGACCCCGAAGTGGTAAACGCTATCGTGGATATCCTTATCTCGCTGAGGGAGCAGGCCGAGTGACTTGATACTCTCCCATTTTGGTTTCAACCACTGAGTGTCGCACTCTGGCCGTGGTTACAGAACGCCATGGCCCAGTGTTTTCATTGATTGCCCGGATAAAATCGGCGTTTCACGGGCTGAAACACACTTTGGCTCAACTTTTCTTGATCTAGTTGTTAACTTTCGGTTAATATTAACCAATAGAATTCTGCCCGAGTTCCGCGCTGACCACCTATTTCAACCCTTATTTTGTGCATGGCGTAAGGCTACTCGGCTTTCATATTTTTGAACGACCAAACGAATAACGAACTGTTTTAGCACCAGAACTCATGTGAATGGGAGTGGTTGGTAATGTATTTAAAGAGTTTCGTTCAGCGTCTCTGGCTAGGTTCGAGGGGTGCGGGTTGCGCGCTGCCAGTGCTGGGGTCTGACGCAGATTTGCATGTTGCCAGAAAAGAGTTGGCACCATGACCTTCGCTGAGACTACAACCTCGATGGGCGAGTATCCGCCCTTGGTCCGAATTGCGCTACGCCTGCCTGTCATGGTGAGCCGGTCTATAGAAACTTTTTCAAGTTCTGACCATCTCTTAAATAGCGATGTGCAACGTGCGGCTGTGCTGGAGACGGGGCTGAGTCATGCAAAGCGTTGATATTGCATTGGTCGGAGCAGGGCCCGCGGCATACGCAGCGCTTACAGCTATGCGGGGCTTCTCTGGGTCTGTGGCCGTCGTGACGGGGGCCACCTCCAAGCCTTCTCAGGGTGGGCCGGTCAAGATTGTCTCGGTTGCGTATGAAAGACAACAGCCCGCGTGTCTGGCCGACCGCACCGAAGTATCAGGAGACGCACCGCCGATGTTTGCTGCCGCCGAAGTCGGTGGGCTGGCCAACTACTGGGGTAAACAGCTTCAGGTTTACGACTGCGATGACCCTTGGGGAAGGGGACAGTTTCTGGAAACATGGTGGGACTATTGTGCCGCGTGCGAAGCTGTGCAGCGCGATCTGAAAGTGGTCGGCGGTGCCCGGCACGAGCTTTTAGAGAACGGACTGGAAAAAAGTGTCCCACGTTTGCTGACCGGAACTTCTGAAACTCCCAATGCCGGGCTTCGGACCATGGCCCGCGCAGTCGAGGCGCGCCTCAAAGAGATGCCGAATGTCTCGGTCCGAGCGGGGCGTGTTAGCCGGATCTTGTCGGGACAGGGGATGGTACGCTTGGACCTGGATGATGGAACTCAACTGCGTGCGCGGCACGTGTTTCTAGCTTCGGGAGTTTTAGGTACAGCGAACTTGCTAGCGCGCAGCCTCCCACAAGCATCGCAGATCGGCTTTCGCGACCATGCCCCGTACATCATGAATTGCCTTTGGTTAAGCCGTGCTTTGGGATCGCCGCGCGCTTATGCTGAGGCAGGACATTTTAATGCCCTGACGCTGAAACATAAGGTAGGTGGGCGGTGCGATCTTTTCGCCTCTGTCTATGCCGTCTCACAGGCTCCGATCAGCTTGATAACTGCCACATTTGGTTTGGGCCCCCACTTGCGCGGGCGTCGTATCGGGCGACTTGTAGACTTTGTGCAGCCCATTCGAATCTGGACGCCGACAACTATGGTGCAGCTCAGGCATTTGCCGCGCGAGGGCCGTATCAAAGCAAATAAAGTGCCGGACGCGGGTCAGGACGTTGGCCTGCGCAATTTGTTGGACTGGTTAGCATCGCATGGAGTGCGGCACACACTGGGCGTCACCGCCCCAGGTCAGGGCTTTCATTATCACAAACTTACAGTCGGGGATCGAGATGAGCCTGTAGATCAGGTCGTCGAGTCGGCTTTCGATGGTCGAGTCCGCGTGATTGATGCCTCTTGCCTTCAAGAAATTGGCTGCCCGCCGCACACATTGACAGCGATGGCGCAGGCTTACGGTCGGGTCAGTCAAGATCTGGCGATGGTCGACTTGATGAAAGAGGCGATGTGAGTCCCGCTCAGATTTGTTCAACTTTGACTGAATCGAGCCGATAAAACGCGATATAGCCTTTGATATCGGCCACTTCGGGGATCGGGCTTTCATAGCTCCACGCCGCGTTTTCAGTCACAGAAGATTTATTGACGATCGAGAAGTGCGCGGCGTCACCCTTATGGGGGCAATGCGTGACTTTGTCGGTCTGGTCCAGAAACGCCATCGCAATATCATTGCGGGGGAAATAGATCACCGGGTCCAGATCACCTTCAAGCAGTTCAAGCGCATTTGTGCTTTCGCCCAAAATGGCGCCACCGGAACGGACGCTCCATTTACCCGGTGCTTTGCGAATAGTGATCTTGGTCATCTTACCTCCTTAACCCTTACTGATGTCGGGCTTTTCCTCTGCCTCCGGAATGTAACAGCTGGGTGTCAGATCGGAGCGGTTGCGGCATCCAACCACACTTGCGCGTCCGCGCCCAGCCTTGGTCGTATTTTTTCCGCAACGTCGCGGTGATACGCATTCAGCCAATCACGTTGAGCGTGGGTCAGCATATCGGGAACAATCAATCGACGGTCAATTGGAACGTAGGTCAAAGTGCGCCAGTTCAGCATTGCGCGTTCGGCATCGCCCCCGGGCAAGGTAGGGGCCTGCTGCACCACGACCAGGTTTTCGATGCGAATTCCAAAAGCACCTTCACGGTAATAGCCAGGCTCGTTCGAAAGGATCATACCGGGTTGAAGGGGGACATGGCTGACCTTCGACAGACGCTGAGGGCCTTCGTGCACGCTCAGATACGCGCCGACGCCGTGACCGACGCCATGGTTGAAATCTTGCCCTGCCGCCCACAGCGGGGCCCGAGCCACGCCTTCGATATCGCGCCCAGCCAAGCCCACGGGCCAACGCAGCATCGACATGTCGATCATACCCTTTAGGACACGGGTGAAACAGGCTTTTTCTTCGTCACCTACCTCACCAATAGCGATTGTACGGGTAATATCTGTGGTGCCATCAAGGTATTGACCACCGCTGTCGAGAACCAGAATGTGCCCGTCTTCCAGAAGGCTGTCGGTCTCTTCGGTGACGCGGTAATGCATGATAGCGCCGTTAGGACCGGTGCCTGCAATTGTGTCGAATGAGATGTCCTGCAGCGCGCTGTCCTTGCGCCGGTTCTCTTCCAACCTTGTGACAACCTGCGTTTCAGTGACACTGCCGGGGTTTTGGTCATCCAGCCAGCAAAGCGTCTCGATCACCGCCACTGCGTCGCGCAGGTGTGCCACGGCGCTGCCTTCGATTTCGGCAGGGTTTTTGCAGGCTTTCGGCAGGGCGCAAGGGTCGCCGGCATCGACGATCTTGTCCTGCAAAACGTCAGCTACGATTTGAGGCAGGGTTCCAAGATCAACCTGAATTGCCCCCTGTAACGCGGTAACAGCATCAAGGAACGTTTCAGGCTCGTGAACGCGAACTTGATCACCCAACGACACGCCCAGCTTTTCTTGTGCCATGAACAAGTCAACCTTGGCATCCGAATGCAAAATGGCAAAACCGTGCGCCACAGGGTTGTACCCGATATCCGAGCCCCGAATGTTCAACAGCCACATGATCGAGTCCGGCAAGGTGATCACGGCAGCCGAGTTGCCAGCAGCAGTCAAAGCCTCGGCCAGACGGTTGATTTTGCTGGCGGCGCTTTCACCGGCGAATTCCAGAGGGTGCGCTTTAACCGGGTTCATTGGTGGGGCAGGTTGATCGGGCCATACGCGGTCAACCAGATTGGGGCTGCGAACAAGGTCTATACCGCTGCCTGCGAGGTCTTTGCGTGCGTTGGTGATCTGGCCAGCAGCGTGCAACCAGGGATCAAAACCGACCTTGCCACCATCGGGCAGATTGTCCTTCAACCACGCGCCCAAACTGACCTCGGGCCACGGCACCGGGGTAAAGACCTGGGCGACCTGAGCCTTGACCTGCGTTCGATATCGCCCGTCAACAAACACACCGGCCACGTCGGGCAACACGGCACAAAAACCTGCCGACCCGGTAAAGCCCGTTAACCAAGACAAACGTTCATCCCGCGGGGCCACATATTCGCCCTGATGCGCGTCTGAGCGCGGAATAAGAAACCCGTCCAGCCCGTCTTGGGCCAGCTCTTTTCTGAGAGCGGCCAGCCGCGGAGGTCCTTGTTCCGGTCGTGCGGTCACGTCAAAGGACTGAAACATCTCATACCTCATCGGTTCAGGGTCTTGCCCATTATGTGTTGAGTTTCACCCGGAGCGGCATTAGCCCGCCTTCTTCATCCCCATGATACGGGCGCGGGCACGTGGGTCGCTGTCAAACAACGCGGCCAATTGCTCGGTCATGGCGCCGGCCAGTTGCTCGACGTCTGTAATCGTAACCGCCCGGTCATAATAGCGTGTTACATCGTGGCCAATACCGATGGCCAACAGCTCGACCATCTTGCGCTTTTCGACCATCGCGATCACATCCCGTAGGTGTTTTTCAAGATAGTTGGCCGGGTTTACGCTGAGCGTTGAGTCGTCGACCGGCGCACCGTCCGAAATCACCATCAAAATCTTGCGTTGTTCGCGCCGCATCAGCATCCTGCGATGCGCCCATTCCAGCGCCTCGCCATCGATGTTCTCCTTCAGCAGGCCTTCTTTCATCATCAGGCCCAGATTTGGGCGCGCACGACGCCAGGGCGCATCGGCTCCTTTATAGATGATGTGGCGCAGATCGTTCAAACGCCCCGGTTGCTGCGGGCGGCCGTCATTCAGCCAGGCTTCACGTGCTTGCCCACCTTTCCAGGCGCGGGTGGTAAAGCCCAAAATCTCGACCTTTACGTTGCAGCGTTCCAGCGTTCGCGCCAGAACATCGGCACAGATTGCCGCGATCGAAATCGGTCGTCCGCGCATAGACCCCGAATTGTCCAGCAGCAAAGTGACCACTGTGTCGCGGAATTCGGTGTCTTTTTCCATCTTGAAGCTTAGCGGCGTGGTCGGGTTTGCCACCACGCGTGCCAGACGGCCCGCATCCAAGATGCCTTCTTCCAGATCGAATTCCCAACTGCGGTTTTGCTGTGCCTGAAGACGGCGCTGCAGTTTATTGGCCAAGCGGCTCACAGCGCCTTTTAGTGGCTCCAACTGCTGGTCCAGATAGGCCCGCAGGCGTTCCAGTTCGGCCGGTTCCGCCAGATCTTCGGCTGCGATTTCTTCATCATGCGTGTTCAGATACACTTTGTAATCGGGATCCGCATCCGAGGCAGGTGGCGGGGCCGGAGGTTCAAGCGGAGCCTCACCTTCCGGCATTTCGGCTTCGTCGCCCATCTCATCATCGGCCATCTCGTCCATCGAGACCTGAGCCTGAGACTGATCTTGCTGTTCTTCCTGCGACTGTTCGGGCGTGGCATCGGCGTCCTGCTCTTGCTGGTCGTCGTCGCCTGTGCCGTCCGGATCGGGCTGCTCTTCGGCGTCTTCTTCGGCCTGATCTTCCTGCTCGTCGTCCAGCTCGTCGGGGTCGTCACCCAACTGGTCGCCATATCCCAGATCCTTGATCACCTGCCGCGAGAATTTGGCAAATTCAGCCTGGTCCGAAAGGATATCGTTTAGGTTCTCCAGCGATCCCCCTGCCTGTTCCTCGATAAAAGCACGCCACAGATTCATGATGTTTGCGGCGGCGGGGGGCAGGTCACGACCGGTCGCCAAGTGGCGAATTAGATATCCGGCGGCAACGGACAGAGGCGCATCCGCGGGTTGTTTACACTGGTCATAACCGCGCCGTATCGCTTCGTGGCTGATCTTGACGTCGATGTTGGTGGCCGTGCCCGGCATGTCCCGCGCGCCCATCGCCTCGCAGCGGGCGGTCTCCATCGCTTCGTACAGGTCCCGCGCCATATCCCCCGGAGGCGCATAGCGCGCATGCGTCGCGTCATCGTGGTATCGGCGTTGCAGGGCCAGAGCATCTGCTGTTCCGCGCGCCAGCAAAACTTCTTCTCGTGTCATTCGGCGGCTGACTTGGGGCAAACGCATCGACTCGCCCGACATGCCTGACGGATCAACGGTGTACGAGACGTTCAGCTCGGGGTCGTCGGCCATAACCCGCGTGGCCTCGGCCAAGGCTTTTTTGAACGGATCAGCGGGGTTGTCGTTTGGTTTGCTCATCGGCGGCGGGTCCGGTCTTGTTCTGCCCCGGCAACCTAGAGCCATTCCGGGGGCTTGACCATAGGGGCGATCCGCTTTTCAACATCGCGATCCTAAAGCAATACGGCCCGACACTCCGAGATTCTGCGCGCCAACTGCTGTTCTGCCCCTTCGGCGATGCGCGCGTCGAAGCTATAGTCCATAT
Organism: Ruegeria sp. D3; assembly: GCF_056534465.1. Classification (NCBI taxonomy): domain Bacteria; kingdom Pseudomonadati; phylum Pseudomonadota; class Alphaproteobacteria; order Rhodobacterales; family Roseobacteraceae; genus Ruegeria; species Ruegeria sp. D3. The sequence continues at coordinate 343,974 of NZ_JBQFPK010000004.1, forward strand.
CGGCCAGCAGGTAGGCGACTTCAACCCATCCGCGCACACGCCACCGTTTGGGCTGGTGTTCTTCGATACCCTCGGACAGCGCCCACGGCAGAACCGCTTCCAGCATTTGGTCGAACTGTTGCTGCAGATTTGCGGCAGGCGCATCTTCGTCCCCGATGCGGGCCCGTTGGCGGGCCGCTAGCGCTTCTAACCGGCCAGAGCAGACAGCAAACAGTTCAGCCCTGTCAGACGTCGTTGTCGGCAATGCGGTCACAGGAGAGGCGAATGCCCAGACAGTTGTTGTTACAATAAGAGGTGTTTTCCAATGTACCATGCATTGGATATAATATGGATGTAATTTGTATAATCAAGGTATATACAAATTACGGTTTCGCCAGTGACCCATCCGCCACAACCGATGGTCATTGATCTCTTTTGGTACAGCATTTATCAGGCGAGGCTACTTGCCTTTTAGTCCTAGGTGTCCTCGGCGCGTTTTGCGGCCGGTTGATTGCTGCAAGTCTCATCTGAGTTTGGCAAGTTCGGCCCTGAACGGGGCCGGGTGGTGCCTGTGAAAAGCCAGTAAGGACAGGTTCTGGTATTTCCAGACAACACTTGCGGCATCATATCGACCATTTTGGTGGGCGGCAGAAACACGACGGCCAGCCTGAGAATTCAGGCTGGCCGTATCTGAATCGTTTGTTCTTTTTTGGGGTGTTAGCCCAAGCTCGCGCTTGCCGCGCTCTCTGGAAGTTCCTCATCAAAGCAGCGCTGATAGAACTCGGCCACGGTCTGGCGTTCCAATTCATCGCATTTGTTCAGGAAGGACAGGCGGAACGCGTAACCAACATCACGGAAAATCTCGGCGTTCTGGGCCCAGTTGATCACTGTTCGGGGGCTCATCACCGTGGACAGGTCGCCGTTCATGAAGGCGGTTCGGGTCAGGTCGGCGACGCTGACCATCTGGCTGACGATCTTGCGACCTTCAGCCGTGTTGTAATGCGGGGCCTTGGACAGAACAATCATCGTCTCGGCGTCATGGCTGAGGTAGTTCAGCGTCGCGACCAGCGACCAGCGGTCCATCTGAGCTTGGTTGATCTGTTGCGTACCGTGGTAAAGGCCCGTCGTATCCCCAAGGCCAACGGTGTTGGCAGTGGCGAACATGCGGAAATACCGGTGAGGTGTCAGAATCTCGTTCTGGTCCAACAGGGTAAGGCTACCGTTGGCTTCCAGTACGCGCTGCAGCACGAACATCACATCTGCACGGCCGGCGTCATATTCGTCAAACACGATCGCGACCGGGTTGCGCAGGGCCCAAGGCAAAATGCCTTCACTGAATTCGGTGATCTGCACGCCATCACGCAGTTTGATCGCATCCTTACCGATCAGATCGATCCGGCTAATATGGCTGTCGAGGTTGACCCGCACCGCAGGCCAGTTCAGACGCGCGGCGACCTGTTCGATATGGGTCGACTTACCCGTGCCGTGATACCCTTGGATCATCACGCGACGGTTGTGGGTAAAGCCCGCCAGAATTGCGAGGGTCGTCTCAGGGTCAAACTTGTAGGTCTGATCAATCTCGGGGACCCGTTCGGTCACTTCATAAAAGCGTTTGACCTGCATGTCGGTGTCGATGCCGAACACGTCGCGAACCGAAATCTCTTCTGAGGGATGTGCATTTGCGTCAATCGGCCAATCCATGCCTGTCGTCCTTATTCCTGGTACCGCAGCCTCGTGCGGGTTTTCGAACCTGTGTTTGGTGCAACATATTGCGGGCAAGGGCAAGGGAAAGAGGTACGAGTTTGAGCTGAGGCGGATGTTTCTTTGAAACTGGCCTTATTGATATGAAACGAAGTCACACTCAGTCTTTTTCTGCCCAGAACTCAATCCTAGAGTTGCTAAAATATGACTGCAAATCTTGGGCCAATGATTTCCTTTCAATGCTTACATTGCAATAGAATTATGTGATGGTTTAATATCGCTAAAAGCCTGCACACAATGAGTTCCCAGTTTAACGTTTCCCGTTTGAGGTTCAAATGGCACTGACAATTTTAGGCCCGACTTCGCTTTCGATTCCCAGTGGGTCGACCTCTGTCGCTCAGCAATACATAGCAACTAAAGCCGGAGCTTCATGGACTGTTGTCGTTTCGGGGACCGGCGGATTAGACGAGTCCGATTACACGGTTTCGATTTCATCAAGCGGACTTTTGACCGTCGAGTTAACTCCGGGAACCTATATTCCGCCAAACACTCAACTTACTCTCGAAATATTTGCCTCCACGGGGCCCGGTAACGGCAATAACGATTCCCTTATCGTGACAGTCTCGCTTCCAGAGGGGACAGTGCCTTGTTTCGTTAAGGGTACTTTGATCGAAACCGAAACGGGCCGCTGCCTCGTGGAAGAACTGTCCGTTGGGGATAAGGTGCGCGTTTCTAGCGGCGAATTGCTACCCATTGAATGGATCGGTGAAAAGACAATAAGCGTCGAAGAATTGAATAGGGCCCCTCGCTTGCGTCCTGTTTGCATTAAAAAAGGAGCGATAGGGAAAGGTTTGCCTGATCAAGATTTGTATGTGTCGCCGCAACACAGAATTGTTCTGGAAGGATGGCGTGCAGAATTCTTGTTTGGTGAGCCCAAGGTTTTCGTCGCAGCTATTCATTTGGTGAACGACAAAACCATTCGCCAGGTGAACGCATGCGAACCCGTAACCTATTTCCACATTGCATGTCATCGGCACGCGATACTGATGTCGAATGGTTTGCCGACCGAAAGTTTATTTCTGGGAGATATGGCGCTGCAGTCTTTTGGCCGTGAAGACGTGGAAGAGCTCTGTATGATTTTCCCCGAAATACGTAATTCCGCAACCGCGAAGGAACAAACGCGGCTGCGTTGCCTCAAGCGACCGGAAGCAGTGGCTCTACGCAATATGTTCGTGCATTAATTCAGCTATTTAAAGTTCCGGCTGTCCTTGATCTGGTCCCAGGCCCAGACAACCTCTTGCAGTTGTTCTTCCTGGCTGCGGTCACCGCCGTTCATATCGGGGTGCAGCACCTTGATCAGCTTCTTATAAGCTTTGCGCACTTCAGCTTTGGTCCAGCTGTCATTGGCCTCCAGAATTTCGATTGCACGGCGCTCGGTGGGGGGCAGGCGGCGGCCGCCGCTGCCTGCGGTGCGGCCTTTGTTTTGCGTGCTGTTTGCACCCAGAACCTGATGGGGGTCTTCAATACCAAGACGGGCCCAGGCGCGGGCCTCGGGGTCACCCATGGGTTTTGTTTCGCGTTCCCAGACCTTGTCTTTGGATCGCTGCGCGTTCAGCTCGGCCTCGGTCGTGCCGTCGAAGAAATTCCACTTCTGGTTATATTCGCGCACATGCTGCTGACAGAACCAAAAGAAGTCATCCAGCACATCCGGCGCTTTGGGGGCGCGGAACTTGCCCGGCTCGTCACAGCCTTCATGGTCACAGATTCGGACCGAGGTCTCGGATGCGCCCGACATCCCCCGACGCCCGCGCGGGTTCTTTTTCTTGGCGCTAGAGACGGACATATCGAATCCAAAGGGGTCTGATTTCGTCATTCTGTGATCCTTAAGAACGCATCTTCTCGACTCGGAGGCAGCAGTTTAGTCTAAGCTGCCGAAAGTAGAAGAGGGGAGGCGGTAAAATTTTTGCCGCTGAGCGTAAAAATGACCGTGACCGACGAAATCCGCACTGCCTTGCAATCCGCCTTTGACCCGCATGAGCTGGAAGTAGTGGATGACAGCGAAAGCCACCGTGGCCATGCGGGCTTTCAGGAAGGTGGCGAGAGCCACTTTAACGTGCGTATCCGCGCGGCTGCGTTCGAAGGCCAATCCCGCGTCGCCCGCCACCGCGCTGTTCACAAGGCGCTGGTGGACATCGTCCCGCGAATCCACGCGCTTGCGCTGGATATAGGTGTATAGTGGTGCGGTCTCGACCGCGTGGGGCGCTTGGAATTCGAGATTGGGTATCCGGCTGAATTCGACTTCGTCAATTCACAGTTACCATGCAAACATCGTGTTTCAACTTCCGCTCTTCAGAGAGATAAACTCTTCGGACCAAAGACATCTTTCCCGGTCTTGAAGCGATTACTTCGAACTCTTCGACGTCAGTTAAGCCAATTTTTAATGGCGTGGTTATTTCAATCGGCGGCAAGTTCTGCGTAAATCTGCCTGAAGAAAAGTTGATGTTGTTTCTGTATTTTGACAGCTCTAATCGTGCTTTGCTACCTTGGCCCAAGGTAAGATTTTTACCCTCAATATCTTTGCAAACTTCAATGAGCTCTGTCTGGTAATCTTGTGTGGTCGAGGTAGTTTTAAACACCTCCACATTGCATATTCCCCCAATTCCTCCAAACTTTGATTGATCTTCTGGGTGCCAAACATAGTTCGCCCAGCCCGGGGATTGTCCGCGCAATTGAATCAGTTCAGTGGTAACTGGAGCGACGGCCAATACAGTCTTGGGAACGCCACTGATTTCGACAAGGTCGTAGGGGGGCTCAAATATCTGAACGTGCCCCGGCGTCAGCGTCTCGACACCTGCAATCTGCTTGAGATCGCATTCGCCAACTTGCGAAGCTATAGGGTCATAAATAGTTGGGTCGAATTGGTTGGCTTTGACCATGCAAATGTGCGCAATCGAGCCATCATCCTGTTTGAATACGAGTTTGGTCTCTGTGCCCGACTTGTTAACAGTTTGGCTGGGCCCCCCTGCCGAATAAACCCCCCGATAAATGCCCGCATAGACGAGCGCACCGTTCCCATGCCGGATGGTTGGGTAAACCGTTAGGTTACCTCCTTCAGTTTCGATTGAGGAATAAAGGACCGGAGGAGTCACCAAGCCAAAGAAGCCAGCAATGACTGTCCCCTCAGCATCAATATTTGTCACGCAGTTAGGATGGGTGTTCGCGCCCGCATCAGCGTGCAGCTGACCGGTGAACATCAAAGTGAAACAAACGCAAAGTGTTGAAATAAAAAAATGTGAAATCAAAAATGTCCGATTGGCAATGCTGTTCATTATTTCTCCGGCGGTGCGTCGTCCGAACTGGGAACTGTTTCCAAGCCCTTCAATGACAGCGGCGGCTCTTGCACCTCTTCCGCAATCGGGGCAGGGGCTACGACCATTTCGGGGCCCGGAACAGGCTGGGCCAAGGGTACGCCTTCGGGCGTTTCTGTCGGGCCGCGTGTGCTGACAAAAGTCACTTCGATTTCGCGCCGGAACACCAGCACGTTGCGCCAGTTCACGGTCGAACTGGTGAAGCCAGCGCGTTCTTCACTGGGTAGAAGTTCCGCGCGCTGATATTCCCAGCCATCCTGTCCCATTTGGTTCAGCACTTGTTCGATCGAGGCCGCAAACCGGCCTTCGGCGGTTTTTGCGCCCTTTGATTTGCCGCTTTTTTGCGGGGCGGGGACAACTTTGTATTCGTAGCGCGGCATCGGATCTTCCTACCTGTTCGTTCCCGGCAATCTAGCATGTTGAGGCCATTGGGAAAGTCTCCTTCGCGCCGTGCCCGGCGTGTGTTGCCCGGACACAGCGCAAAAGAAGGGCGGCAGAGGGGATGCCCTCTGCCGCCTTTGCATCAAATTCAGTTGGTTCAGTCGCCCAGTTTCTTGGCAACCAGCTCGTTCACGGCCTTGGGGTTGGCCTTGCCGCCGGTGGCTTTCATCACCTGACCAACGAACCAGCCCGCCAGTTTCGGGTTCACCTTGGCTTTTTCCACCTGCGCGGGGTTGGCGGCGATGATCTCGTCCAAAGCGGCTTCGATCGCGCCGGTATCGGTGACCTGCTTCATGCCGCGCTCTTCGACGATCTGCGCCGGGTCACCGCCTTCGGTGTAAACGATCTCGAACAGGTCTTTGGCGATCTTGCCCGAGATGGCGTCCGAGGAAATCAGATCGATGATCCCACCCAACTGCGCAGGCGAGACCGGGCTGTCGGTGATGTCATGGTCTTCTTTCTTCAGACGACCGAACAGCTCGTTGATCACCCAGTTCGCAGCAAGCTTGCCGTTGCGGCCTTTTGCGACCTCTTCGAAATAAGCGGCGCTTTCAACTTCGGCGGTCAGGACCGAAGCGTCATAGTCGGTCAGGCCAAACGCCTCAATGAACCGCGCCTTTTTGGCATCGGGCAGTTCGGGCAGTTTGGCGGCGATGTCATCGACCCAGGCTTGTTCAATCTCAAGCGGCAGCAGGTCGGGGTCTGGGAAATAGCGGTAATCATGCGCCTCTTCCTTAGACCGCATCGAGCGTGTCTCGCCCTTGTCGGGATCGTACAGGCGGGTTTCCTGCTCGACCTCGCCACCAGCTTCAACAATAGCGATCTGACGACGGGCTTCGACCTCGATCGCTTGCTGGATAAAGCGCATCGAGTTCATGTTCTTGATCTCACACCGCGTGCCCAGATGCGAGAAGTCCTGCGTCTCCTGGTATTTCTCATACGCGCCCGGCAAACAGATCGACACGTTCACGTCCGCCCGCAGGTTGCCGTTCTGCATGTTGCCGTCGCAGGTGCCCAGATAACGCATGATCTGGCGCAGCTTGGCGATATAGGCGGCGGCCTCTTCGGGGCCGCGAATGTCGGGCCGGGACACGATCTCCATCAGGCAGACGCCCGTGCGGTTCAGGTCGACAAAGGACATATGCGGGTCCATGTCGTGGATCGATTTGCCTGCGTCTTGCTCCATGTGGATACGCTCGATCCGAACCATGCGCGCAGTGCCATCGCCCATCTCGACCAGCACTTCGCCTTCGCCCACAATGGGGTGGTACAGCTGGGAAATCTGGTAGCCCTGCGGCAGGTCAGGATAGAAATAGTTTTTGCGGTCAAAAGCCGATTTCAGGTTGATATCCGCCTTCAAACCTAGCCCGGTGCGCACGGCCTGTTCCACGCAATATTCGTTGATCACCGGCAGCATTCCCGGCATAGCCGCGTCCACAAAGGCCACGTTCGAATTCGGCTCGGCCCCGAACTGGGTCGATGCGCCAGAAAACAGCTTGGCGTTCGATGAGACCTGAGCGTGCACCTCCATCCCGATCACCAGTTCCCAATCGTGCTTGGCACCGGCAATGGTTTTGATTTTGGGCATTTCGTATGTCAGGTCGAGCATGGCGCGCCTCTAATTTCCGCAGAAGTCTAGGCTTGCGTATTAGGCCCGGCGCGCCAAAGGGGCAAGGGGGAATTCAGTGGCTGGAGAGGTGTAGGCCTGTTGAGGTGAAGGTCACATCCATACCGTTGCGCAGTTCTTCGCTAAACAGGTTGCCAATCGCCCGCAGCGCGTCGCGGTGACCGCGTGCAGCAAACCGTTCAGTCGAGTTGACGCGCGCCGCGTTGTTGAAGCCGTTGGCCGCATGTGCCCAGATCAGCGGGTGCAATTCGGTCAGGTGATCGCGGATCAACCAGTTTGCGGCCTCGTGGATTTGTGCGCGAACAGCGTCCGCTTTTTCATTCCGGCCAATCCCACGCTTGATCGTGATCGCGCAGTATGCCGCCAGCATATTTACCATTTCTTGATCGGGGCGGTTGCTCAGAATGTCATGAAGGCCCTGCAGGAAGTATTCGACATCCAGCCGCGCACAGGCTTCGTCATCCAACACGATCGCGTCGAACTGCGCCCAAGTGTAACCACCTGCGCCCCAGATATCATGAGTTCTGGCGGCGTTGCGCAGGGCTTGGACCTCAAGCTCTTCGTAGCTGCCGAACCGGCGCGGCAGCAGATGCGTGCCCATAGCGCGCATATGGCGTTGGTTATGAGGATCCAGCGTAATCAGGCGTTCGTATTTGTCGGCCACACGAACATGCGTCTTACGCTGTCCGGCCAGCAGAGCACAATCGGCCGCTGCAACCAAAGGGCTGTCCGGCGCGGCCTCACGGCATTTCGGAAGGATCGCGGCGGCGCGGTCGAAATGAGCTGCGCAACGCGACTGATGCAAAGAGGGCAACTTGTCTTCCGTGGCCGTCCCGCGCCATGCCCACGCGATGTCGATATGGGCCAAAGCAACGACGAGAGCGATCATCGCATCGTCCGCGTTGTCGCGCATTTCGTCTTCTAACTCCGAAATACCACCCAGCAGGTCGTAGTCGCGCACTTCTTTCAGGTCCGACAGGGCGTGCTCGACGGCCAAAACCACGTCCGCACGAGCACCAAACGCCAGTAGATCGGCGACCGGCATTCCATCTGATCCCGACTCGCGCGCATCGTCGGCCGCCTTCATCTGCCGAGACAACTCGGACCACATTCCCTGTCGGGCCAGATGGCGTCCGCGTTCAATCGCATCACGACCTGCGATGTCCTCGGAACGCGCATCAACGACAGGAATATTCACTTGGCCACGCTGCGGAAACACCGCAGACACATCTGGCGCCAGACACAACTCCGGGTGGATTTGGGGGACAGATGCGCTGGGCGCGTTGGACTTGAAGAACCGCAACATGGTGAAACTCGGTAACTGTAAAAACTGGTAACGTTGGACTTAATCTTTCTCCTGATTTTGCTCAAATTCAAGATTCAGGGGTCGTTTAGCGCTAAATTCGTGAACAATCCAGGTTGAGTATCCGGATTACCGCTAGAATACAGTAAAATGATGCCGTTCAACCCGTAGCCCGGTGGCCTGCAGAACCTGCTGAAACACGCGGTGCGGAGGGGTAGATTCATCAGGCAGGCGAATCTTTTTCTCGGAATTCAGGACCAGCGATACACGCACTGAGAAATCCCAGCGCGTGTCCATTCGAACGTGGTCAATATCGGCAAGATTGACCTCGGCCTTGCGCGGTCCGGTGAACCAGCTCAACGTATCCTTCCCCACCGACAATCCGGCTTTGGTACCCTGCACAAAGTCCCAAACAGCGGGTAGAGTGGTCAGGGCCAGCGGAGCGATCAGCCACCATACCGCGTCAAACCACACGACCAGAGCGATCAACGCGCTGTAGATGCAGAGCAGGATCGCCAAAACGCGCGGCGTTCTGTTCTTCCGGGTGAACGTGTAAGGCGTCATGCGTCCAGGATGCGTGACACCATTTCGGTCGTGTCCCGCGACAGGTTGGGCGTCTCCGCGATGCGGGTTAACTTTGCGCGCATCAAGGCCTGACGATTGGTGTCATAGCGTTTCCACGTCTGGAAGGCCGAACACATCCGTGCCGTGGTTTGCGGGTTCACCGGGTCCAGTTTGATCAACCAGTCCGCCAGCAGGGCATAGCCCGCGCCATCGGCCCGGTGGAACCCGGCATGGTTCATCGCAAGCGCACCCATGACGGCGCGGAAGCGGTTGGGGTTTTTCCAGTTGAAATCCGGATGCTCGGTCAGGTTGCGCGCGACATCCGCCGTCGCATCCGGTGCGGCCATCGAGACTTGCAGGCCGAACCACTTGTCCATCACCAACCGGTCGTGTTGCCATTGATCATAGAATGCGGCCAGTTCGGCCTGTCCCTTGCTTGCGCGCAGAAGGCAGGACAGGGCGGTCAGTTGCAGGGTCATGTTGTCGGCCGTCTTGTATTCCTCGGTAGCCTTGGCGCCTCCGTCCAGTCGCGAGGTCAGTGCAAGGGCGGCCCCACCCAGCGCGCGTTTACCTGATTGATCGGCATCCGGGTTGTACGGAGCATCAATCACGGTCTCGCTGTGCAAGCGCGGCAGCAGGTCTTGTACGTGCTGTGCAGTGACCTGCCGCAGCGTCTCGACGGCGGTCCAGATCGCCATCGGATAAGGCGTTTCGCCATTCTCGTGTAAGGCAGCCGCCAATTCCGATTGCGTCGGCAGGCCCAGCATCAGTGCGCGGTAGGCCGGGTCCAAGTCACCATCGCGCAGCACAGCAAGAAGGCCATCCAGATAGTCCGCATCGGGAGCCGCGTCTGACTGGATCATGTTCAGCAGCGTCTCTTCAGCCAGCGAACGCCCGGCTTGCCATCGGTTGAACGCGTCCGTGTCATGGGCCAGCAAAAAGGCGCGCTCTGCGTTGCTTTGATCCTGTTCCAGGATAACCGGGGCCGAGAAATCCCGCAGGACCGAGGCCGTTGGTTTGGCCGCCAGCCCGGTGAAGGTAAAGCTTTGGCTGGCCTCGGTCAGTTCCAGCACCTCTGTTGTGCGGACCTCATCGCCATTGGGGCCCAGAAGACCAACGGCAACCGGGATCACCTGCGGCAGCTTTTCGTCCTGACCCGGCGTGGGTTCGGTGCGCTGCGACAGGGTCAGGGTGTAGGTGCCGTCTGCCCATACTTCGGCCACCGTCACGCGCGGAGTGCCGGATTGGCTGTACCAGCGTTTGAACTGACTCAGATCGCGGCTCGTCGTATCCTCGAATACCTTGATCCAGTCTTCGATCGTGCAGGCTTGCCCGTCATGGCGGTCGAAATACAAATCCAGCGCGTTGGTATAGGCTTCATCGCCTACCAGCCGTTTCAGCATACCGATAATTTCTGCACCTTTCTCATAAACGGTGGCGGTGTAGAAATTGTTGATCTCTTGAAAGCTTTCGGGTCGCACCGGGTGAGACAACGGCCCGTTATCCTCGGGGAATTGCCGTGCGCGCAGGTCGATGGCGTCGTGGATGCGTTTCACCGGGGCCGAGCGCATGTCTGACGTGAACTGCGCATCGCGGAACACCGTCAGACCCTCTTTCAGGCACAGTTGAAACCAGTCGCGGCAGGTGATGCGGTTGCCGGTCCAGTTGTGGAAATACTCATGCGCGATGATCGCCTCGATCCGCTCAAAGTTCATATCGGTCGAGGTCTCGGGGCTGGCCAACACGGCGGAGGAGTTGAAGATGTTCAGCCCCTTATTTTCCATCGCGCCCATGTTGAAGTCATCGACAGCCACGATGTTGAACACGTCCAGATCGTATTCACGGCCATAGACGTCCTCGTCCCATTTCATCGACTTTTTCAGCGCCTCCATGCCAAAGGCGCATTTGCCCTCGTCACCGGGGCGGACCCAGAGGTTCAACTCGACGTCGCGCCCGGACATGGTGGTGAACTGGCCGGGATGGGCAATTAATTCGCCCGCGACAAGCGCGAATAGGTAGGCAGGCTTGGGCCACGGGTCGGTCCATTCGGCCCAGCCTTCGCCTTTGCCGCTTGGGTTGCCGTTGGACAGCAGTACTGGCAGATCGCCATTGATGCGCACGGTGAAGGTGGACATCACATCAGGGCGGTCGGGGTAGTAGGTGATCTTGCGGAACCCTTCCGCCTCGCACTGGGTGCAATACATGCCGTTCGACATATAAAGCCCCTCAAGCGCGGTGTTGTTGCCGGGGTCAATCTCAACCTCGGCCTCCCATATGAAGGGCGCGTCGGGGGCGGGGGCGGTCAGGCCTTTGTCGGTCACCTCGGGCGTGATCTGCACCCCGTCAATGGAGGCGCGGATCAGGGTCAGCTCTTCGCCGTGCAAGAAGAATGTGCGGTCCGCGGCATCTGGGTTGGGGCGGAAAGCAATGCGCGATGTTACGCGGGTGGCGTGCGCTGCCAGATCGAAGGTTAGATGCACGCTGTCCACAAGATAGCCAAAGGGCGTGTAGTCTTTGAGATAGATCGTCGTAGGGGCAGCGTCGCGCATCTGGGCCTCGCATCGGTTGGAGTTTGAGGCGACGTTATGGTCTGTGGCAATGGGCTGCAAGCGGTGTCGGGGCCCAACCAAAAGCTGGTCACGAAATTTTGGTAAGTTTTTTTTACCGAAATTGTTGCGGCACGTTGCCTATCGGAAACTTTCACTCTAAATGCTGGCTGCACACAGTGGTGCACAAAAAGGCGGGAGGAACACTATGACCAGCAGACAGACACGCAGCGGGCTTCAAGTTGATACGGTTCTGGCCGAGTTCATCGAAGACAAGGCGCTGCCTGGCACCGGTGTTACGGCCGATGCGTTCTGGGATGGTCTGTCGCGGATGGTGTCCGAGCTGGGCCCAAAAAACCGCGACTTTCTTGCCAAGCGTGAAAAGATGCAAAGCCAGCTGGACGCATGGCATCTGGACCGCAAAGGTCAGGACCACGACGCCAGCGCCTATCAAGCATTCCTGCGCGAGATCGGCTATCTGGTCGAAGAGGGTGACGATTTCCAGATCGAAACCGCCAATGTCGATCCCGAGATCGCCTCGACACCCGGCCCGCAGCTGGTTGTGCCGATCACCAATGCCCGTTTTGCACTGAACGCCGCCAACGCACGTTGGGGCAGCTTGTACGATGCGCTGTATGGCACGGACGCGATGGGCGATCTGCCAGCCGCCGGAGGGTACGACGAGGCGCGTGGTGCCCGTGTGATTGCATGGGCCAAAGGTTTTCTGGACGATGCTGTACCGCTGGCTGCAGGCTCGTGGGCCGATGTGTCCCATCTGCGGGTCGAAGGCGGTGCGCTGGTACCTGCGCTTGCCGAAGCTGCGGCATTTGTTGGCTTTGGCGGTGAGGCTGAGAAGCCTGATTTCGTTCTGCTTAAGAATAACGGGCTGCATGTGAAAATCGTTGTCGATGCCTCTAGCAACATCGGCGCGACCGACCCGGCTGGGATTGCTGATGTTCATCTGGAATCGGCGCTGTCCACGATCATGGACTGCGAGGACTCGGTGGCCTGTGTGGATGGCGAAGATAAGGTCGTGGCCTATAGCAATTGGCTGGGCCTGATGAAAGGCGATCTGGCCGAAGAAGTGACCAAGGGCGGCACCACCTTCACCCGGAAACTGGCTGACGATCTGACCTATACCACCGCAGGCGGCGAACAGGATGTGCTGAAAGGCCGCTCGCTGATGCTGATCCGCAATGTGGGCCATCTGATGACCAACCCCGCCGTTCTGGATGGTGAAGGCAATGAGATCGGTGAGGGCCTGATGGATGCGCTCTGCACCACGCTGATTGCGATGCATGATCTGCAGCGTGAAGGTGGGAATTCGGTCAAAGACTCGGTCTATGTGGTCAAGCCCAAGATGCACGGGCCAGCCGAAGTCGCTTTCTCGGTCGAGATTTTCGACATGGTCGAGGACATCCTTGGCCTGCCGCGCAACACTGTCAAGCTGGGCATCATGGATGAGGAACGCCGCACTTCGTCCAACCTGAAAGAATGCATCCGCGCCGCGAAATCGCGCGTGGCCTTTATCAACACCGGTTTCCTTGATCGGACCGGGGATGAGATCCATACCTCGATCGAAGCAGGTCCGATGCTGCCCAAGGGGGACATGAAAGTGACGCCTTGGATTACATCGTATGAGGATCGCAATGTCGATATCGGTCTGGCCTGTGGTCTGAAAGGCAAGGCGCAGATCGGCAAAGGCATGTGGGCGATGCCCGACCGGATGGGCGATATGCTGGATCAGAAGATCGGCCACCCAAAATCTGGCGCGACTTGCGCGTGGGTGCCGTCGCCGACCGCTGCAACTCTGCACGCCACGCATTACCACAAGGTTGACGTTTTGGCCCGTCAGGACGAACTGGCCGCAAGTGGCGCGCGCGGAACGCTGGACGATCTGCTGACCGTGCCGCTGCTGGGTGGCCGCAACCTGAGCGAGGACGAGATCACCCGCGAGATCGAGAACAACGCGCAGGGCATTCTGGGCTATGTTGTGCGCTGGATTGATCAGGGTGTGGGCTGTTCGAAAGTGCCGGATTTGAACGATATCGGTCTGATGGAAGACCGCGCAACCTGCCGGATTTCGTCGCAGGCGCTGGCCAACTGGCTGCTCCATGACGTGGTGAGCGAAGAACAGGTGATGGCGGCGATGCAGAAGATGGCCGCCGTGGTGGATCGCCAGAACGAAGGCGACCCAAGCTATCGCCCGATGGCCCCCGGCTTTGATGGTGTGGCGTTCCAAGCGGCCTGCGATCTGGTTTTCAAAGGCAGGGTTCAGCCTTCGGGTTACACCGAGCCGGTTCTGCACACGCGCCGCTTGGAGCTGAAGGCTAGCCTGGGGTGAATGAATGGGGTTGGAACGAGGGGGCTGTCTGCCCCTCCCGCTCCCCCGAGGATATTTTTGGCCAGATGAAAGGGATCAGGCATGGCTGTTACATTGCGTAAGGCGCGCACGATTGTGCGCAAGGCTTTGGAAAAGGGCCGCGAATTGGAGCTGAAACCTCTGTCAGTTGTTGTTCTGGACGCCGGTGGTCATGTGATCGCCTTTGAGCGCGAAGACGGTGCCGCGCCCGGTCGTTTTGCGATTGCGCAGGGAAAAGCCTATGGGGCGGTCATGCTGGGTATGGCAGGCACCGCGCAGATGGCCCGGGCCGAGGCGCAGGCGTACTTCATGGCCGCTGTGAACGGTGTATACGGCGGGCAGGTTGTGCCTGTGCCGGGCGGCGTATTGTTGCGCGACAAGAAAGGGGCCGTGATCGGCGCTGTTGGCGTGACCGGCGACACCTCGGACAATGACGCGATCGCGGCGATGGCGGGGATCGAAGCTGCCAGCCTGATCGGCGAGATTTGATGAACCTGTCGAAGAGCCCCCGGGCCCTTCGACTTTCGGTGTTCGTGGAATGCCTCACAAATGGTCATTTGACTGTTTCTTGTTCCACTTGTGCATAAGTGAACAAGGGCCTGCGCTGCCACACAGGGGCTGTGCTATTGCGCGCTGCTGTGACGGCGGCTAGCTTTCCCGAAACGCAAAAACAACCGGGAAAGAAGAATGCCTCGACCTATTGTGGGTATTATCGGCAACTCATACTTGTTGGATGATCAATACCCGACCCATGCCGGTGGGACCATGAATTCGGACGCGGTTGCGAACGTGTCAGGCTGTTTGCCGATGCTAATTCCGGCTGATCCCCGCTACGTTTCAGTGGAAGAATTGCTGGACGTCTGTGACGGCTTTTTGCTGACCGGCGCGCGCCCGAATGTGCACCCCGAGGAATATGGTGAGTGCGCAACCGATGCGCATGGCGATTTTGATCGGGCGCGGGATGCGATCGCACTGCCGTTGGTGCGGGCCTGTGTCGAAAGGGGCCAGCCGTTCTTTGGCATTTGCCGCGGGTTTCAAGAGGTCAACGTGGCGATGGGTGGAACACTTTATCCCGAAATTCGCGATCTTCCGGGGCGGATGAACCATCGCATGCCACCGGATGGGACGTTGGAAGAAAAGTTTGCGCTGCGCCATATCGTGACACTGTCCGAAGGTGGCGTATTTCACCGTTTGATGGATGCGACCGAAGTCATGACGAATACTCTGCACGGGCAGGGGATCAAGACGGTCGGGCATCGGGTTGTGGTAGATGGCCACGCGCCGGATGGCACGCCAGAAGCGATCTATATAAAGGACGCCCCGGGTTTTACGCTTTCGGTGCAATGGCACCCGGAATGGGATGCCGAGAACGATCCGGTCTCGCGCCCGCTGTTCAAAGCGTTCGGAGAAGCTGTTCATGCATGGTCTGCTGGCTCTAAGGCCGCAACGCTGCAGCAATCGGCATAGAAGGCGTGCGCCGGTCCAGGAGAGAAGAACCAGACCGGCGCATCGCGATCAAACCAGCAAATCGAACTGATTGATCAGTGGCAGGGTGCGTGCGCGCTCGCCCGTTAGGTCGAACAAAGCGTTTCCAAGTGCAGGCATTGACGGAGGTGTGCCAGGCTCACCCACGCCTCCCAGGCGTGGGTTGGTTTCGAGGATACGTACCTCGGTCACCGGAGCGTTGTGCATGCGCAGCGCGTCGTAGTCGGGGAAGTTGAATTGCTCTACTTCTCCGTCCGCAAACGTGATTTCACCCATAACGGCGGCCGACAAGCCATACATCATTCCACCGAACATCTGCGCCTCGACCGTGCCCGGATCCAAAGCGATGCCCACGTCGCAGGCGATCCACGCTTTAGCGATGCGAATGGTGCCGTCCTCGTCAACCACTTCGATGACCTGAGCAACCGGCGTGCCAAAGCTGTAGGTCATGGCGACGCCCCGTCCGACACCGTCTGGGGTTTCTCCGGTCCAGCCGGACATCTCTTTCACGGCTTGCAGAACACCTGCAGCTGGGGCGAATTCGGCCTTGGCCAGCTCCAGCCGAAACTCCAGCGGGTCACGACCTGCGGCATGGGCCATTTCGTCCATGAAAGTTTCGTGGAAGAACCCGTTATGGCTGTTGCCGACCGAGCGCCAGAATCCAACGGGTACGTCCAGATCGGCAATGTGACCGCTGATGCGGTAGTTCGGCACGGCGTAGGGCTGGTTGAACAACCCCTCGACAAGAACCTTGTCGGGGCCGCCGCCCGGCAGGCCAGTGTAGCGTTCAACTGCTTGTTGCGTGCTGGATTGCGACGCCACCTTACCGTCGATCAGAACGGCAGTGCCATCCTTGACCGCTCCGCGCATCCGGGCGATTGCACCGGGGCGGTAGTAATCGTGACGCATATCCTCTTCCCGGCTCCAGGTCGTCTGAACCGGAACACTGGGTACCGCCATCGCAACTTTGGTGGCGATTTCTGCAAAGTCCAGTTCACCACGGCGACCGAAACCGCCCCCTAGATAGGTGGTATGAATATCGACCGCCTCGGTATCCAGATTGGCTGTATTCGCGGCGCGGATCTGGATCAATGTCGGTGCCTGGTTGCCACACCACAGGTCTAGCTTGGTGCCAGTGAACAGGGCCGTGGCGTTCATCGGCTCCATTGTGGCGTGGGCCAGGTACGGCACTTTGTATTCCGCCGAGATTTCTGTCGCGCCGTCGGGCAAAACGTCCACGTCGCCATCATCGCGCATGGTCGAGTTTGGCGAGTCGTCAAACGCTTCGGCAATCTTGGCAAACAGGCCGTCGGTTTCGGGGGGGTAGGGGGCGTCACCCCAGTCGATGTCGATGGCTTCGACCGCCTGTATGGCAAGCCAGGTGTTGCTTGCGACCACCGCGACACCGTTGCCCAGATTGACGATCTTTTCGACGCCGGGCATGGATTCGGCTGAACTGGAGTCATATCCCTTCATTGTGCCGCCCAGCTTCGGGTTCATTCGAACGGAAGCGAACTTCAAACCCTCGGGTCGCACGTCGATGCCGAACTCAGCTGTGCCGGTGGATTTCTCTACCACGTCGACACGGGGTAGGTTCTGACCCAATAGGCGCCAGGTCGATGGGTCGCGCAATGCAACGTTGGGCGGTTCGATCTGACCGGCGGCTTTGGCGAGCTCGGGATAAGAAATGCGCGTGCCATCCGGCGCGATCACTGCGCCACGTTCGGTTTTCAATTGTGCCCGATCCACGCCCAGCCGATCAGCGGCGACCTGCTTAAGCGTCTCACGCGCGGTGGCACCGGCTTCACGCATCCGCTCGAACCCGTCTTTCATAGAGGTCGAGCCACCTGTGACTTGAAGACTCAGCGGTTTGCCAAGCACGCCAAGGGCCTCGCCCAGGTTGTGCTGGAACTCGCTGGCGTCATAGCCCTTATTAGGCAGCCCCTCGGCCATGAGTGCCGAGTTGTAATAGGCAGCAGCCGCAGGGCCGTGCAACACGCGGATGTCGTCGATCTCAACATCAAGCTCTTCGGCAATGAGTGCGGCCCACGTGGTCATAACGCCCTGTCCCATCTCGGCACGCGGAGCAAACAGGGTTACTCCCTGCTGGTCTATCAGGACAAAGGGGCTAAGGGCGGTCTCTCCTTTGTCGGGTCGCAGCGGGTTCGCGGCCGGACGCGTGACGTAATAAGCGCCAAAGGCGACACCGCCGACAACGGCGGCCGAGCCGACAAGGAACGTACGACGGAGGATTTTTCCAACAGACGCCATGGTTTATGCCTCCTTCAGTTTGGAGGCCGCGTCATGGATCGCAGCCCGGATGCGCGGGTAAGTGCCGCAACGGCAAAGGTTTCCTTGCATTGCGTCATCAATATCGGCGTCCGTCGGCGTTGGATTTTCGGCCAGCAGCGCCGCGGCCTGCATGATTTGACCTGACTGACAATAGCCGCATTGCGCAACCTGATGATCGACCCATGCCTGCTGGATCTTGGCCATAGCGGTTGGTGTTCCAAGTCCTTCGATCGTGGTGATGTCGCCCCACACATCTGACAACGCAACTTGGCAGGACCGAACAGCCTCGCCGTCAATGTGAACGGTACAAGCGCCGCACGCTGCAACGCCGCATCCGAACTTTGTGCCGGTTAGTCCAAGCTCATCTCGCAGGACCCACAAAAGAGGGACGTCTTCAGGCAGGTCGACCTGATGTGACGTTCCGTTGATCTTCAGATTGGTCGCCATTGCGCTTCCTCTTGCCTTGTAGCTGTCGTTACTTTCTGACATAGTTAGCTGAATATGTCAGATGGTCAACTGACAAAATGGGTAAAAAATGTCAAAAGCTACACTGGAAAATTATGTTTTGGATGATAAGTGCCTGACTATATTGGATTCGGCGCTTCAAGCCTTCTCGGCTTATGGGTTCAAAAAAACGTCAATGGATGACATCGCCAAAGGCGCGGGTATGTCCCGACCTGCCCTGTACCTGCATTTTCAAAACAAAGAGGCCATCCTGCGCCAACTGACACATTTGCACTACGAGCGTAAAACGGCCGCCGTTGCCGAAGCGCTGAATATGGAGGGATCAGTTTCGCAAATCATCGGAAATGCGATCCATGTGCAAACGGATGGCATGGCCGAGATCATGTCCTCGCCGCACGGGTTAGAGCTGCTGGATGCCAGCGTGTCCACTGCCGCCGATATCGTGACACAGGGTGAGGCGCAGTTGATGGCGCTTTATGCTGACTGGCTACGGCGCGAGGCAGAAAAGGGACGCGTGCGTTTGTTCGATGGGCCACGGGAAACGGCCAAGATGATTGCCTCAGCGCTGCGCGGGATAAAAACCTCGGCCAGCGATTATCAGGAATTCATCCGCTCAAACTCTAATCTTGCCACGGTTATTGGAGCGGGAATCGAGGTTACGTAACCCGCTGGCGCGTTTTGTACTCTGGCGTATCCCATAGTCGGTTCGTCATTATGTCGGCCAGAATTGTGACAGCGTTCTCAACGTCCTGCGCGTCTATATAGAGCGGGGTGAATCCGAACCTCATGATGTCAGGGGCCCGGAAATCTCCGATCACACCGCGTGCGATCAAGGCCTGCATGGCGGCATAGCCTTCGGCAAACCGGAAGGAAACCTGACTGCCACGTTGGGCCGGATCACGCGGGCTTGCCAAGGTCAGGTCGGGGCATGTGGCCTCGACCCGAGTGATGAACAGCTCGGTCAATTCGATGGACTTCGCGCGCACATCCGCCATATCGGCCAGGTCCCAGATATCCATCGCCGCTGACAGCGCCGTCATTTGGATGATCGGAGGAGTGCCGACGCGCATCCGCTCGATCCCGTTACCGGGGCGGTAGTCCAGATCGAATGCGAACGGGGCTTCGTGCCCCAGCCAGCCTGACAGGGCCGGGCGTACGCGATCCGTCAAACGGGGCGCGACATAAATGAATGCGGGCGCGCCGGGGCCGCCATTGAGATATTTATAAGTGCAGCCCACCGCGAAATCCGCATTGCAACCGGACAGGTCCACCGGAACTGCGCCGGCGGAATGGGCCAGATCCCAGACCGTCACAGTACCCTTTGTATGGGCCAGTTCGGTCAGTGACCTCATGTCGTGCATCCGGCCGGTGCGGTAATCGACCTCAGTCAGCAGCAAAACCGCTACGTCCTCGGTGATGTGTGCGGCGACATCTTCGGGGGCGACAACGCGCAACTCATAATCAGACCCAAGCGAGCGCAAAAGGCCGTCGACCATATACAGATCCGAGGGAAAGTTGCCGCTGTCTGACAACACTACCCTGCGATCCGGGCACAGCTCCAGCGCCGAGGCGACGGCCTGATACACCTTGATCGACAGCGTGTCGCCAGTCACGACACTGCCCGGTTCCGCTCCGATCAGCCGCCCGATGCGATCGCCCAGACCTGTCGGCAACCCCATCCAGCCGGCCTTGTTCCAGCCAGTGATCAGCATCTGACCCCACTCATCCTCTATCATGCGGGCCACGGTTTTCCCGGCGGCTTGGGGCAGGGGGCCCAGAGAATTCCCGTCCAGATAGATCACTCCGTCGGGTAGCTCGAAAAGGGCTTTTGTCGCGGCAAAGTCGGTCATCGCAGGGAGTGGCCTTGTGTTGAGAATGCGTCTTTTTCAATGGCGTAACCGATCCTGAATTCTCTGTCCATTGATGCGACATCCCGCGCTTTTGCGAATCTGGCCCTAAAACGGTACGAGGACACGCAGAAGCGACGTGCCTTTGCATGTCGTCCGCTGAGGAGGCTGCCAATGCGCTGGGTCGATATACCACCTGTCTGGCTTGTCGGGTTTGCATGTGTTGCCTGGCTCCAGGCGCGCCAATTCCCGATGGGGCTGTCCCTGGACAGCGGCCTGACTGACTTGCTGAGCGGCATTTTGATCGGCGGCGGCATCTTGCTGGCGGTTCTGGCTGTGGCCGAGTTTCGTCGTTTCAAGACAACAGTCATTCCGCACGAAACGCCCTCGTCTTTGGTGCAGTCGGGCATCTATTCACGCAGCCGAAATCCGATCTATCTGGGCGACGTGTTGATTCTGGCCGGTCTGGTTCTGCGGTTCGATGCAGTGCTGTCGCTGGCCCTGATTCCGATCTTCGTCTGGTTGCTGGAGCGGCGCTTTATCCTGCCGGAAGAAGATCGAATGCGGCGGAGTTTCCGCACTGATTTTGCCCGTTACGAACGCAAAACCCGCAGGTGGATTTAGAGTGGCCAAGGCAATGACACAGCGTCACGGATGCTGCGCTTGCGAAATAATGTTGCGTCAGCTACACAGCGTGCTTATCAAACATATCCGATGAACCGCTCGGACCGAGTGAAACTTAGGGGGACTGCCAGTGAAGCTAGGCACACCAAAGGAAATACTGGACGGTGAGAACCGGGTCGCGATGACGCCCGAGTCCGCTTTGCAGTTGCAGAAACTTGGCTA